>CAZYHI010000008.1:0-27696 GCA_964647515.1 uncultured Micavibrio sp. | reverse complement strand
TCAAAAGCCCGCTTCATCGCCAATAACGTGGCGTGATGAATGTTAATTTGATCAATTTCTTGTGCAGAAGCCTCTGCAATGCCGTAAAAGCACAGCTCTTTTAAAGGCTCAAACAGCTTTTCACGCTTTATGGCAGATATCTTTTTACTGTCATTAATCTGATCCCATAACGAATTATCAAGATTGTCAGGGGGGATATGAACGCACGCTGACACGACTGGGCCGCATAATGGCCCACGCCCGACTTCGTCTATCCCGCATAGCAGATCTGAAAATTGAGCATCAAACTTCTTTAACATATTTTTATTGACATTATTTTCATAATAAGTTAGTTTGTTTTCCAATAATTATAAGTTATATCGAGGTTATCATGGTAAGTGGATACAATAAATTTATATTTTCTAGTTCAGACGTTATTGCTGGGCACTCTATAGAACATCTAGACACTGTTTTTGCTGAGGCGTATGTCTTTCCACATAAGGATAATGGTAGAGGTATAGAAAATTTAAAAACAGACGTGGAAAGTAAAGCTAGGGCTTTAGGTGGTAATGCAGTTACTAATTTTAACCCCACTAGAGAACTTAATGCAAAGGTGAATCGTCCCGATGGATGGGGAATAGAGCAAAAAACTGACCGAAATGTCTATACTGTAACAGTTAATGTTGTAATAGCAACGAAACTAGATCATTAGCAACGGTTACAGCACTTCAAAAAATGTCTTTCTTGCATCCGTAAAAAATCTGTTCAGCCCAAACTCTTACTCACCAATTCAAAAACATTCGGTGAGATATTTTCTATTTCTAAAATTTCCTGCAATGCTGCTTTCATTTTTTCTTGGCGGTCAGGGGTATAGCGTTTCCATTCACGCAAAGGGGTGACCATACGTGCGGCGATTTGCGGGTTAATCGTATTCAGCTCAATAATCGCATTTTTCAAAAAATCATAACCACGCCCTGATGGATCATGAAACGCGACAGGGTTATTCATCGCAAAAGCAGCATAGAGCGAGCGCACACGGTTTGGGTTTGTCATGTCAAAATCTTCGTGGGTACGAAGTTTTTCAAGCTCCTCAAAAATACCATCGTGATTGGCGCTTGCCTGAATACCAAACCATTTATCAATGACAAGCTGATAATCTTTAAAACGTTCATAAAAATGTTGGATAACTTCCGCGCGTGGCGCATTGGGATTGTCAATTAATGTGCCAAATGCGGCTAAACGATCCGTCATATTATTGGCTGTATCATAATGTTTTTTTGCAAGATCGGCGCAGCCTTCACCCTTCGTCGATGTTAGTAAACTTAACGCTATATTGCGTAAAGAGCGTTGCCCCATATGATCTGGCGCGACGCTAAATTCACCCATATAGGCACACTCATTATAAAATTCAATGATGTCATCTTTATAAGTTTTCTTGATGGCAACCTGAATGGCCGTGCGGACTTTATCAATCGCCGTGGGGTCAACGATTTTTTGCGCTTGTCCAATCTCAGAAATGCTTGGCAATGATAGAGCCCGTGCCATTAAGGCTTTATCAACGCCACCTTGATTGACTTGATGAATAAGACGCCCATAGCTTTTGATGAAATGTGCAGGAACGTCAGTTGTGCCATCCGCTAACATTTGACTGATAACGCGCATTGCGAGTTTTTGACCTGCTTCCCATTGGTTAAAACCATCATTGTCATTGACCATGAGGAAGGCGAGGTCATCTTCGCTTAAATTTGTGGTGAGTTTCACGGGGGCAGAGAAATTCCGCAAAATAGACGGCACGGGCTTTTCTTTTACGTTCTCAAAAACGAAATCTTGCTTGGTTTGTTTGAGGTCTAGCACTTTAGTTTGCATAGTGTCAGAACCATCAGCACCAACCAAACCAACGGCGACAGGAATATGCATTGGTTTCTTATTCGTTTGCCCAGCGGTATCTGGGATATTTTGTTCCAACGTCAGGGTATAGGTCTTTGCGCTTTCGTCATACGTGCCAGTCGCATTGATTTCTGGCGTACCCGCTTGGCTGTACCAAAGTTTAAATTGCTCAAAATCCATATCTGACGCATCACTCATGGCCTGCGCCCAGTCATCAATTGTTACGGCTTTACCATCGAAGCGATCAAAATAAAGATCTGTTGCTTTGCGGTATAGATCAGGCCCTAATAATGTATGGAACATGCGGATGACTTCCGCACCTTTCTCGTAAATCGTCATAGTGTAGAAATTATTAATCTCGATATAGCTTTCGGGGCGTACTGGATGAGCGAGGGGGGACGCATCCTCGGGAAATTGTAAACGACGCAAATGCGTTACATCATCAATGCGTTGCACCGCGCGGCTATTCAAATCAGATGAAAATTCTTGATCACGGAAAACGGTTAAGCCTTCTTTTAAGGACAGCTGAAACCAATCACGACACGTGACGCGGTTACCTGTCCAGTTGTGAAAATATTCATGCGCAATAACACCTTCAACACGGATAAAGTCCGTATCTGTCGCAGTTTCTTGTTGCGCCAGCACAAGCGCGGTGTTGAAAATATTAAGCGAGGTGTTTTCCATCGCGCCCATATTGAAGTCACTCACCGCAACGATGTTGAAAATGTTATATTGATATTCACGTCCGTAAACCTCCTCATCCCATTTCATGGATTTAATCAGGCTTTCCATCGCGTGATCGCACTGCCCTTCGTCACCTTCTTTGACGTAGATATGCAGGTCAACTTCCAAGCCAGACATGGTGGTAAATTTATCTTCCACGCGGACAAGGTCACCCGCGACAAGCGCGAATAAATAACAGCCCTTCGGCGTTGGGTCTTCCCATACAGTGTAATGGCGTCCGCCTTTGGCCTCGCCTTCATCGATTTTATTACCGTTAGAAAGTAAAATAGGGCAGGTGGCTTTATCCGCCTCAATCGTCACTTTAAATGTTGTCATGACGTCGGGGCGGTCTGGGTAATAAGTAATTTTGCGAAAGCCTTGCGCCTCGCATTGTGTGCAATAGGTGCCACCAGAGTGATAGAGTCCATCTAACGATGTGTTTTTTTCAGGATAAATTTCGGTAACGATTTCGAGCGTAAAGATATCTTTACCAGGGCAGGGCAGTGTTAAGCCTTTATCAGATATTTCTGGTTGAACATCTTTACCATCAAGCTTGCACGAAATCAGCTTAAGTTCTTCACCTTCTAAAAATAGAGGTTCATCACTATCATTGTTTTGCGTGTATTGCGTTTTGCAGGTGACCGTGGTTTTACCGTCATAAATATCAAAAGAAAGCTCTGTACTGGCAACCTTATAAGCAGGTGCTTTGTAATCTTTTAAATGAATTTCTTGTGGTGTGTCGGTGCGCATTTTCTGCCTCTCTTTGTCATTCCCTGAATTGTTAAACAATTCTAGGGGAATCTAAGATACTTATCAATGGATTGCCCTAAAATTTCCTGCAAAAACTCAGGCAATGACAAAAAGGAATGATGATGTGATGACGTGATAGTTTGAAGCTATCAAGATCGTTGGCATTGACATAACTTGAAGATTGTGCTATCCAGTTCAAATGATGAATTTAAATACGATAGCGAATACAAAATTTAAAAAGGGTAACAAGCCGATAACGGTTAGGGTGAATTTGCAGACAACTTCAGCAGATTTTTTAATGTTGCAAAGGTCAGTTAATAAAAAAAATCACCCTTTAAAATGGGATTTAGCTGGTGGTGGCGTGGACAAAGATGAAACCCCTCTTGAAGCGGCAATTAGAGAAACTTCGGAGGAAACAGGATTTGAATTGAATAATTTATTTCCTGAGGCTGTTTTAGAAACACAAAAAAAGCTTCGAATTTTATTTTGGGGCGTAGTTGATAGTGTCAAAATACCTGTACTGGATAGGGAGCATGATATTTTTGAGTGGCACAAAAGAGGGCTAGATATAGAAAATTTACCTAATCCCATGCACCCTAAAACAGAAAAATTAATAAAAGTATATTCCGAGCAAGAGGCAGAATATTTCCGTACAATGCTTAAGGGGCATCAGCATTTTCGCGATCTAGGCTATCGTTCTTAACACAAAATTATCCCGATGCACAAGCACATTTCCACGGGTGAAGCCTAGAATATCGGCAATATCGGCGCTTTTGACACCCAATATAAGTCGCGCTTCATCCGCGCTATAATTAATAAGCCCAAGTGCGAGCTTGTTGCCCTCTTTATCAATAATTTCAACAGGGTCACCATGTTTAAATTCACCATCAATTTTCACGGCACCGGCGGGAAGCAGGCTTTTCCCTGATTGAAGTGCTTTAACCGCGCCAACATCAATGACAATCGTGCCTTTTGTTTTAACGTGGCTGGAAATCCATTTCTTACGTGCACTAATTGGCTTGGTCGAGGCGGTAAAAACCGTCGCACGATCTATATTTGATAGCGGGTTATCTTGTTTACCGCTGGTAATTATCATATGAACACCCGCTTGGGTCGCGATACGAGCGGCCTCTAACTTACTTTTCATACCGCCCGTGCTGATACCTGCTGGCGCATCACCAGCCATGTTTAATAAATCATCATTTAATTCTTCAACAAGAGGGATATGCTCTGCCGTTTCATTTTGTGTCGGGTCGGCTGCATAAAGTCCGTCGGTTGTGGAAAGCTGCACCACTAAATCGGCTTCAATCATTTGCGCCACGCGGGACGCCAAACGATCATTGTCACCAAAGCGGATTTCAGTCGTTGAAACAGTGTCATTTTCATTAATGATAGGAATGGTTTTGTTTCTAAGTAACGTCAGCAAAGTGGCGCGAGCATTCAAATGAGAACGGCGTTCTTCGGTATCTTTTGGGGTCAACAATACAAGCGCAGTCTTTATATTATGCGCCATAAAGCTGTCCGCATAGGCACGTGAGATTTCAACTTGCCCCAATGCCGCTGCGGCTTGTTTAAGTTTTAACGGAATAGAGGAGGGGCGGCTTTTGGACGAAATACCGACGCCCTTACGTCCCAACGCAATTGCCCCAGAAGAAACAATTGCAATCTCTTTGCCTTGTTTTATGAGTGTCGCTATATCATGAGCAACGCTATTGAGCCAATCTTGACAGACCGTGCCATTTTTTTCATCAGCGACAAGCGCAGAGCCGATCTTGATAACAATACGGTTTGAGTTTTTAATGAGGTTGTTAGGAGTCATTAGCCTTCAGATTTTTTTGTTTTAATAATGCCCGCTAATTCAAACAGCACCTTTTCAATATTATCACCTGCGACAGAGGAAATTACCAACGCTTTTTGCCCTGTTGCTTCTTCTAAGATACGCGCTTGGTCGAGTGCGAGTTCTTCACCAATGGAATCCATTTTAGTTAAGGCAATAATTTGCGGTTTTTTGATTAAGCCACCGCCATATTCTTTAAGCTCATGCTGAATAGTTTCATATGCTTTGACGACATCGTCTTGTGTGCCATCGATCAAGTGAAGCAAAATAGATGTGCGCTCAACATGCCCTAAGAAACGATCACCCAATCCATGTCCTTCATGTGCGCCTTTAATAAGACCCGGAATATCTGCAATAACGAAGCTATACTCACCAGCTTTTACAACGCCTAAGTTAGGATGAAGCGTGGTGAAAGGGTAATCCGCAATTTTAGGTTTTGCTTTTGAGACGACGGATAGAAAAGTTGATTTACCTGCATTAGGCAATCCCACAAGCCCTGCATCTGCAATTAATTTTAAACGTAACCATAGGTCGCGCTCTTCCCCCGGCCAACCTGGTGTTTTTTTACGTGGCGCTTGGTTTGTTGCGCTTTTGTAATGCGCATTACCAAATCCGCCATCGCCACCTTTCATAAAGATAACGCGTTGTCCTTCTTCGGACATATCCAGCAGAACCGTTTCTTTATCTTCGTCAATGATCTCAGTCCCAACAGGTACTTTGATAATCATATCTTCGCCTTTACCGCCTGTGCGGTCACGGCCAGAACCACCTGTACCGTTTGGCGCCCGAAAATGTTGAGCATAACGAAAATCAATTAAAGTGTTGAGATCTTTGGCTGTTTCAAAAATGATTGCGCCACCGCGCCCGCCATTACCGCCATCGGGGCCGCCATTTTGAACATATTTTTCACGACGAAACGAGATAGAGCCAGGGCCGCCATCACCGCTTTTCACATATATTTTTGCTTGATCGAGAAATTTCATAAGGTGTTGTACCCTTTAATTGATGCACCAACACGAATTTTTTAGTTATAAGTGTTTTAAACAGGACTTGGTGGCTTCGGAGAAGGTAGATTTTGCTTGAGATAATCGCCATAGGCTGTTTTTAAGGCATCAAATTCCTCAGAATTATCTTTTTCCAATATATTAGTTATGGCATTGTTTGTTTTTTTATCTAGGTCGTAAAGAATCTTAAGAACTTCATGTTTTCCCTCGTTGTGGTAGCTGTCAATATCCGCATTATTTTGTAGAAATAATTTAACCCCCTCATCATCATTATCAGCGTTATATATTTCGTTTGCAAACCATCCCAGTTTTAGGACGACTTCCCGACATTTTGGGGTCTCAAATTCTTTTGTGGCTTGCATGTAAGATGCGGCATATTTTTTAACTTCTTTCGCAGCAAGAGGGTCTGAATTTTCCTCGTAATCGTTAAAATAAATATTAAAAAGATTTTCGTAAGTAAAAGTAATTAAAAACGGATTAATGCCACTAAAATACCCATCATTGTTTTTAAACTGTTTGGACTCTCTGGCTTTATTAACGAACAATTTAAATGCTTCTAATGCTTCTTGGGGATTTTGTCTCCACTGAGATAGCCCTAATTCATAAAGCGCTTTCACATCTCCTGCATCTACAGCCTTTTGAAACCAATATTCTTGACTTGAATTGTAATGTTCCCCGTGATATACAGGTTTTAACGATTTACCATATTCACCATATTCACCATATTCACAAAAAACAGCTGGCTCTTTTAACACTTCTGCCGCAAACTCAGTTAATGTTCGCCCAATCGCTGAAGCAGGTCCGATAACATCTCGTTTTTTAAAATGACGCGAAAGTTTAACGACATCCATATTATTGATGTTATCTGGTAGTCCAGCATCAGGATTAAATTCAGTAACAGCGTTCAAAACACTCAGTTGTTGATCGCTAAGTTTGTGTTTGTTTAAAGTACAATTTACTTCATCGTGTGCCAAAAGAGTCTTGAGGTTTTCTAAACATTCCTTTGTTTGTATGGGTGTAATTGTTGTAGCCATTCCTCTTGCCCCCTATATTTCGTAAAATTAAGGCTATTCTATACAATTTATCATACACTATGTCAATATTTTTATTAAAAAAGAATAGTAGACAAAAATGCTTTATTTTTATTATGTTAATAATTTGGTTGTGTAATAAAAAAGGAGGTTTTAAAACCTCCCTTTATGAATTATTATCTTTAGGCGAGGGGGGTTATTCAGCCGCTTGGGGTCTTTCATCATTTGCTGGAACAACGTTGACGATTGCTTTACCGCCACGACCTTTTGAAAACAAAACGGCACCGTCCATAAGCGCGAAAATTGTATGGTCTTTACCGATGCCTACATTTTTACCTGTCGCATATTTTGTTCCACGTTGACGGATTATGATGTTACCCGCGTTAACCGCTTGACCACCAGATTTCTTAACGCCAAGGCGACGACCTTCTGAATCACGTCCGTTTCTTGAGCTTCCACCTGCTTTTTTATGTGCCATTTCTTATGTCCTCCATTTGATTTTTAGCCCTCATGCCCGCAAGCGGGAGGAGGCTGTTGTTATGTTTTTGTTTAGTTTTTTAATTCTACTTCTTTAATTACGCGGCTTTGATATCGGTAATTTCGATCACTGTCAGATCCTGACGGTGGCCTGCTGTACGACGATATCCTTGTCTGCGTTGCTTCTTAAATACCACAATTTTGTCGCCACGTGTGTGTTCGATGACTTTAGCACTAACTTTTGCACCTTTTTCTCCGATTTTAGCATCTTTACCGTCAGAAGTCATAATAACCTCTAAATCAACGCTTTTACCCGCTTCAATGTCCATTTTGGCCACTTCCAAGCGATCTTTTGCGGCAACTTTATATTGTTTTCCGCCGGTACGTACAACTGCAAACATTTCTCTAATCCTAATATTTTTAAATTTTTCAAAGCCTTAAGAAGAATCGTTGAAGTGTATTTCTTCTCTCAGAACGCCGCAATATACAGTATTGAGGGGGGATGTCAAGAAAATCAGGGTTGTTTCAGAGGGTTATTTTACGCCTAGTGCAATATTTTAAGACAATATATATACTTGTGAAGGTTGAGGTATTTGACTATCTTCTACCTTATACATTCTGTAGTAAACGCAATGATTTGGACATGACTCCTAAACAATCTATAAAAATTCATCTGACAGGCGCAGATCCATATCAGTGGGCTTTGGCAGAAGATTATGATCAGACAGAGTTGGCTGTAGAGAGCTTTGTTGAATTTGTAACAGCAGATAGCAGCGACCTTATCCATTCTGTTTATTGGGAAAGTTTGCAAGATATTCCTGTTGAAGTTTTACAAAACAAAATGGTTATATGTAATTTGGCAGGGGAATGGAAACGTTATGAAGCGGATTTTGGACAAAGATTCTTAAAAATTACAGATCACGTAAATATTTGGATGGTGCGTTCAAAGGCTGCACAGCAAGATTTACAAGAAAAGGGACGCCGTTCTTATTATATTCCTTATACCGTTAATACAACGTTGTTTAAGCCATTGAGTGAGCAAGATAAAAGCTTTGTACGCCTCAAAATGCCTAAAGGTAAATATGTTATTGGTAATTTTATGCGTGATACGCAAGGGGGGCGAGGGTGCAAGCCTAAATCTGTTAAAGGCCCAGATATATTTGCAGATATTGTGACCAGACTTCACCAAGCAGGGCAGCCTATTCATGTTTTATTGGCAGGGCCGCGCCGTCATTGGTTGCGTAAAGAGCTTAAGAAAAGGGGTGTGCCTTACAGTTTTTATGGGTGGGCTGTTCCTTTTGAAGATATGCGGATTAATACACTCAACCGTGAAAAGCTCAATGTTTTGTATAATGTTTTGGACTTATCAATTGTGAGTAGTAGAAGCGAAGCAGGCCCACATGCTATTTTAGAGGCAGCAGCAGCAAAATGTCCGCAATTATCAACGCGTGTTGGTATTGCTGCAGATGTTTTACCAACAGATCAGCTTTATAATAATGTTGAAGAAGCAGTTGAGCTGGTTGTTAGGGATATAAACAATCATGTATTACAAAGTAATCTTGATGAAATTTATCACAATACGTGTAAGCTACACACGTTTAAATCTGTAAAAATGCTTTATCAGCAGTTATATGATATGGCGCAGAGCGAGGATGCTTTAGCATCGTAGATAAAAGAGAACAGGCGTGAAGATAAAAATGAAAATTCTTAAAAAATCTATTCCTTATATATTGTTTCAACGTACGGCATATTTAAAAATTACACATTCTTTACCGTATAGGGGCTTGCAAAAACTATCACCTGTGTCGCTATACAAACCTTTTGTATCGATGGAATCTGTTTTGCGCCGTAAAGCCATTGAAGATGCTTATGTTGCCGATATGACGGATGAGTATGAAAATATCAAAAAACACTTACCACAAAAATGTAACAATGTTTTGGATATTGGTTGCGGTATTGGTGTGATTAACGCGTTCATCAATAATCATTATGAACATGATCCTGTGTTTCACCTTTTAGATAAAAGCCAAGTAGAAGATAATATTTTTTATTTGTTTAATGATAAGGGGGCTTTTTATAATTCCCTTGAACTTGCGCGGACGACACTTGTTAGCAATGGTATTGTGGAACAAAATATTGTGTTGTGTGAAGCCAATGATAAAAATGAAATTCCTGTTCAAGAAAAGATGGATTTAATCATTTCACTTATTTCGTGGGGCTTTCATTATCCTTTATCTACATATTTAAACCAAGCATATGATGCCTTAACCGAAGAAGGCACACTTATCTTAGATGTCCGTAAAGGTGAGGGAGCAGAAGACGCACTTCGTGCAAAGTTTATGCAATGCAAGGTGATTGATGAAACAAAAACCCGTTATAGATTTCTTTGTTTAAAAAAGTGAGTGTATGCAAAACCTAAAAAAAATTCATATATTTTTGGATATCCAAGAAGGGCCTTGGGGTGGGGGCAATCAATTTTTAAAGGCGTTACGTCATAGCTTAAGAGTAAAAAAGTATTATGCGGAGAGTTGTGATGATGCTGACATTGTTCTTGTGAACAGCCATCATTTGGGTGATTATGTTCGCGCCAATTATTTAATAAACCTTATTCGTAGAAAGCCAGAAGTTACAATTATACATCGTCTGGATGGCCCTGTGTCTTCTATCCGTAACAAAGATAAAAATATTGATACGCTTATTTTTAAATTTAATGAACTGTTTTCTCATGGCACTATCATTCAATCTCAATGGTGTTTTGATAATTGCCTTCAATTAGGGTTAAAGCTTAATCATCCGTGCAAAATTATTTTTAATGCGCCAAATCCTGAAGTTTTTTATCCTGCAAGTGAGGGGCAGACCGCTCAGGGACAAGATAAGATACGCCTTATTGCAACATCTTGGTCGCCGAACATGCGTAAGGGATTTGATGTTTATCGATGGATAGATAAAAATTTAGATTGGAATCGTTACGAAATGAGTTTTGTTGGCAATTCTCCAGTGAAATTTCAAAATATAAAATATATGGAACCGATGGACAGCCTTCGTTTAGGAGAATGTTTACGTGCTCATGATATATTTATTACCGCGTCTAAAACGGATCCATGTTCAAATTCTTTGATTGAGGCGTTACATTCTGGTTTGCCAGCTTTGGCTTTGAATGACGGTGGTCATCCTGAAATTATAAAGGATGGTGGTTTGTGTTTTAATCAAATGGAAGAGATTCCTGAAAAATTATTACAATTGTCATCCCATTTAAATGACTTTCGTTCGAAAATTAATGTGCCATCTATGGATGAAGTGGTTAGCAGTTACTTAACATTTATGCAGCACTGCTCAAATATGAAAAATTATAAAAATATTAACGATAAAGATATTGACGCGTTTCAAGTATTGTATCAACAGTATCTCTCAAAAAAACAACCCAAAGCCTTTTATGTAAGAGGGGTAAGGAAAGTTTTAAAATTAGTGTATACTGCCTGCACTATCGTTTGTAATAATAAAAACAGCCAATAGACAAAATATTATGATTGTTTCTCAAATAAAAAAATACCTTAAAAAATTTATTTTTAATAAAAACGGAGATGCTTTTTGCGCTCATTTCAATTTTTGGAATAAAATATATTGGAAATACCCAGTTATTATATCATCAGAAATGCATCAAAATATTTTATTTTATGTTGTTAGTGCAGACAATTTAAAATTATATCACCCTATTAAGAAGCGGCTATATTCTTACCAAAAAGGTATTGTAAGTAGGCTTTCTAAATTAGCATCATGTTATTTTATCGACAAAATTCCACTTGAGGATGGAGATAATGTTATCGATTGTGGTGCGAATATTGGTGAGGTAGGTATGTACTTTCAAATAAAAGGACTTCGGTTAAAGTATTATCCTATTGAGCCTTCAATAAAAGAAGCAACGGCATGTGATTTAAATAACTCAATTCATTCTATCAAGACGTCAACAACAGCACTGTGGAAAGAGAATACCGTCTTGGATTTTTATGTTAAAGAGGATAGCGCAGATAGTTCACTTATAGAATTTGAAAACTATAGAAATAAAACAACAGTGAATGCAGTTACACTTGATGAATTCTGCATAAAAAATAACATAGATCATATTAAATGGCTCAAACTAGAAGGTGAAGGGGCTGAACCTGAAATTCTTCTTGGGGCGCATAATATATTAAAAAAAATAGACTATGTTTCAGTTGATTGTGGCTTTGAACGTGGAAAAGAAAAGCAACAAACGTTTACGCAAGTTCTTAATCAACTCCACTCTTATGAATTTGAATTAGTTGATATGAATTTTGGTCGAGTTACATGCCTTTTTAAAAAATTAAAATGATTCCATGAGGCGCGACCTTAGATGCATCCATGGTTCTCCGTTTGTTATTTCGTCTAAGTTCCATTCTACGTAAGACATGTTATTCAACCATTGCTGTCGATCTGGTGTATAAGGCATGTCTGGATTCCATTGATTTAAATCATGAACAGCAATATCCCAGGCAAAGCTTCCCGAATCACATGTCATAACAGGAATGCCTAAAAGAGCAGCATCAACACCTGCGCCACTGTTATAAGTCACACATAATCTACATTTTTCCATAGCCTGTTCAAAGGATACCGAGCGTGTGTCCCAGATAATATTATTTTTAGGGGCCTCATCCTTAATGTGTTGTAACCATTTTTCTTCATCTATTTGCCCTAGCGATCCAGGGTGGGGACGGATGTGGATTGGGAAATCACTTTTATTTTGTAATTGTGAGATAAGTTCCAAGAGCCATGTTTTATACTTTTGTGGTCTTAAGCGTTGGCTGCTTTTTAAGCTTGCATCAAAAGGACGTTGAAGAACGATTGTAATATGATCACCATCAGTTCGCCATGGGTTCATCTTTAAGTTAGCATGTGTTGAAACTTTATTCCAGCGATCTGAAGGCATTCCGATATTGGCAAAGTCGGCTTCATTTCTTAAGAATCCATCAATTCCAATGCGCCTATATTGACTACCAACATGGGTGGGTCGTGTTAAAATAGCAGTATCAATGACAATCAATCCTCGTCTGATATGCCGTCCTTTGACCTGAGATTGATTAGGCATTCTCTTGCTTTTTCCTGGTGCTTCTCGGATGTCACCAAAAATAACTGCAATATCACAAGGTTTGTAAACAGGTTTCTCAACAAATTGTATATGATCGTTACATGTTTTAACACCCTGTGCAAAGGCGTTAAGTGATGGCCATGCATATGTGTTCTTTTTTAGTCCGTTGGTGAAAACACAGACTTTTAATTTTTCTTTTTTAAATGATTCCATCATTTTATAAGCCTTCGGTGACAATATTTACTTTTAAAGATGTGGTGCCCATTGCTTTGTCTTAAGTCTTTCTGTTCATTTTTGATGAACCATTTGTTTGAACATATCATCAAACAGCGGTGATACAAAATCCACACCATATTGTGATAAATGATATTGATCCCGATATAAGGATTTTCCTTCGTGACTGATTAAACATGTTTGTTTGTCGGAACATAATGACGGCGATAGGGTGATGAATCGTACATTAGGAAAATTACGTCTATCTTGTTTTATATCATCAAAAATAGAATTAATCTCTTTTTGCCTGTCTTTATGTTGGCTGTAAGAGGTCTGTAAAGTTTTAATATTTTTTTGGTATCGCTCGGCTTTGGCTAAGCTTGAGGGGATATCGAACCGTTGTTCTGGTGGTTGCTCGACGATCCAAACCGTTACATTGTTTTTATCTAATTTGTTTAAGCTGTAATTTAACTGTTCTTTGAAAGCTTTCTTAAAGTTTTTTTTCTTATTAGCTCTAACTTCAACGGGGTATTCATGCATGTACGCCGACCACCGTGCAAATAAAACAACATTTTTGATATGGTGTGCTTTAATGTAATCAAACATATATTGATTAAATGCCGCGCAATCATATGAAGAAGACCCTTTTATATGTTTTTTCCTACTTATCCCTAATAATGGCGGACAGGAGCTGTAAGATGATTGCAATCCGCTGATGTTATGTTTTTGTGACAAATGTTCAAGTAATGGGTCGATCGTTGTTGAAAAACTATCGCCAAAGCTAATGAATGTTGGTGCAACATTTACGCTCCCGTTTGTTTTGCAAGGGCCGCTTTTGTTTAATGTTTTTGTATTGGGTTGATGGCATTTATTACGGCGAGGGTTAATATCATCAACACTATTTGCGTAAGCGATAACTTCTGATGATAAGCGATTGGGCACACCTTGCTTTAATATAACGATGCCGCCAAACAGAACTGTGATGAACATATAGGCACCTAAAAGATATAGGGCTTGCTGATGCTTTTTAAAGATATCCATTGTTTTTACTGTCTTTGATGATATCTGAGAATAGGGGGCTTAAATATAATGCGCCTTTGGTTGATAAGTGTCCACCATTATAATATAGGATATCGTTATTTGATAAAATTTGACATTGCGTACCGTTTTGGCAAAGCAAATCGGTAGGGTCAATAAAGCCAATATTATTTGATTTGTTTGTAATCAGTGCCGCCTCAACGCTATGTTTTGTTTCTTCATATGTTTTTGCATAGGCGTATTTATTATCTTTTATGATTTTATTTTTTTTAAATTTTTGTGCTAAATATTTAGGTGGATCAAATTTGTATGTCGGAACGCTGTGCATAAGATGAACATTAAAATCATCAAGTTGTTCTAATGTTTTACGTAGTGCCTGAATGATGTTTCCTTCGTTATTTAAAATGACATGAAGTTTTTTATTGTTCAGCCAGTTCCCCCATGCAGATACTAAAATAACAGTTTTTATATTGCTTGATTTAATAAAATTAAAAACTTCTTTATTGAAGTCTTCACAATAAAAATCAGCATTACGTTTGTCTTGTCCTACGCCCAAGATAGGGGGACAACCATCGTAAGTGAGAACATAACCATTGGTTTTGTGCTTTTCTGACAGTTCATAAAAAAGAGGGGCAATAGCATCGGCGTGGGAGTCTCCCCATAAGATAAAGCTGGGTTCTTGGTTTTTATTTGTTTGACAGGATCTTCCTTTTTTAATGACTTCCAATGAAGGGCGATTACATTCGGCTTGTTTTGGGTTTTTATCATTTGCTGCGTTGGCTAGATGCAACACATTAGGGGATAAGCGATTGGGTGCGCCTTTAGTTGTATGTAATAAAAAAGACCCTGCGGCAGTGATAATAAGAATCCCTAAGAGTGTGTATATTGCTTTGTTTCTAAGTTTTATGGTCTGCTGGTTACGAAAAGGACGTTCGATAAATTTCCATGATAAAATAGCCGCAATGAAGCTGAACAATACGGCGAGGGCAAGCGCATTGTGTGACGCTCCTTCATAAAAATAATACTTAGTGAAAACAATCGCTGGCCAATGCCATAGATAAAGTGAATATGAAATAAGGCCAAGGAATACGATAGCTTTTAAAGATAACAGCTTTTGAGCATAGCTTGCATTGTTTTGATGCAGCCATATTAGCAGCGCGGTACCGATGCATGGCGGTAAGGCCGCCAATCCTGGAAATCCTGTATCGGTCGTATATAAGAAGCTTGGTAATATTATTGCGGACAATCCTGTCATTCCAATAATGTTTCTAAACAAGCTGGAACGCACGGCGTGACTGGGTAGAAAAACCAATAAGCTACCGATTAATAACTCCCATGCGCGCGTGGGTAATAAGTAAAAAGTGGCAGAAGGATGGTTCTTAACACCATAGATACTTAAAGCCAGTGAGATTAAGACAGCCAGACTGATTAATATTGGGATATGTTTTTTCTTTAAATATTTCCAAAGTAAAAATAAAGTTATTGGGAATAATAAATAAAACTGTTCTTCAACCGCTAATGACCATGTGTGGAGCAAGGGTTTTACTTCGTTCGCACTGTCAAAATATCCCGACTGAAGATAAAATAAAATATTTGATGAGAAGAAGCTTTGGGCAAAGACTTGCTGTCCCACCCCCTTATAATCATTTGGTAGAAACAAAAACCAACCGATGATGAGGCAAAATATAATAACCGTTAATAACGCAGGAATAATACGCCTGATACGCCGTACCCAAAAGTTAAGCATGCTAAATTTATTAGCTTCTAAGTCCTTCACAATAATGGATGTAATAAGATATCCTGAGATAACAAAAAAGACATCAACACCAATATAGCCTCCACTGAAAAATCCAACGTCAGCATGAAATAAGACAACAATTAAAACAGCAATGGCACGTAAGCCGTCAATGTCTGGGCGGTATTGAATAGATTTATTCATCGTTTTCTTCGTTGTCGGTTGTGTCTAATGTTATAACTATATCTGCGTAAGCTGTTGCGGCTTGACTGTGTGATGCCATGATAACCATCATTTTGGTTGATAATGTTTTAAATGTGTCCAGTAATGCGCTTTCCGTTTCTTTATCAAGTGCGCTTGTTGCTTCGTCTAAAATTAATATCTCTGGTTTGTGAACGATGGCGCGGGCAATGGCAATGCGTTGCTTTTGTCCACCTGATAAGCGACGGCCATTTTCACCGACTAATGTGTTTAAGCCGTTATCTAAAGAGATTACAAAATCTTCTGCACCTGATTCTTTTAATGCCGCCCAGATGTCCTTATCTGAAATATCATGACGCCCCATAAGAATGTTATCTTTAACGCTTTCATTAAACAGAAAAACTTCTTGTGGTAAAAAACCAATTTTCTTTCGCCATGCAACCTTTTTAATGTCGTTAAAGGGTGTTTCGTTAATTAAAATTTGCCCTGAACTTGGTGAAACAAAGCCGCTTAATAGGTCTAAAATTGTTGTTTTTCCGGAGCCTGAATGCCCCATCAATAATATAAAAGTAGCTTTTTTGAAGACGGAATCTATGTTTTGTAAGATAGGGTTTTCACCATGATGGAAAGATACACCATCAAATGTAATAAATTGAATAGGGTGAGGGGGATCATCCGTTCCGCCTGTGTTTTCCGCTTGTTCTTGTGTGTCCTTTATAACCTTTGTAATAGACCATAGAGCGCTCTCTTCTTTTACGAGGCGTTGATATTCACTTTGTGCTGCGTTTAACCCTGTCATGATACGCATGAAGAAAACCATGATGACAATGAGGGCACTACCCTCTATGCCACCAATGTTCGTGGCAAGATAAATCCCTATAATTGCGGCAACGACCATCAATGGTTCATGAAAAATCCGTAACGATTGCCCAGAAATCATTTGCTTGAAGTGCGCATTTTTTAAATCTTTTGAATAGGTATTTAAACGATCAATATAATGATTTTCTGAAGCCATGGCTCGCAATGGTTTAATTGCTTGTATGGTGTCACTTATATGCCGCATCATAGATTTGCTGGAATCCGTTTGCGCCCGTCCAGCTTGACGTGAGGTACGAACAAATCCCCATAAAGTTAAGGCTACGATGGCACCCGTTAATAAAATGGCAATACACGCTTTCCACGATAATAAGAAAGCACTTATAGTGTATAAAGTTACCTGTATAAAGGCAGAGATAAATTTTGTTGTCGACAGAAATGTTTGTGCCGCTCTAAATGTTTCATGGGATACTGCATTGAGACTTTCCCCTAAAGGGTGACTAACTAAAAATGACCATTTAGAATGTAATATTGATTGTAAGTAAGTGTTTCGAAAATCTTCGGTCATCGTAGAAACAATTTGACTGACTTTGCGTATGGCTATCCATAGGATAAAAGCCTTTAAAGCAATAGCGGTTATAATAAACGATCCTACTGTTTTAAAATTTAAGCTGATGCTGTGTTTTTGAATAAAGTGGTTTCCCCACTCAAAAGGTAATGTTGTTATCTCTTTTTGCCCTTCGATAAATATTTGTATGAAAGGTAGAAAGGCTGCGACCCCTAATGCTTCGGCTACACCAGCAAAGAACAACAATAAAACAACTGTAATAGTATCTTTGGGATATTTCCTAAAGAAAAAGGCAAAAGCATTTTTTTTGTTATTTCGATTCATATTGGCTTAATTACGGCTTCGGCTATTTAGGTTTTGTGATTAAATGTTGTAATAATTTATCTGGCATTAAGTCCAGTATTATAATTCGAACGCTATAATATGCGCCAATTAATTTGCGAAAGCCAGTATTGTGCTTCCATCGGGCTCTAAACCCATCGTAAAACTGCCGCCAGCGGCGTTTTGAGCTGATAGAATTTTTATCTACGCGACGCTTTAAAATGGGTGTTTGAACCATAGTGATCTGGCCTGTTTTGGCAAAACGCATCCAGAACTCACTGTCTTGAGCTGTTTTAAAGCTTGTATCGTAATAACCAAGTTTTTTTGCCGTATCTGCCTTCATCATTGCGGTGCTATGGGCAAAAGGTGTTTTATAAAATATGGAATGTTTTATGACCTGATCATTTTGCGCTCTCCATAATGTCTCTAAACTATTTGAAAATAAATTAATGCATGCACCACCACATAAGACAATGTCTGAACGTGTATCCATTATTTTGATTTGTTTTTCTAAGCGATGAGGTAGAGATATATCGTCTACATCTTGGCGCGCGATATATTCACCGTTCGCTTGTTTTAAGGCGTTGTTAAGCGCAATAGTTAGTCCTGTGTTTTCTTGATTGATTATCTTGATACGAGGGTCTTGTTTAGCATATTTTTCTACAGCATTTTTTGTACCATCAGTTGAACCATCGTTGATGATAATAAATTCAAAATCTTTAAAGCTTTGTTCTAAAATACTGCTGATGGAATCGTTTAAATAGCTTTCGCCATTGTAAACTGACATCACAACAGAAACTTTTGGAACTTGTGGCATAGATCAAGCTGCTTTCTTCGTTGCTATAACGTAGGAACGTTCTTTGTCACTGGATAAAATCTTTTTATCATAACCTAAGCGATCACATCCCTTATCTACAGCGCGAACAAGGCCAGCGAAGTCTTGTGTGTTATAATCATCAAAAATGATAACGTCACCAGCCCGTTGATATTGGGCTACAGTTTCAAACTCATAGGTCACGTCTTTGTAAGAATGCGCGCCATCTAAGAAGGCAAAATTAATTCTATCGCTAACAACGTTCTTTAAATTGATTTTACTATCACCCTCAACAAAAATAACATATTTAGACAGTAATTCTCGCCATGGCTTTAACAGGTCATGCCTGCTTTTGGTACCATCATGGTCATCGATACAGTTCCAATACATCTTTGTGTGGTGGGGGAGAACATCGTAGGTGATAATCTTACCAGATGCGCTCGCATCATCAAGGGCGCGAGCCATAACAATAGCAGAAAAACCCCGCGCGGTTCCTGTTTCAAAAATAGTTAAATGATCTTTAGGGTGCTGTTCCATATAATCACGCAGGGCGCTGTAAACGATACGGCCATGTTGATAGCAAAGCGGTGATCCTTTGATAACAATTTGCGTGTGTAACGCCAAATCATCCATCCATTCTTTGTTGATTTTATGGTTTGTCGTGGCTTCAAAAGAATTTATTTCTGGATAAATTGATTTTTTTTCATCTTCCCAAAGTTTAAGATATGTTTCTTTTTCGGCACGGAGGGTATTCCCTAATGGATTGTTGTGCCAATATTGCGCCGCCCAATGATTACTGAACTTCAAAACGCGTCGCGCAAGAATACTGTTAAAATGTTTTAAACGTTGTTTCATGAAATTAACCTTTCTTTCGTATAAGGTCGTTATAATCGTTTGTCTCTTTAAGCACTAAATTTTTAATGTCTTGATTTTGTTTTATTTGATTTCGTGCGGCATTGCCAAGCGTTGCCCTTAAATTTGGGTTGCTCAATAAATTTGTTATAGCTTGCGTTAAGTCTTGAGTTCTAGATCGGCAGAGCAGCCCTGTTTTTTCGTGGGTTATAATATCCCGGATACCATCAGAGTCCGTTCCGATAACGGCGCTACCGCAGGCCATGGCCTCCAATAGAGTTTTAGGGTTTCCTTCGTAATAAGAGGGCAAAACAAAAATATGATATTGGTTGTAGATTTGAGGTAGCTCGTTATTAGGGATAGAGCCTAAGAAGTTAACATGAATGTTTTCTTTGTTAATTATGCTTGTTAGTTGTTCTTTCAATTCGCCATCACCAACGATATCCAATGTGGCGTTAGCCTCTTTAACGGCTTGTAATAGCAAAGGAAGGTTTTTTTGTTTCGTTAGGCGTCCAACATATAAAAGGGTGTTTTCTTTTTTCTCGCAATCTATGGGTTTAAAAATATTGCTGTCAATCCAATTGGGACGAACATTGATTTTATCTGGTTTGATGTTGAATGTTTTGATGATAAAATTTTTATCACTGTGTGTTGCTGCATAAATAATATTGGCTGCTTTGTAGGTGAAAGAGCTGATAAAGCGAATAAAATTTTGCCTTAAATACCCATGTTTTTGTTCTATAGTGAATTTATAAAGTTCAAACCCTGTACGTACCAATAAAGGTTTTCTAAATATATATTTGGCAAGCGCAGCATACCATCCGCCCCACATTTGATTGGTTTTTATGAGGTCGCATGAGGCCAATTCACGTCGCGTTGCCCACAGAATAAACAGCGATATAATAGCACGTAGAGCTTTATTTTTAGGGGTGGGGATATGTTTATAAGCAGGAATATTTTTAATATTACCATAAAAATTTTGTGCTATAGTGGTGTCGCGCTGATCCCCCCATGATAATAAAATGATTTGAAATCCTTGCTCTGCTAAACGTTCGTAATATTTTACTTCTCGTGCCAATAATCCTTTTTCTTGCCATAGATTTAAAGACACATCCCATGTTAAGAAAACAAAAATAGTTTTAATGGCGGCTGGGGCACTCATCATTTAACACTTTGCCTGTTTGTATTGAGCAATTATATTCTGAAGTACCTCTTTCAATTCATGCTGAGGGTTATAAGATAAACCTTGTTTGGCCTTATCAATGCGCGCACAAGAAATTTTAATATCACCATGACGATCAGGTTTATATTCTGCTTGTTTCGTGTATTGAATGTTTTCTCGTAAAATATCAAATAATGAATTTAAAGAAGTCGTTTCTCCAGACGCTATATTATAAACGTCATGCGCTTCTTCTTGGTGACATAGGGCGGCAGAAATATTGGCATTCACAACATCTTCAACAAAACAAAAATCACGAATGGCTTCCCCATTGCCAAAGACATGAATATCTGCATTATTTTGCATGGCTTCAATCCATTTTGGAATAACGGCAGCGTACGCCCCGTTTGGATCTTGGCGTGAACCGTAAATATTGAAATAACGCAAACCGATAGATTGCATACCATAATGCTCACTTAAGCTTTCAGCATAATGTTCATTTGCATATTTACCTACCGCATAAGGGGACAGAGGTTTTAAGGGCTGATCTTCTTGATTGGGCTTGTCCGTATAATCACCATATACAGCGCTTGAGCTGGCATAGATAAATTTTTTGATGCTATTATTTGCTGCTGCTTCCATCATATTTAAAAAGCCACCAACATTAATGCCATCAACGTAAGAGGGGTCTTCAAAAGAGCGAGGGACAGAACCAATCGCTGCATGGTGTAAGATGTAATCGGCACCTTGGCAGGCTTGCTTACAAATTTCTTTGTTACGAATATCGCCTTTGATAAAAGTAAAATTATCATGCTGTGCCGTAGGCAATGTGGTTTTTATGATGTCTAAGTTTATTGTACCGCAGGCAGACAAATCATCCAAACCAATGACGGTTTGATTTTTTTGCAACAACTGCTCAACAAGGTGAGAGCCAATAAAGCCCGCCGCCCCAGTTACCAGCCATGTGTTTTTTTGTTGTAAGTCCAATTTGCTATAACTTTTTTAATATTGTGCGAAATTTGTTCGCAAGTTGCCCTGCATTGCTGACTATGTTATTGCATAAAGTGCCTTGGAAAAAAAGCACGAAGCCATGGCGCATTAACAGATTTATAAAAATAGCACCTATTATCAAAGGTTTGTTAATCGAGGATTTTTATTAGGGGTTGGTAAAATATGAAAAAGATTGTTTTCGGCCGTAGACCCAAGGTGTATTTGCCTGAAATATCAGCCTACATAAACTATGTAAATAAAAATGTAGATGACTGGACAGGTTATGATTCATTGGAAATGGATAACTATGACCCGATGGATTTTGACGTTGTGTGGCGTTTTATGGGGTTTGATGTGGCTGGAAAAGGACGAAATATAGTCCATGAATATAACTCCCTTTCAACAGGGATGTTTGCGCATTTCAAAAACGATGTGAAAAGATTTTGTAATAAAAAACCTATGGCTCGTGTGTTTTTAAGCCGTGCGGTGAAATCACATTTTCCATTTACAGATAATGTACCTCACATAATGCGAGACATGGGTATTGATAAAGAGTTCTTTACTTCAAATAACGCCCCCGCTAATCCCGAATATGACTTTGTTTATGCTGGTAGTATAAAAGATCGTGGGCAAGTTGTTCTAAATATATTGGAGCATTTTAAAACCAACCTTCAAGGTGTAAAATTATTGGTGATTGGCGGTGTTTCTAATGAGGTAAGGGATGCTTATGGTCAATCATCAAGTAACATCACATTTACAGGGCGTGTGCCTTATACGGATGTACCTGAATTGGCGCGCCGCGCACGACTTGGTTTAAATTTAATGCCTGATGTATATCCCCTTAACGCCCAAACTGCAACTAAAGTGATTGAATATTGTGCCTTAAACTTAGGCGTCGTTAGCAGCAATTATAAATGGGCGCGGCGTTTTGAAAGAAAACGCCATGCGCGGTTTTTCTTCCTGGAAAATGATTTTAGCAATTTAACGATGAAAAATATTGAAAAATTTGATTTTATGACGCCCAATGTTGATGACTTAGAATGGGATACCTTGATCCGCTCATCTAAAGTTTTTGATATTTTGGATGATATTTAATGTTGTAAAAAATAGCTACCGCAATGATTATAAAATAAGCGTTCGTTTCGGCAAATTCTTCAAATAAAATGACCATGCTTATTAACAAGTACAGAACTTGAACATTTTCATAGATATGATCTCCTTCTATGGATTGAGGGATTTCATAGGCAATTGCTAAAAACAATATATTAATCAATAAAATGATGTAAGCCATCCTTAAATTGTTGCTAACCCGTTTTGTTTACAATAAAATGACAGCATGGACATAGACACTAAAACCCCCTATGGGCATTATGCCCCTGATGCGCAACAGGCACGTATGATTGCGTTAACGCGGGCGTTACCCAATTCATGGCTTGGTAAACGTTTAGGGTTTACGTTACGAAAGCTTGTTAAACGTGAAAAAGGTATGCCGTTTGATATAGATGTCTTTGGTATGATGATGCGGTTATTCCCCTATGATAACAAATGTGAAAAACGTGTGTTGTGCCTGCCTCAGCTTTTTGATCCATAAGGACGCTCCGCCATTAAAACCTTCATTGAACAACGTCAGTCAGAATCAATAACCTTCCTCGATCTTGGTGCCAATATCGGGTTGTACAGCCTTTATGTGCAATCAATCTTAAAAGACGTGCCGAATGCTAAAATCATCGCGGTTGAGGCTGATCCGTATATTTACGAACGATTACAAAATAACGTCGCGCTTAATGATAATTTTATCAATATCGTACCTGCCGGGCTCAGCGATGAAGACGGACACATTAATTTACACATCAACACCCAGAACAGGGGTGAAAGCTCAATCCTCAGCCAAGCAGAAACGAATGTAGGAGCCGTCAATGTTAAGGCCATCCGCCTCACAACCCTATTGGATAGTCATAACGTACAAACGCCAAACATCATGAAGCTTGACCTTGAAGGGGCAGAACATATTGTTTTAAGCACTTTTTTCCGTGATGCGCCTCAACAACGCCACCCTGATATGGTTACCATTGAGAATGAAAGTAAGGAGGCTAATACGAGCCGCGACCAAGCTCTGTCCACATTATTCAAAAATAATGGATATAGCCTTCAATCGAAGACCTCAAATAACTGTATTTTTGTTTGTGGAAGAAAATAATAATGGCGGACAGACAGGGATTCGAACCCTGGATGGGCTATTCACCCATGCCGGTTTTCAAGACCGGTGCATTCAACCGCTCTGCCATCTGTCCGCACGACGAAATGATAGATTGCGATTCAAATCATGTGCAAAATAGCTATAGAAAGACTATCCGTAAAGCCCAAATATGATTAAAATGGCGAAATATGCTAAAATAAATATTAAAGGCATAAATATCATTTAAGAATGGAATATAAAATATGATTAAAAATATTCAAAGTTTACTCACCGAAGGTGAAGAAGTAGTGCTAAACGCCCGTATTCATTGGTTTGCGCTGTTATTTCCAGCGGTTTTGCTGTTTGTTGCCCTTGTGGTTGCTGTTGCTTTTCATTGGCTTATCGCGCTGATTATCGTTTTAGTCACGATTTACCCTGCTTATAACGCCTTTATCCATTATTATATGACCAATTTAATCCTCACCAATAAGAAGGTTATGTACCGCAATGGCTTTTTATCGCGCGATTGGGTGAAGCTTCGCTATGAACGCGTCGAGAACTCACATCTTGAAGAGCCTATTGTTGGACGTTTTTTAGGATATTCCTCCGTTAAAATCAGCGGAACAGGAGCAGGGAACATCACCGTCCCTTACGTCAAAGATGGTCATGAATACTCCAAAATGCTGGAAAAACAGCTGGAACTTAACTCCAAATAATATCTTGACATAACAACCCCCTTGTTTTAAGAATCTATCTTAATTAATTGTTGAGAAGAGAGCAAAAGCATGGCTAAAATTAATGTTGAAGATTTAAAATTAGAAAAAAATTGGGAAGAAGCTGTAAACCCTGTTCATGGGAGAGGAGCATTTATTGAAGTTCTGGTGGACAAAACTATGTCAATAGATTCTTTTCTCAAACTTAACAATGAAGAAATGTTAAACGGAGATCCATACCTGTGGATTGCCCGAGGAAGCTCAAAGGATGATATGCATTTAAATGTTCCTGAAGGCGCTATTCATGTTGCAATGCATTTAACAGAATCAGCATTGCAAAATTTAAATGAAAACGTGAAAAGCATTACAGAAGTTCAAGCCATTATTCTTGATCAAAATCCTCCAGTGCTTGTTTATAGAAGATAATTTTCATTAGCTTTCCCTTATTTGTATAACTCCCGAATTATCACGGAAAATGCCTTTTCCTTTTAAAGCCGCTTGGGTATTATTCGTTCATTACTATAATGAATGGAAAATAAGACTATGCATAAATTTATCCCTCTTGTTGTTTTAAGCTTTATTGCTGTGTTGACTGTATCCCTGCCTGTTTTGGCACATCACACGCAAGGACAAGGCACACAAAATCAAAGCTTTAATAACTGGTTGGTGCAAATGCGTAGTAAAGCCGCGGCCGCAGGTATTTCACAGGCAACAATTAATGCCAATCTTTACAACATAACACCCAGCGAGACGGCCATTCGTCTTGATAAAAAACAACCCGAAAATAAAAAGACTTTCGCGCAATATAAGACCGCTGTTGTAAACGAAAACCGTGTAAAAAAAGGGCGCAGGCTTATCCAGCAACATTATACGACCTTACAAGAAGTTGAAAATAAATATGGTGTGCCAAAGCAATTTATTGTTGCCCTATGGGGCATTGAAACAAATTTTGGCAGCAATACAGGTGGCTTTAGCGTTGTAACCGCTTTGGCAACAATGGCATGGGAAGGACGTAGAGAAACCTTTTTCACCAAAGAACTTATCAACGCGTTAAAAATTATTGATGCAGGTCATATAAAGGGGGCCAACATGAAAGGCTCATGGGCAGGGGCGATGGGGCAAAATCAATTTATGCCTTCCAGCTTTAATGCCTATGCCGTTGACGGCAATGGTGATGGGCGCCGTGACATTTGGGGGACAAAGAAAGATGTTTTTGCCTCCACCGCCAACTACCTTAAAAAAGAAGGGTGGAAAACGGGAGAGCGATGGGGGCGGCGCGTGACCTTACCTGCGGGGTTTAACCCTAAATTAAATGACAGAAAATTAAAGAAACCGCTTTCTTATTGGGCGTCATTGGGTGTGCGCAAACATGGTGGCGCGCCCTTGCCACAAGACAACATATTAGCTTCTATCGTCGCACCTGATGGCATCAGAGGGGAGGCATATATTGTTTACAACAACTATCAAACGATTATGCATTGGAACAGATCAATATATTTTGCAACCTCTGTTGGCTTGCTTGCCGATAGACTGGCGCAATAAATTAAAAGGCTATTTAACATGAAAAAAATTATCTTCACTTTTACCTCTTTGGCTTTATCGCTCGTTATTGTGTCATCTTGTTCACAAACGCAATATGCTGCGCATGTTGCTAAGCAAGTGGTCTTACCGCAGGATGCACCTTCAAAAAGCAAAGGCTATTTTAAAGTCGGCAGTTCTTACAAAATTAAAGGGCGGCGTTATTACCCCGCAGAAACATATAATTTAACCGAAAAAGGGACAGCTTCATGGTATGGCCCAGGCTTCCATGGAAAACAAACCGCCAATGGTGAAATTTTTGATAAAAATGAAATGACGGCGGCGCACAGAACATTGCAATTACCGAGCATTATCAAAGTCACCAACCTTGATAATGGACGCAGTGCGATATTACGTGTGAATGATCGCGGACCTTTTGCCCATAACCGTATTTTGGATGTCTCTGAACGTGGTGCGAGTGTTCTAGGCTTTAAGAGTAAGGGTGTCGCAAAGATTCGCCTTGAAGTTATTGCAGATGCCAGTAAAGAGGTCGCAGCCTTGGCACGGGATCGTAAAAGCACCCGTGGTTATGAAGTAGCATATGCCAATGGTGAAAGAGGTATCTATACAGATCAGATTGCGCCACCAGCACCTACCTATAAACCAGAGCCTGTCACACAGATTGCCTTTGAAGGGCAGGAGCAAGGGCAAGGTGAAGGCCAAAATGAACAGCCTGTTTTGACCGCATCCATTCCAAAGGTACAATCACAACCTTTAAATGATGTCGTGCAACAAGCGGCAGGCTTTGACCATGGTGCAAATTCCGTTCGTAACAATAATTATGCACAAAGCTCTGGTCGGCTTTTTGTTCAAGCCGCTTCTTTTTCTCAAGAAACAAATGCTTTAAAATATAGCGATAGGTTATCTGCGCAATATAGTAATAGTCGTGTTTACCGTACGCAATTTGGTGATCAACCTTATTTCCGTGTTCGTTTAGGGCCATTTAATAACCCAAGCCAAGCGCAACAAGTTGTAACGGCCTTGCACCAAGGTGGTAATCAAAACGCCATTATCGTAACGGATTAGGAATTTTTTATTGTGATTTACATGCGCTTTTTATGTTTGTTTGTTATTGGTTTAGCGATAATTTCTTCGCCTTCATTTCCGTCATGGGCGATGCAAAAAACCAAAGCCAAGCAAGCTCTTGTTCTCGATTATCAAACAGGTCAGGTTTTACTTTCTAAACAAGCCAATACGCAAATGCCCACATCTTCGATGAGTAAGGTAATGACAACTTACATGGTTTTTGATGCGCTGAAAAACAAGCAAATTGAAATGGATTCAAAATTTCGTGTGAGTGAAAAAGCATGGGCCAAAGGTGGTTCAAAAATGTTTGTTGGTCAAGGTTCTAAAATTACAGTCGAAGATTTACTGCGTGGTGTGATTGTTCAATCGGGTAATGACGCAACGATTGTTTTGGCCGAAGGTTTATCGGGCAGTGAAGAAAACTTTGCCAAAGATATGACGAAGAAAGCGCTTGAGATTGGTATGGAGAACAGCAATTTCGTCAATGCCAGCGGATGGCCTGACCCTAACCATTATTCAACAGCCCAAGATTTAGCCGTCATGACGCGGCGCATGATTGAAGATTTTCCACAATATTACAAAATGTTTGCAGAAAAAGAATTTACCTACAGCAATATTAAACAGCAAAATCGTAATCCGCTTTTATATCGTGATGTCGGCGCAGATGGTCTTAAGACAGGTCATACAGAAGTCGGTGGTTATGGCTT
>CAZYHI010000007.1:0-28880 GCA_964647515.1 uncultured Micavibrio sp. | reverse complement strand
TCGTGTCATTGCCTGAATCTGCAACGCAGATTCTAGGGCAATCTCTTAAGGCATACAGATTCCCCTAGAATTACTCCGTAATTCAGGGAATGACAACGTACTATTCTTAAATGAAACTACTACAATTCGTGTTTATTCGTGGTTAGAAAATTTAAACCACAGAGGTCACAAAGAAGCACAGAGTTTTATTTAAGAAAATCCACCATCGACTCAAATTACTATAGCTGTTTCTAATGCCTTGTTTGTGTAACAACTTCTGGCGTGGTTTGTTTTTTCATCGCGCGAGACACACCGCCATCTTTTTTCAATTGACGTTGCATCGCTTCCAAAATTTTCTCGGCAACATTAACGCCCGAGGCTTTTTCTAAACCTTTAAAACCAGGGAATGTATTGGCTTCACAAATTGTATAACCACCGTTTTCTTTAAATAACAAATCAATACCACCAATATCAATATTAAGAACCTCAGCCGTCTTAATGGCAATATCAATAGCTTCCTCATCAGGGATAAATTCGTGCACTGTCGCGCCACTGGTGTAATTGGCTTTAAACCCACCATCTTGCGCGCGGCGTTCCATTGCCGCAATAACTTGGCCATCAACAACAAGAAGGCGTAAATCACGCCCCTTACTCACCGATACAAATTTTTGAAAAATAAGCTGTAGGTTCGGATTTGTTTCTCCGACCAGCTCCATCAAATCTTGGAAAGCACCACGATTTTCAAGTAAGAAAACACCAATGCCCAGCGCACCATTTAATGTTTTCACAACGACAGGAAAACCAATATTTTGTTCAATTAAATCCAAGTTCACAGGAAACTTCGCCAACATCGTATCAGGCGTATCAATACCACTTTGCGCCAAAATTTGATGAGTGTGTAATTTATCACGCACTGTTTCAATGACTCCTGCATCATTAAGAACATGCACACCCAAACGTTGTAATTGACGTACAATTGCCAACGCAAAATACCCTTGGTCATTATGATTAAAATAGGGAAAGACAAAATCAGGAAGCGGTACGGCTTTACCATTAATCAAAATAGATTCGCGATCACCTTGAGTCACAAGAATATCAAATTGAGATGGCTTGATGACTTTCACATCAATACCCATCTTCTTGCCTTCTCTTAAAAAGCGTCGCGCCTCAAACGCCAAATCTGCATTTGATTCAACATCGTCACCAAATAAAATCCAAACTTCCATACCTCAAAGCCCCCGCTTATAGAATTTAGAATGAGTATCACTTAAATATTATTATAATTTTTCCCCGTAAGTGATATTTTCCTTTATACACCAGATAAGTCTCACGGTACAAAAGAAAATTTTAAAAAAATATATGAGGGCAAAACATATAATTAGAATCGACTCTGAAGCACATATTAATTATAGTACGTACCGTTCAATTAATCATTGTTTTGAGGTCGAAATGCAGGAAAATTTCCAAGAAAGCTCACACGAAAATTGTGAACAAAATCAATCTGTTATAGATAAAATCACACCATCACAGAACAAAGAACAAAAATCAGGGCGACCACGTTCTGAAAGCTCAAGACGGGCTATTTTGGATGCCACGCGGCGCTTACTCACTCATAACTCGGTTCAAAAGCTCTCTATCGAAGCCATTGCCAAAAAGGCCAGCGTTGGTAAAACGACCATTTATCGTTGGTGGCCCAATAAGTCTGCTGTGATTATGGAGGCAATCTTCTCGCAGCCTGCTTTTAATAATGTGATGCCAACACCACGCAATGCGGTACATGGTGTGACGATGCAGCTTGATAAGCTATGCCGTCAGATGAACGGTAAGAATGGTCGTCTTGTCGCTGAAATTTTGGGAGAAGCACAGTCCAGCCGCGAGGCCTTAGATGTTTTTGTCCAAACTTACCTGCAAGATCGTTACAACACATTGTCTTCTTACATTGAAGGAGGCAAGCAAACGGGCGAATTTAGTGATGAGCTTGATACGGACAGCGCCATCGATGTTGTTTTAGGCCCTGTATTCTTCCGCTTGATTAGCGGGCAAGAGTTAGACGATGACTTCATCAAAGACATGACGACGATGTTGATTAAATCCTTAAAAATTTAAATCATCATATTTGTGGAACTCTTCCTTTTCATCATACACCACTTCGGATAAAGTAATTTAATCATGGAAAAAATTAATCTTATTGAATATCAAACAAAAATCATTGAATGGCTTTCCAGTCATGTTTTAACTGTGGGTTTTGCAGTACAGTCAACACTTATTGGTATCTCAATTGTTTTAGCTTTTATTCTGACGCGAACAGTTAAACCAAAATTGAACGAACTGATTAACAATCTAAAAATCCCCTATAAAGCCACAGAAATTCTTTATAACCTTTTAAAAGTCACAACGCCTCTTTTGGCAATGATCTTTATCTTTATTGGCAGCAAAATTATTGGACCCACTGGGTTTGGTTTACCCATCACCTTTGCCGCTGCCGTATCAAAGTTACTGTTGGCGTGGGTTTTCATTCGTCTTGTATCACAAGTTATTGAACAAAGATTTGTCCGTAATATTATTTCATTCACTGTGTTAGGGCTTGTCGCCTTAAGCATCTTCGGTGTTTTGGATCAGACCATGGCAACATTAGATGCTATTGGCTTTAACATAGGTGACTTCCGTTTAAGCGCTTTAAGTGTCGCCAAAGGAGTTTTGGGTATTTTTGTCCTGATGTATGTCGCATTGTTTTTGGCAAATCTCACCGATAGAAAAATACAAACCGTAAAAAGCCTAAACCCCTCATCACGTGTTTTAATCTCAAAAATCTCCCGTGTGTTGCTGATTGTTACAGCTGTACTTATCGGGCTTACATCGGCAGGAATTGATTTATCGTTATTTGCAGTTTTCTCTGGTGCGGTTGGTTTGGGTGTTGGTTTTGGTTTACAAAAAGTTATCTCCAACCTATTTAGTGGAACGCTTCTTTTAATGGATCAGTCTATCAAGCCTGGTGACATCATTGAAATGGATGGTACCTTTGGTTGGGTTAATCATATGGGCGCACGCTATACAGAACTTGTCACGCGCGATAATAAATCTTATTTGGTGCCGAATGAGGAGTTTATTACAACGCAAGTTATCAATTGGTCACATGGCAATACCTTAGTGCGTGTCGAAACAAACTTTGGTGTGCATTATGATTCAAACCCACATGATGTAAAACGTTTGGCAATCGAAGCCGCAGGCAAGCCAGACCGTGTCGTTGATAGCCCTGCGCCTGTTTGTCACTTGGTTGAATTTGGTGATAGCTCGCTTAACTTTGTGTTACGTTATTGGATCAAAGATGCCGAAAAAGGCATCACCAATACCAAGGGTGATGTCATGCTCGCTCTGTGGGATGCGTTAAAAGAAAATAACATTGAAATCCCCTATCCACACCGTGAAGTTTTTATGCATAACAAAAAGTAGAAACATGAAAATTAAGAAAATAGAAGATAGTAACAATATCATTTCTGAGAATATCTTACGTCGTCTAGAAGATCACAATAATAATTTTTCTCCTAAAGTAAATTATCAACCTATTTGTTTCGTCGCAGAAGACAAAGATGAGTTTATGGGTGGTGTTGACGGTTACAAAGCTTGGGATATGTTTGAAATTACAAATATAATAGTAACTGACAAAGGTCAAGGTATTGGAACGAAGTTAATAAATGAAGTCGAAAAATACTGCATAAAATCAAAATTAACAAAAATCACCGCTTGGACTTTAGATTTCCAAGCACCTGCTTTCTATGAAAGATGTGGTTTTACTAAATTTGCCACAGTTCCAGAAATGGCAGGAGAACATTCCTGCCACTACTTTATTAAAAGAATATAACCAATCAACTAAGCAGCAACACTCATCATCTGCTCATTCCCCATCGCGGTTTCACCATCTAGGATAGCACTAGCCGCATGAATAACCGCAGCAATACGCACCGCCGTTTGTACTTGATCTTTAGTGACGCCATGTTGTAATAACTGCGCCTCATGCGCATCGATACACATACCGCACGCATTAATGGCAGAAACCGCCAAACTCCATAGTTCAAAATCCATTTTATCAACGCCAGGGTTACCAATAATATTCATGCGAAGCTTGGCTTGCATGGTTTGGTAATCTTTATTCTTCGCCAAATGGACAAAGCGGTAATAAACATTATTCATCCCCATAATCGCAGCGGCCGCTTTCGCGCCCTCCATAGCCTCAACAGATAAATGTTCTTTCGCTTCATTCATCACTTGCGCAATAATAAAGTCGTTACGTCCCGCCAATGCGGACGCCACAAACGTTCCCCAAAGCTGTTGTAGGTTTAAAGTCTCATCGTTCGCTAACGATGAAACGTTTAGCTTTATATCTTTCGCGTAAGCAGGCATCGCGCCTTTAATATTCTCAATGCTCATTTTATATTCTCCTTAAAAATTATCCGTTATGACGGCTTCATCATAGTCAATTTGGGCACCACGGGCGTGAGGTGGGTTAATTTGTTTACCAATCGTCAGCATCATGCCAATAGCATGATCTTCGGGTAGGTTAATAATCTTCGCCACCTCATCTTGGTCAAAACCAATCATCGGGCATGAATCATATCCCATTTCTTTAACCAGTAACATTAAGCTCTGTGCCGCAATACCAACGGAGCGCATCGCTTCATCACGTTGCAACCATTCTTTTCCTTCATAAAAGGGCCCCATCATGGACACCATAAGATCAGATGTTTCTTTAATTGTATGACTCCAATAACGCTCTGGATCTTTTTTCCATGCTTTTACATCTGCACATAAAACAAACAACACAGATGCATCAGTCACTTGCGCTTGCCCCCATGCGGCTTCACGAATTTTTATACGTTTTTCTTCATTTTCAACACGAACAAATCGCCAATTTTGAATATTAAATGAAGTCGGTGATTTTAACACCATATCCATCATATTTTTAAATTCATCGTCAGTCATTTTGTGATTGGCATCAAATTGCTTCACCGAACGGCGCGCATCAATAGCATCAGAGACTTTCATGTTTTTTCCTTTCTTGTTGTTTAAGCGTCATTGCGAGGAGGGCTTAGCCCGACGCGGCAATCTATAGATTGCTTCGCTACGCTCGCAATGACGATATTTTAGACTAAGCGGCTTGTTTATCTGCCATATCGTTCGCAACCGCACTTGGGTCGATTGTGTCACCACCTACAGGGCGGTTACATGGACAAAGCTCATCACTTTGTAGCGCGTCGATCAGGCGTAACATTTCTTTCGGGTTACGACCCACATTCAGGCTGTTCACAGACACTTGTTGAATAACATTATGCGGGTCAACAATGAATGTCGCACGAAGCGCAACACCAGCGTCTTTATCCCGCACACCCAAACCATCCAGCAACTGACCTGTTGTGTCGGCAAAGCTCCACTGATTTAGTTTAGCAAGATCAGCGTGATCACGTCTCCAAGCCAGCTTACAAAATTCGTTATCTGTTGAACCACCCATGACAATCGCGTCCCGATCTGCAAACTCTTCATTCAATGAAGCAAATTCAGCGATCTCTGTTGGGCAGACAAAAGTAAAATCTTTTGGGTAATAGAAAATGACTTTCCATTTGCCTTCAAAGCTGTCTTGTGTAATTTCTTCAAACGCGCTTTGCCCGTTTTCTTCATGCATCATAAAGCCAGGCTTTACACCTGTCACTGAAAATTCTGGTAATTTGTCGCCTATTCCAAGCATGTTAATCTCCTTTAATTTGATTAAGTTGTTGTTAATTATGAAAGAACAATAGCGAGATTCGCGCACATAAATCTAATTGAATTTATTGTTTTTATTAATAGATAAAATCTATTGAAATTAATATTAAATACTGTAATAATCGATGCATGATAAATCTTCCAACCTTGCGTCAATTACAATATCTAACTGCACTTGCCGAGACCAAAAACTTTGGTAAAGCGGCGCAAGCATGCTTTGTGACCCAGCCTACACTTAGTCAGGCGATTATAGAGATGGAAAATATTCTGGGTGCAAAAGTGCTTGATAGAAGCAAGCGCAAAGTTGTGGCGTTTACCTCTTTTGGGTTAGAGGTCATTCAAACCACACAAAATATTATGCCTGAACTTGAGGCGATGATGGATAGTGCACGCCAAAGGCAAGAACCTTTATCGGGTGTTATGCGCCTTGGCATTATCCCCACCATTGCGCCGTATTTGTTGCCGTCATTTTTACCAAGTTTGCAAAAACAATTCCCTAAAATGAAATTTCAAATCACCGAAGATATGAGCCATCATTTAATTGGTAATTTAGAAGAAGGAAAAATTGATATTGCGTTGATGGCTTTACCTTTTGACACAAAGAATTTTAAAACCACATCTTTATTTAAAGAGGAGTTTTTTTGTGCTACACCGAAAGGTACCTTTAAAGCCAACCAAAAACTAAACATCACCGATTTAGACAATCAAAACCTGCTGCTGCTCCAAGATGGTCATTGCTTGCGCGACCATATTCTATCGGCCTGTCACAAAACCGATATGGCGCGCCACCAACCCCTCAAAGCGACGAGCCTACAAACGCTGATACAGATGGTCGGACAAAATTATGGTTTAACATTGCTGCCTGCCATGGTAGTGGATCAAGGCGGTATTCCGAAGAACGTTATGCTTCACGGTTTTAAAAATCCGAAGCCTACGCGTGAGATTGGTTTAGTATGGAGTAGTAAAAATTATAAATCTGAAAATTTGAAAGTGCTCATAAAAAACTTACGCATACAGTTTTAAATAAAAAATGACGGTAAAATAAATTACCGTCATTCTTAGGATGTAGTAACATTAAATAAGTCTTAGAAGTTGTAACGCAGTCCTGTAGAAATCACAAAACTGTCATATTCAGAATCAAGATCTGTGAATTGTGCAGGTGGTGGGCCACCAAAACGTGTTAATTCAGGATCTTCTAGCGCAAAGTAACGTGCATCTGAAACAATAGAGAGTTGATCATTAATCTTATAGTCCGCTCCGATAATCGCTTGATAAGCAAAAACATTATCATCATCATTTAACGTTGCATTTCCATTGTTATAAGAAACATTTGAGTCAATATTGGCAAATCCAATACCGGCACCAACAAACGGCGTCAATTTGTTATGAACGGAAGTAAAGTCGTAATACACATTGGCTAAACCAGCGAGAACATCTTGGTCGCCGCCACCAACGACTGAGTTATTGTTAAAGACAATATCATCGACATCATTTTCACGATAGGACAGTTCAAATTCTGTACGGATACGTCCAATATGGTTTTCTTTAAACTTATAACCAATCTGTCCCGCGTAAAATCCACCATTATCAAAGTCTAAATCCAGATCTCTGTTTGGATTCCCTGTACTATTTTGGTCTTGTTGGAAGTTAAAACCGATATTGGCACCAGCGTAAAATCCTTCATCATCGGCAATGGCAACTGTGCTTACTGCTGATAAAGAAATAACTGCTGTAGAAAGTAAAGCATATTTAGTTATTTTCATTTGTTTTTTCCTTTTATGAAATGATTGTTTATTAATGATTGCTATTCGTTGCTTGATTATAAAAGTTACAAATTTTTTTGAAGTTTCTTGATATTTAATAAGTGTTTGAGTATAAAATTCTTATGGAACAAGATAATCAACAGATTTGGACGGTCGCAGCGCTATATCGCTTTGTAGAATTAAAAGACTTACCCACCCTACAAACGCGTATTCGTAACCGTTGTGATGATCTAGGTATTTGCGGCACGCTGCTGATTGCGCCTGAAGGGATGAACGGCACGATTGCGGGGCAAGGTGATGCTATTGCTCAAATTATTGACCTACTTAATGAAATTGCAGGCATTAAACAAGGTGAGTTGAAATATTCTTCGGCAGAAGAAAAACCATTCCGCCGTATCAAAGTCCGTCTTAAAAAAGAAATCATCACCATGAAAGCGCCAGAGGCGAACCCAACGAAACAAGTTGGCACGTACGTGAAGCCGAAAGACTGGAATGACCTAATCAACGATCCTGACGTGACGTTAATCGATACACGTAATGATTATGAAACCGCCGTTGGTATTTTTGATGGCGCGATTGATCCTGATATCAAAACCTTTACCGCGTTCAAAGATTACGTGTCTGATAAAATGGATCCTACGAAACAAAAGAAGATTGCGATGTTTTGTACGGGTGGTATCCGTTGTGAAAAAGCATCCAGCTATATGATGGCGCATGGTTTTGAAGAGGTTTATCATTTACAAGGTGGGATTTTAAAATACCTCGAAGAAGTTCCCGCCAGCGAGAGTAAATGGAAGGGTGATTGTTTTGTCTTTGACCGACGTGTGGCGGTAGGGCAAGACTTAGAAGAAAGCCCTTATCAAATTTGCTATGGCTGTCGTTTCCCTCTATCTGAAGAAGACGTTCAAGAAGCATCATATGAGAAAGGCGTTTCCTGCCGACATTGCATCGATGCCTTGACCGAAGAAAAAGCACACGCATTTCGTATGCGTCATGACCAAATGAAAAACGCCGGAGAAGAAATTCCCGGCGATACATCAAAGACAGTTTAATTATTATTCTTTAAAACTTCAAACGTCCTGATGATGTGCTTTCATCTTTACCACCAAAGTTTTTAAATTGTGCTTTATGACCCCCCATATATTCGGTTGGCGCATCATCACATAAATACGTCTTCGAACCTAAAGAGGTTGAACGTTTTTGCATACCACCACGCGCACCAGATTCATCTTCTTTTTCATACAATTCCATTTCATATGTTTTTTTACGCTCAATATCACGCGCTTCTTTATAGGAGATATCAACCTGATAGGTTTTTCGACCACCTGTTTTTTCTACAACATTCAATCTTTTCATCCCGCGAGTCGTGGATGGTTTAATGTTTGTCACTTTACCCACTTTGGTCTCTGTCGGACCATCATGTGTTGAAGAACCACCTCTACCAAAACTCGCCATATCTTTTAATCCTCATAAAATTTACTGATGTCTTATTATAACGCAAAGACATAACGTTGCACAAAACGCTGAAGTATTATTATAAAAAATGATTATATTTCAGTATGTTAAGTGTTTTTTATATTTTTGAGATATCATAAATACTCTTCCTCATTTAAAGAGGAAAAGGACAACCATTCATTCAAATGTTCAAGTGAACTATTCGCTTCATTTTCTATTGGAACACCAAGATATAAAGCAACGATTAAGCATACGACGCCGGCAAGGATGGGATAGCGCACAGCAAATATTTTTTTAAATCGTTGCCAGTAAGAAGAAGATCCTGCGTTACATGGCGTGTTAAGCGACGCTTGATGAATAATACGATCAGCTAAATTCGCTGACGGTTCGTCGGTAAAACGCGTGTTGAGTACATTATCAATATCGTGTTTATTGCCATTCATGCTGTTTTCCCTTCCTTGCTTGGTAAGATATCCTGTCGGTACAGGCTGTTTCTGACATTTTCTTTTGCGCGCATCAATAAAGATTCTAAGGCCTTAATGCTGACGCCCAATATTTCTGCGGCTTCTTTACGTTTCACTTCTTCATAAAAGCATAGGTTCAGTGCCATAAATTGTTTTTCAGGTAACTCTTTTAAGGCTTTATCTAAGGCGATTTGTTCTTGGGTTCGGTTTAATTTTTCAAACTGCCCAATCTCATTACTTTGGTATATATACTCGTTTTCCATGGGTTTCGTATGTTTATTTTTGCGTAAATTATCTAGTGATAAATTCATAACAATTTTATAAAACCAACTGGTAAATTTTGCGCCTCTTCCCTCTTTCCACATTGTTGGTTTGTCCCATAATTTTAAAAAAGAATCCTGCACAATGTCTTCTGCTTCTTGTACGTTCATGACAATACGATAAGCGCAATTATAAAAATAACGTGAATGACGATGAACCAAAATGGAGAAAGCCTGATGGTCATGTTTTTTTACATGGCGCAACAGGCTTTCATCATTCATATTTTGGTATGTGTTAGACAGTGTCTGACCCTTTTCCAATTTATTCGTTTAAACTACGTTTTTCTTTACGGTTCTCACGTCTTTCTTGACGCTTTTCTTTGCGCGCACCACGTTTTTCTTTATGGGCAGCCTTGGCTTCATCTTGAGAAATAGCACCATCACCATTGGTATCTTTTTCAGCAAATTTCTTTTTTGCTTTTTCTAAAAATTCTGCTTCGGAAATAGCACCATCGCCATTGGTGTCATATTTTGCAAACATCTGACCTTTTTTTCCACCATGCTTATCACCGTGATGTTCCGCCAAAACTGGTGTTGCTTGAAGAATTAAACCAGCGGCTGTTAGTAATAAAAGTTTTTTCATAGGTAAATATCCTTTTTATATGTTTATTATATTGATACTCATTATACGGTTGAGCAGACAAAAACATTCGTTTTTATTATATTATTATTTAACATACTGATAATAAACGAAAAAACAAAGAAATAAATGATCATGACAGAACATAATATCCCAAAAACAGACCAAACTCTTTGGTGGAAAATACTGCTTGGTATGGCGCTTGGTATTGGTATGGGACTTATATTATCGCCCACCACATTGGCCATAGTTCATGAAAATACGGCGACAACTATTGGTGAATGGATTGCTTTGCCGGGTATTATATTTTTAGGGTTATTAAAAATGGTGGTTATTCCGCTTGTCATTACCTCTATCGTTTTAGGGGTCGTGGATAGCGGAAGCTTAAGTTTCCTAAAAACCATGGGATCAAAAATCATTCCTTACTTTTTACTGACGACTTTTATTTCAATCAGCATCGGTGTCTTTGTTGTTCAAACCATTAATCCTGCACAATATATAAATACTGACTTCGTCAATACGGTCATGTCATCCAGTGATGCGCCTTACGAAATATTTGATGAGCTAACAATTCCGCAACGTATTGCAAATATGCTGCCCGTGAATTTTACTGAAGCCAGTTTAGAAAAAAACATGCTGCAAATTGTAATCTTCTCTCTTTTGTTGGGTGTTATTATGTTGAGCCTACCGAAGAAAAAAACAAAAACTTTTACCGAATTGTGTGAATTTGGTCAGGCCGCCACCATGAAAGTCATTGAATGGGCGATGGTGCTTGCTCCTTATGCGGTCTTTGGTTTAATCGCTAATGTGACCATACAAATGGGTTTTGATACATTGGCGGGTGTTGGTGCCTATATGGTATCTGTGCTGATTGGTCTTTTATTAATGTTCATGGTCTATATGATGATTGTTGCATTTATCACAAAGCGCAATATTTTCACTTTTTTAAAAGCCATTCGTAATGCACAAATTTTTGCGTTCTCAACCTCAAGTTCAGCGGCGACGATGCCCTTTACGTTGAAGGCAGCCGAAGAACGCCTTGGCATTGATGAAAAAGTTTCCCGCTTTATTATTCCCCTTGGTGCCACAATAAATATGGATGGGACAGCGCTTTATCAAGCTGCCGCCGCGCTTTTCCTATGCTCACTTTTTGGTGTGGATTTAAGCACAGGTGAGATCTTCTTGCTGATGCTAACAACGGTTGGCGCCTCTATCGGTACGCCCGCAACCCCGGGGGTTGGAATTATTGTTTTAGCGACTATTCTATCGGGTATCGGTGTGCCACCCGAAGGTGTCGCTATTATTTTAGGGGTCGATCGTATCTTAGATATGTGCCGTACGACATTGAATGTCACAGGCGATCTTGTTGCGACATCTGTTATGGCAAAATTTACGAATAAAAAATCCTAAGCGGCTTTTTCACCATAGCGATTTTGAACATAGGTGAAAACAAGATCTTGAAATTCTTCAGCAATTTTATCACCGCGTAAGGTATGTGCTTTCTTTCCATCAATAAAGACAGGGGCAACGGGGCTTTCACCCGTACCTGGTAAACTGATTCCTATGTCGGCGTGCTTACTCTCACCAGGACCATTGACGATACAGCCCATCACAGCCACATTCATCGATTCAACGCCCGCATAATTTTTACTCCATATAGGCATTTGTGCATTTAAATATTCTTGTATTTTTTCGGCGAGTTCCTGGAAATAAGTACTGGTCGTACGACCACACCCAGGGCAAGCACTGACCTGCGGTGTGAATGAGCGTAAGCCCATAACTTGCAAAATTTCCTGACAAACTTTGACTTCTGTCGTTCTGGCTTCACCGGGGCGCGGCGTTAAAGAGGCACGGATTGTGTCACCTATACCTTCTTGCAACAACACGCCTTCACCAATCGCCGTTGCGACAATGCCTTTAGACCCCATGCCCGCCTCGGTTAACCCAAGGTGCAAACAATATTTTGAACGTTTCGCCATTTCACGATAAACGGCAATCAAATCCTGAACACGGCTTACTTTTGCTGATAAAATAATTTGATCGGGGCGTAAGCCTATATCTTCGGCTTTTTTTGCGCTGATAAGGCATGACTGAACAAGGGCTTCACGCATAATTGAATCGGCACTTTTGGGTACATCAAGCTTACCATTTTCATCCATAAGCTTGGTTGATAAGGCTTGATCTAAACTTCCCCAGTTCACCCCAATACGAACCGCTTTGTTATACTCAACTGCTTTTTCAATCATGACTTCATATTGCTTGTCATGTTTTTTACCAAAACCAACATTGCCCGGGTTAATACGGTATTTGTCTAAGGCTTCACACAGTTCAGGGTAATCTGTTAAAAGCTGATGTCCATTATAATGAAAACATCCAGCAAGCGGAACATTTAAGCCTTCTTTTTCTAAACGTTCACGAATTTTAGGAACAGCTTGTGCGGCCTCTTCGTTATTCACGGTAATTCTTACAATTTCAGAACCAGCAAGAAATAGCTCTTTAACTTGTTGGTGTGTTTTTTCTACATCGGCCGTATCTGTATTGGTCATTGACTGAACAACAACGGGGGCACCACCACCAACAATGACATCACGAACCTTTACGGCGTGTGTTTGATGACGTTCTATTTTTGCTAATTCTACCATTACATTACCTAGGGTTTCCCCTTATCAATACGATTAATATATTTTGAAATTATATAGGTAAGGCAAAGAAAGCAAGCAAAAGCTCTAATCTAAAACTTATAAGCTGCTCTCACCAATCCAGAATGCGAATTAAAATCTGATTTTGTTTCGTAATCATAGCTGGCAGTCAGTTCCCAATTATCTATTGTGGTATAGCCAAGACCGAGACCTAAATTGAGTGTTCCTTGCGCAGGGTCTGCCCCTTCTGATTGAAAGGCAGGACCACCACCTTCAAAGGTTGAGGTGGTATTAATTGCATCGCCGACGACATCATAACGATAACCCGCACTGATTTCTGGTGACAGGATAGCACCGTTATTTTGTACATAGTCCTTACGCGCATCTACACCAACACCAAATTCAAGAATATTAAGTGCATCAGAATCAATATTTAAATTTACGCCGCCGGCGCCGCTCTCGCTAATATCTTCGGCATCAAAGCGTACATAGTGGACTTGTGCTTTCGGTGTTATTTTAACGCCTTTATATTGCTCTAAATGATAATCTCTTGCGCCAATCACACGTGCTTCAAATTGATGAGAGCTGTAATCACTATTCGCATTCAACCCTGCAATACCACCAACATTAAAACGGGTGGCTTCATTGTCACCATAGGTATAACCAACTGAACCAATCACATAGGTGCGCTCATCGATATCATAATCCGCATAGGCAGAGATGTTATAACTATCAACATCTGTTTGCGTGTTATTAACACTATCGGAATCCACATCTGTATTGGCATATGTGAATGCAATACCAACTGTTGATTTATCAATCAAATCTTCCGTATCCGCGCCAACAGTAAAACCAAATGTATCGGCATCAAATCCAGCGACAGTATCACGTTGTCCTTGATTAATCGTTTGTGCAAATCCTTGCCCCCAAACTTGTAAAGTCTCTGTTAAGTCACCAGAGGAAATACCACTGCCATCGCCACCACTACGAATAGTGGTAAGGCGGTCAGAGACAATCCGCAAAGTGTTTCCTGTTACATTTTGCGTTGCAGCAAGGTTACTGCCATCCACTTGTGGCAATGTAGCATTGAGAATATCTTCAGCATTTGAACCACCAGTATTGTTTATAATATCTAGCAACTGCTGATTTGTGGTTCCTGTTAAAGTCGCTAAAGTTTCACATGGTCCATCAGGATTAAAAGAAAACTGACCGTCACAGGGATTGGAAGCAGCAGAGACTAATAGGTAAACTTCTTCATTTGTACCAACGCCACCAGATGCTCCGTCCGCAACTTGAAGATCAAAAAAAGTAAGGTTATCTACTACATCTGTTGGTGCCAGACCAGCACCAGCATTAACAACCCCCATACCTGTTCCTATTAAAATAGAGTCACCAAGACTAAAGGAACGATCATTATTGACCGCTTCTATATTCGCCGCAGTAATATCAATATCATTACCTGCACCTGTAACATTAAGTTGGGCAACAGAGCTTGCGCCAAGCTCAAATTTGATGACACCTGCGCTTGCACTCATGTCATTTAACGTCACGACATTATCTGAACTGATTGTAAAGTCTTGCCCCGCATTCACAACCAAATCAGAAACGGTAAAGTTACCTTCGGTTTTAAAACCAGAACCTGTAACCATTACAGGAGAACGACCCACCGCGAGTGTATTATCAGTAACATTACCAATAATACGACCACCATCAATAGTGATCGGCGTTAAAGCAAGCGTACCTGATAGATCAATTGCTGTGCCACCTGTCCCTTCAATTGTCCCGCGATTGGTTATTCCGCCTGATATTGCACCAACAGAAAAGCCAGAGCTTCCTACGGCAATACCTGTGTTCCCTCTAATGACTCCGCCAACTTCGTTGGTAACACCACCCGAAATATCAGCACTGACGAAAGCGCCAATCCCTGTAAATCCAGCACCATCAATTTCACCAAAATTAGTAATACCGCCAGAAATATCAGCATTTTGACCAACATCAATAGCGGTCAGTGTTCCTGTAATCGATCCACCTGCTTGGTTTATAATACCGCCTGAAATATCAGACCCCGCATTAAGAACAGAAATTCCAACACCACTACCGCCAGGTTCTGTTCCCTCAATAGTTCCACTATTATCAATTAAACCTGTGACATCGGTACCATCAATTGCGATGGCCGGATTAAGTGATGTTGTTATTCTTCCATCATTATCAATCCCACCGGCAAGATCACCACCTGTAATGCGAATAGCATTATTTGTAAAAACACCTGATGACGTTACAGGATTCTCTATAACACCTGCTGCACTATTGGTAATCGTATCACTTCCCGCCGTTATTAAAACACGTCCTGTAATATTACCAGAGTTAGTAATTGTATCATTACCAGCCCCAGATGATATATCACCTGTAATCGTCGCGCCTGCATTGTTTGTAACCGTGTCATTACCGCCAAAAAATTGAACAGCATTGGCTATACCAACTGTGATGATCATACCGCCTGCTTGATTATCTAATGTACCGGCAGTATTACCAATAGAATCACCAAAGATAGCTGTTGCACCTGAGCGCACGGTCGAAATTGTACCTGCATTTGTTACATTGAGTGTAGCACCACTACCGCCACCTGTTATGGCTTGAATGGCTCTGTTAGAACTCCCTGCATTTGTTAAGTTTTCTATCGTACCTGTAGCTGTATTAATAATATTATAGGTTCCACCATCAACAACAATAGCATCAACGGTGCTACTACCAGCAGTAGAACGAATAGTACCTGAATTTATTATCGTGGCACCTATGGCATTTACATGTTGCAGACCAATAGTGCCACTAATAGTTCCAGCATTATCAACATTAGCCGCGTTAAGAATACTCGTAGCTGTACCAGCCACAGTGATATCTGCGCCTGCGTTCACAATCAAATCTGTAACCGTTGAACCACCTGCAATACTCACAATCGAAGTTGTTGACCCTGTACAGTCTAGTACTGGACTACCTACACATTGAGCATTGGCTTGATTGGCGGTTGAGAGTGCAACAAGGGAAACAGCAATCGCCGTTGTATAACGTAGAGATTTAAAAGATGGAGTCATGATGGATTACTTTCAATATGATGGGATTTTTCGAAAAAGAATATTGATACACGATCGTAATCAGATGACCATACTATCGTATTTCTAAAACTATGCCTATAGTTGAATGATTTTCAACTCACAGAGAAAATTATGGATAATTTATTTTTGGTAATAACCATCAATTAAAGGCCGGATGTAATCTTCATATTTTTCCCAGCGTTTGACCGATGTTTTGTAAATAGGTTTATTCACTTGGTTATGACTCGCAGTTTTTACAACTCGTTTATTTTTATAAAAATCAAGACAACCCGATTCCCACTCCAGCCCACAAAAATCAATAAGCTCCCGCGCTTTGCCCTCAAGATCATTGACAATATCTTCATAGCGCGCCTCAAAGATAAAATCATTGGGCAAAACAGATTGCCAATGTGTCATCATGTCATGACACATACGACAATATTGCCCAAGCTCCTTAAGATCATACGCAAACGGCATTGTTTGTTTAAAAAGGCGCGTGTAATTCGAAATACAAATATCCATCGGGTCACGCATGGAGTGAATAATTTTTGCGTTGGGTAATATTTTATGAATCAATCCCACGTAAAAGAAATTTCCTGGCATTTTATCAACAATACGAAGCGCACTACCGCTATGGCGACGTAAACGTTCAAGGTAACGTTGCCCCATATTATGAAGGATCCCTTCATCGGCCTTATCAAGCCACTCAACATAGGACACACCACTTTCTAATTGGGTGGTCTCCGCCATAATATCGGATAAATCACTTAGCTCCCCTGCACCGTGAATTTGCGAATGGCTATCCAAAATTTGTTCGATCAAGGTTGAGCCAGAACGCGGCATCCCCAAAATAAAAATTGGTGTTTCATCATCAAGCCCCGTCGATTTTTTATTCGCAAAGTTTTGATCAAATTCATCCATCACCGCCGAAACATAAATTTTATTTCCTTCTACATCATAGGGGTAAGTCTGGCGATGCAAGGCATTTGCTTTATTAAAGGCTTCAAAAGACTCTTTATATGTTTTGATATCACCGCGCGCTTTACCCAAAGCAAACCAGAATTTTGTTTGCATTTCATGATCCATTTGCGGCACTTGAGACGTTAAATTTTCCAACATTTCTAAATGTGGATCATCTGTTGTGTATTTCTTTAATGTCGAAAGGCTGTGGTGCGCGTAAGTAAAATTAGGGTTCGCCTTAATCGCCGCCATGTAACAGTCTTTCGCTTCTTCTATTTGACCACGCTGATTAAGGATAGCACCCAAATTATGCTGTGCTTCACTATGGCTTGAGTCAATTTCAACAGCTTTTTGGTAGGCCGTAAATGCCGCGTCCATATCATCCATATTCTCATAAGCCGAACCAAGATTGTTATGCGCCAGTCCATATTGCGGGTTAATTTCAATGCTCCGTTTATAGGCTTCAATCGCCTCTTCAAATTTCTTGGCATCGGCCAATGCCAGCCCGTAATTATAAAAGCTATCCGCATCATTTTCACCGTGTTTTGTTGCTTGCCTTCCGTGATGTTGCGCCTTATCTAAATCACCCAAACGTCGATATATTTCGGTAAGGGCGCGATGATACACCATCTCAACGGGGCGACACTCTGATGCTTTAGAAATCATTTGCACCGCCATATCCATCTTATTGACATTGACGGCAATCAAGCCCAGTTGAAACCACGCCGCATGAAATTGCGGTTGCGCCTGTAATATTTGATCGTAAAGCATTTCAGCTTGTTGTAACTGCCCCGCTTGCTGATGCTGGTACGCTTGCCTGAAAGCTTGATCAACGGTCATGTCTGTTACGAGATTGCTCATATATTATATTATTCAATATTTTATAACCTTAAGCAATTCATAGACATGATTACCCCCATTTTCTTAAGTTGTCTTTTTTAAATGCTTTCTAAAAAAATCACCGATCTTAATCATTATAGCGATAGACATCATCATAAACATCAGAGCAATCGGGGCGTGCAGCGCGATGCCTGGGATGCTATATAAGATTAAACTATCATTACCACCAGGTATGATACCGACACTAAACCCCATCAACGCCCCTGCAATTATTTTGACCACAAAATCAACAGGGCTTCCAATTTTCAGTTTAAAATCATTCGATAAATAAGAAGCAATAGAAATGCCAGATACCAAAGCCATCGTTGTGACCAGTATCGGTAAAATAGAAAGATCTGGTGCACCATTAAGGTAAACGCTTCGCTCTAAAGATTGAATAAAATAAGTGTAATCCCAAGAGCTGCCCAAGATTAAAAACAAAGTACCACTGCAAAAGCCAAAAATAATCACACCAATAAAGTCACGTGCGACGGAAGAGCTAATATATTGTTTTAATTTTTTGGCTTTGCTTTCTTCGCTGGTCTTCCAGAATTTTTTAACTCTTAAAAACACAATAGCCCAGACCAAAATCATCACGGGCAGTAAAAAAACTATACGATATTGCGCCAGAATTGACGTATCAAATCTTTGCAAATCAACGGTATGCTGAATATTTAAAAAAATTCCAAACCCCAAAGCCATACCAATGATAGAACCAATAAAGCTCATCTTACCATTCATCAGCTGGTTCAATGTCCCTAAAGCACATGAACCATTAATAGAAGCCCCTGCTCCATAAACCATAGCCCCTAAAAATAAATGCCATGAAATATTATAAGTAGAGGCCAAGACAATTTTATCTGGAAATAATAAAATAGCAGGGATCGTAATAGACAACGCCACGACCATCGCTTGCAAAACAAACAAGCTTGTCTTTAACGGCTTGCGTTCAATGATCTCATAGGTTGCTCTGACCAAACACAGGCTAGCCCGTCTAACGGAAAACCCTGCCCAAAACGCCAAAAAGAAAATGAGGGTATATACTATCATTAAACGTCAACTTTACGCACTTACCTTATCCGGCGTATTTACGACAACATCTGGACGTGGGTAAAGCTCATCCATCGGAATAGACTTCCCATTATCTTGCACAATACGAACATGATAGCGTTTTAATCTACGCGGCTCTCTTACGCCGCAAGAATGGGCAATAACTTCCACTTCATGTACCATGTTCAAGCAATAATTCGCCACCTTGGTCGATTTCGTTTTCGGGTTTAAGCCTTTTTGAAGTCTTTTATTATGCGTTGTAATTCCCGTAGGGCAGGTGTTCTTATTACATTTCAGTGCTTGAATACAGCCTAATGAAAACATAAATCCACGCGCAGAATTAATGAAATCTGCCCCTGCACATAACGCCCATGCCACCTCAGACGGTGTCACAAGTTTACCAGACGCAATAATATGAATGCGGTCACGCAAACCATACTGATGCAAAATATCTGAAACCATCGGCAAAGATTCTTTAATTGTTAAACCAACATTATCCATCAATGGCATCGGCGCCGCGCCTGTTCCACCATCACCACTATCAATTGTGAAAAAATCGGGCGCAGATTCAATACCGCGACTTAATATCTCCTGACATAAACCATCCAGCCAACCATAAGCACCAATAACAGACTTAATACCCACAGGCTTACCCGTGACATCACGAATACGATTAATCACATCCAACATTTCACCCACATTATCAATTTCAGGATGACGATTAGGGGAGATAGAATCTTGACCTTCAGCGATTCCTCTAATCTTTGCAATTTCCTCACTCACTTTTACGCCGGGTAAAATCCCCCCTTTACCTGGTTTTGCACCCTGACTCATTTTCAATTCAAACATTCTAACTTGTTCATGCGCGGCGACTTCTTTTAACTTCTCATCGCTTAAATTACCCGCTTCGTCACGCACACCATATTTGGCCGTTCCAATCTGCATGATGATATCCGCACCGCCTTCAAGATGATGAGGAGACAGCCCCCCTTCTCCCGTATTTATCCAGCACCCTGCCATTTTTGCCCCTTTAGATAAGGCACGCACCGCAGGTTTAGATAATGCACCATAGCTCATTCCTGATATATTAAATATCGACTGCGCGGCATAGGGTTTGGCACAATAAGGTCCAATCTCAACAGCTTGGCTTTGTGCCGCATCTGTATCTAATGTTGGAAATGGGCAGTTGACAAAAATTGCCGTTCCTGGCGGAGTTAATCTTTTTGTCGACCCAAAGGCTACGGTGTTATCATTTTTTTTAGTCGCACGATGCACCCATTCACGCTCGGCACGGTTAAAGGGCATTTCTTCACGATCCATAGCAAAGAAGTACTGACGAAAAAACTCACCCAATGTTGAAAACAAATAACGAAAACGACCCAAGACAGGGTAATTACGCCGAACCGCATCACCTGTTTGCGTAATATCGATAACAAACAAGACAAGGACAGCAAAGACCCCAACACCAATAGAGAAGACAAACAATGTCGATAAAAGCTCTAAAGATTCAACAACCCAGCGCGGCAACACAAACATATTTTTTTCCTTTTTTATCTATTAAACAAGCCAATTTATATCTAGACTTGCGTTCTAATTAATTTATAACACATTTTTTATAACTACTTATTACTCTAAACTAAAGCAAAAACGATATAAACATGCCTACTTTCTACAAAACAATACCAGCAGTCTTTTTCAACGCATTTGCGGCAGGTATTGGCTATGGTGGCTGGGCTGTTTATGCTAATTACGAGCACGGCGCACATGCTTGGATTATGGCAGGTTCAATTCAAGGGATCTATGCCTTTATTTCAACCTTGTTTATCACACAAGTTGCACAGAAAACTTGTGTTAAATATCAATATGGTCTTAAAGGCATTACTATCGGATTTATAGTCAGCTTTCTTGTCATGCTTACCATCCCTCTTTTTATTCACAATCTATTCGGAACACCCAATATTTGGATGACCATTTTACCCGGATTAATATGGGGCAGTATTTACTTGTTAGGATTCTTAATTACATTAGATACGACACAACGTCGAAAAGCTAATTCAAAGATTTAACTTCTTTTTGTTCTGCGAGCTCCTTAATCCGCCCTAATACCAGTTTTAAGTCTTTTTTAAATGGCCTGCATAACAAAGCGTACATCACCGCCCTTAAAGATCCTTTAAAGTTAACTTCATGCGTTACAATTAAGGCGTTATCTTCTTCGTTATGCTCAAAGTATCGTTGTAAATCAATAGTTTGATATAATGGAATTTTTAGACTTTCCGTGAAAGACACACCTTCTTCAAACTGAATAATTTCAAACTTCGTCTTAGGTGCGTTTTTTGCCTTTAAATAACCTATAACGCCCTGTTTAAAAGCTTTATCACCTTCTAAGTAAGAATATTGAAGCCGTTCATCAAAATTTTTCCAATTATCAACATCGCTCCAAATGTTCCAAACAATATCCTTGCTCGCTTGTATTTTTACAGAATATTTCAACGAATAATCAGGTAGATGTACCACGTCATTCGCCTTGGCCAACAAAGGCAGTACGATAATTACAGCGGCGAACATAAAAGATATAAATATTGTATATATATTTCTCATCTTTTCATTTTACGATGTAACGAAATAGATTGTAAGTTAGAATACCTACCTATAAGGTAAATTATTAAGATTTAACGTATTTATAGGCAGTAAGAAATGAGTGCTACTCTAACCGCAACACCCGCTAACCCTTCCCTAAATTCATCAAAAGACCATTCCCCTCACCCTTCAAACGATGTTGGTCCTGCTATCAAAATGGAAGAAGATACAAAACGCAGTGTTTCATTTTTTGAATTTTGGCCAGCATGGGCCATATATCTTCCTGTCGCTATACAATGGATGGCTTTATCATTACGTCATCGCTCTTTAACTGTTCCGTTCTTGGCCAACCCTGATCTAACACTATCTGGTATGGTTGGCGTTGGTAAAAGTGAGTTGATGAGCCAAGCAACAGGGCTGTGTAAAGAGGCCATCTTACCTTGGGTTGTTTTTGAAACAAACCAGACGAGTGCACAAGAACAAGCCCAAACATGGATTGACACTGCCGCACAGCAAGACATCAACCTACCTTTTGTCTGCAAACCCGACATCGGTTGTCGTGGATTTGGTGTGAAGTTAATCAAAGACGTTGAACAACTTGCAAATACGATCGCAAGTTACCCTGAAGGAACATCTTTACTCTGTCAAAAACTATCAAGGTGGGAGCCTGAAGTTGGGATTTTCTACGTGAAAGAACCTTCAACAGGAAAGGCAAGCGTTGTCTCTTTAACATCAAAATTCTTACCCAGAGTAACAGGTGATGGTAAACGTACATTAGGCGAGCTTATTGAACAAAACCCAAGATCGGGCCATTTACGTCACCTCTATTACGAACGCCACAAACAAGCATGGAACACCGTCCCTACCAATGGTGAAGTTATTAGACTGGTTTTTTCCGCCAGTCATAGTAAAGGCGCCGTCTTTCGTGATGCCTGTGAATATATAACCCCAGAATTAAACCAAGCGGTTGTTAAAATTATGGCTGACTTACCTAATTTTTATTATGGGCGTTTAGATGTAAAATATGCTGATTTAGAATCGCTACAACGTGGTGAAACCATGGAAATTGTAGAGATCAACGCCGCCAGTGCAGAACCCACGCATATTTGGGATAGAAACGCCAAGTTTGTTGAATCAATGAAAACACTACTTTGGCAGTATCGCGCCTTATTTCGTATTGGTGCTCATAACAAGGCCAAAGGGTACAAGCCACCAGGTCTTTTAAAATCTATACGCCACTGGAACAAAGAACGTAAACTTTCTAAATATTATCCAAACACAGATTGAGAAAGCCCTCCTTATGAATAACCCCCTTAGGATGGAAAAAATTCGTAACCCACTTCTCCGTGCGGCTGTTAAAAAGATATCGAGCATTGATGTACTTGAACAATGGTATGATGACTGGCTGCTCATACAACCCAGTGATCGTGGCGACCCCAGCGAATCTGCCGATGAATTTATCGATTATGTCCTTGAGCGTTTAGATGTACGCGCCGATGTTATTCATAAGCATTTATTAGATACCATTCCAAAAGAAGGCCCTATTGTGATTGTTGCCAATCATCCCTTAGGAGCGGTCGAAGGCTTACTTCTCACAAGAGTGTTAAAATCAGTACGACCTGATTTAAGAGTTCTCACAAATGACTTGCTCAGAATGGTTCCTGAATTTAAAGAAGTTTTCATTGGCGTGAATGTTTTAAACAAAGGCAAAGAAAAAGAAAATGCCAAGGGCATTCGCGAAGTCGCAAAACATCTAGATGATAACGGTGCCTTGCTCGTCTTTCCCGCAGGAACAGTGTCAAAGCTGAAACTCCCATCGCTATCAATAACCGATGCGCCATGGAACACAATGATTACAAGATTAGCCCGCAAATATAACGCACCCATCATGCCTATATTTGTCGAAGGCCGAAACAGCCTCGCCTTTTATCTATCTGGCTACATTCATAAACGCCTACGCACCTTGTTGCTAATACGCGCCACATTAAACAAAGCAGGTATGGCTATCCCTTTTCATATTGGCGCCCTTATTCCAAATTCTGATATTGTCCGATTAAAAAACGACACCATTGCAACGCATTATATTCGCCTTTGCTGTAAAATTTTAAAACCAGATTACAACGAAGAGGAAGAAGAAAATGACGAAGCAATAAACGCCTTGGAAATGACGCCTATCAAACAAGATATCGACAAGAGCGTCATTCTTGAGCATCTTGAAAGAATCAAAGAACATAACCTTTACTCTCAGGGAAAATTTTCTTTATATTGTGTTCCGTACCAAGAAATGGGCCCCTTGCTTGAACAGCTCGCCATTGAACGCGAGCGCACCTTTAGAACCGTTGAAGAAGGAACGGGAAAAGAATTAGACAGCGATCGATTTGACCCACACTACATGCATCTTTTTTTGTGGGATGAAGAAGAACAAAGAATTGCCGGCGGTTACCGCATTGGTAAAACAGATGAGATTTTAGAAGATCAGGGCATTAATGGGTTATACAGCCATTCCCTTTTTGATTATAACGTCAATTTTTTACACAAAATGGGTAAGACCATTGAGCTTGGTCGTTCATTTGTGACGCCAGAATACCAACGCCATCCTATGGCGCTGGATATGTTGTGGAAAGGTATTGGTAAGTTCGTCGCCAATAATCCTGAATATCATACGCTTTTTGGATGCGTCAGCATATCGCGTCAATATTCAAAACTGGCAACAACACTACTTTGCGAAACATTACTCTCACATTACAGCGTCGATGACACCATACAACGCCACGTCAAGGCCAGAACGCCTATGGATAAATTAAAAGGGCCATGGACGAAACGACAACTGGCCAACCTTTCTGGCATACCTGTCATCAATAAGTTGGTAGGGCGCATTGATTCAGGTAAATCCATCCCTATTCTCATCAGTCATTATCTTGCGCTTAATGGTCGTTTTGTGTCTTTCACCGTCAATGAAGGGTTTAATAGGTCTATGGATGGTTTGATCGTTGTCGACCTACGAAAATCATCGGGAAGATATTTAAATCGTTACATGGGTGAAGATGGCTATCAAAACTTCATGAAACAATGGAAAGAGAAAGAGAAAAAAGATGTTGCGTAATTGTCTTATAAACTCCTTGCTCCAGATAACCGATATTTTGACGGCCACACAAAACTTACCAAAAGATAAAGCGACCGATTTTTACATTACCAGCAATGCAGGAAAGCATGTACGTCATGTTTTAGATCATATCTTAACCTTCATCCCTTCTATAGAAACAGGAGTTTTAGATTACAACCGCCGCAATCGTGACAGTGATGTAGAGACAAATTGGCAAGCAGCGCAAACGCAGCTTGAAGACATCTTAAAGACGCTAAACACTCTTGAAATAAATGACACGAAACTAGACGTTATTTCAGAAATAGATACCTGTAGTACAAAAAATGATAGATTTACATCCAATGTACCGCGGGAGGTTTTATACCTCATTAACCACACCATGCATCATGCAGCTTATATAAAACTACTCGCTAAGAACTGCGGCGTTGATCTTCCTGATAACATTGGCGTTGCACCAGCCACGGCTACCCATATAAGAAAAACTAGGTAAATAATGTGTACCTTAAGCATTATACCTAACAACGACCAAACTATCATCACAATGAACCGTGATGAACAACGCGACAGACCAGAATTAGGCTACCTATCAACCGATAGTGGGCGTTATTTCCCCGTCGATGAAAAATCGCAAGGTACATGGGTTGGTGTTAATCAATATGGTTTAACATGCGCTCTTTTAAATCGTTATCAAGATAAACATTTAGAACAGGCTGCGCAATCACGCGGCGACCTTATCCCTCAAATTTTACATTCTAAAAATATTAAAGAGGCAGAAAAAATTCTCAATGACATGGCATTCAACAATTTCAATCCTTTTGACTTAATCACCACAAAAAATAATAAAATGACACATGCTCAATGGAATGGACAAACACGGTATATAACTACGCACAGTTTAAATACGCCATTTTTTATTACTTCATCTTCAGAACGCGTTAATGACGTTATCAAACATCGTGAAGATATTTTCGAAGAATTTACATCATCTAATACCGAAGAAAAAATAACCGCAGATTTTATCTTAAACAATTTACACTTAAAACAAGGGAAGGAGAACAACAGATCTTCTATCCTCATGCAACGTGAACACACACATACAAAAAGCATCACACAAATTATTACCACCAACAATACCGCAGATGTTTTCTATTGGACGGAAGATAAAGTCCCGTTAAGTATATCGACGAAAATGGCTGTCCAAGAACATTTTCCTTTAAATAACGCATAAGCAACAACACAGAAAAATGAATATGAAACTCATAATAACCCTTATATTTAGCATCATGGTTGGAAATTTTTCTTCTGCCTTTGCCGAAACACAAGAAACAAAAAAATTTGGCCTTCCCCCTTTTTATAATACAAAAGATGCGATTAAAAATCTTGAAACCTTACCAAGCTTTGGTCAAATGACAATATCCATTGAAGAAAATGAAAATAAAATCAGCCCTCTCAACCTTGTTTATTCAGGAGACAAAAAACAGCCTATGATTTTATTCATTCATGGCTCTCCAGGTAGTTGGAACGCATGGGCTAATTATTTAGATGACCCTGATTTACAAAAAAAATTCTTCATGGTCGCCGTTGACCGTCCTGGATTTGGAAAATCAAATGATGGATCATCGGGAAAAACTTTAAAAGACCAAGTAAAGCTCATCATGACTGCTGTGAATAAATTTGCCCCCGAAAAGAAAAATTTTATCATTATTGGACATTCCTATGGTGGGCCAATCGCCTTACGCTTGGCTATAGACTACCCTAATTACACTAAATCCATGATTTTGTTAGCCCCTGCGATCTCACCTGAATTAACAAAGAAAAAATGGTACAACAATGCGGCAAGCTTGCTATTGGTACGCGCAATATTACCGAACAACTTACAACATTCGAACGATGAAATGGTTCCACTCAAAAGTGAGCTTATGAAGATGCAACCTAGTCTAAAAAATATTAAAGCGCCAACATCGGTCATACAGGGTAAAAAAGATGGTCTTGTTCCCTACGGTAACGCCGCCTTTGCAAAACAAGCACTTACTAATGCCAAAGTTGATATCAAATTATTAGAAGAACGTGGGCATTTTATCCCATGGGAAGAATATGATTTAGTAAAAAAAACAATTATTGAACACGGTCGTTAAAAACAACTTTAAGCGATAATATTACCGTTGGTAAATAAAGTGACTTCATCAAGACCTGTCACACCATTAATATCTGCAATAGCTTGGAAATTAGCTCCGCCCGCGGCACCATTGGAGTCAACTTGAACAATGGTATCTGTTCCACTGCTATCATCAAAGTTTAAGTAATCTGTGATGTTACCTGCATTCACTGTTCCTGCTGTAATCAAATCACTAATATCTAAAATATCACCCTCACCGGCAGAGAAATCTGCCAAGATATCATTATCAATAAACGCGTTTGCGAGCTCAAAGATAAATGTATCTGCGCCATCACCACCGAATAAGGTATCAACACCTGCACCACCGGTAAATGTGTTATCACCACCATTTTCTGCTGTTATAAGACCCTCATTAAGAGCAACATAACCTATAACTTCTGTTGTATGGTTTGTTTCATTATTTGCGGATTGTTCTTCTGCAACTTCAACATCAAAGCTACTATTTGTAATCCCTGCCGCTTGAGAATATGAGGTATCTCCACCATCACGCGTTTGTTGTGCATGTAAAACAACTGGTGTGTTCGCAAACGCTCCACCAAAATTAATAGTGCTAATATTACCTGTTACATTATCAGGCGTTTCATCAACCAAAAATCCTTCTCCAACACTACCGCCACTTTCAAAAGCAATCCAAGCAATATCTTCGGTGGCATGAACATTCGTGTTTGCCTCTTCTTCTTGTATTTGTAATTGGAAGCTTGTTGCTGATCTATTTCTGTTTCTTGTTGCAACAGCTGATTGTTCATTATCTGATACTACTTGTGAGAAAACAACGGGTGCGGTACTAAAAGCTGTTGGATCAAGATTAACTGTTGTAAAATTTTCATCTGTTGCTGTTGCAAACCCTGCCTCTACCGTAAGACCATTATTAAGGGTATGTGTTCCTTCAGCAATAGCGACCCATGAAACAAGTTCAGCAACACTACGCACACCATCTAGATAATCCCATTCCCTGATTTGAAATTCAAAACCATTATCCGTTACATTGCGAACACGTGTCGTGTATGGATCATTAATCGTAGATCCTGGGCTCTGCACAGGGTCATCATTTGTTAGATTTGAGATTTTAACAACGGGGTTTATAATCGTCGCAGAAAAAGTCACCGTAAACCATTCTGATGCATCATCTTGTAAAATAGATTCAACGCCAGATTCACCAATAATGGTTGCACCGAAGATCGTGTCATCACCAGCACCACCAACAAGAGTGTCATCACCATCACCACCCAAGATCGTGTCATTACCTGTTCCACCTGTAATATCATCATCACCACCAAGTCCAGTGAGAATGTTGTCACCATCTCCACCATCAATAATATCGACTCCTGCGCCACCAGTGATTGAATCATTTCCTGTTCCACCATTAAGGGTAAAGCCTTCAGCTTGACCAGAAACACTGATAATTACATCACTTGTTGCACCGCTGGCGTCAATTGTTTCCAAACCTGCCAAATCTGCATCAATGGAACCAAATGTATTTAAGTTATTAGAGGTTGTTGTAATGCGTAGAACATCCGCACCACCAAGTGCATCTAATGATGTTGCCCCTGTTGTCAATGAATCTAACTGCTCGCCTGTAATGGTCAAATCATCAATGCCAGTAGAGAATAAAAGTGTTGATGATTCCAAATTGCTCACTATGGGAGCAGTTTCTGCGGTTACATCATTGACACCTGACACATCAATCGTTTGTGAATCCGTACCCGCATCGTAATCAATATCATCAAAGTCAAAATATTGAGAAACACTTAACGTTACATCATCATCACCAGTTGATCCTGTAAGTGTTTCTAAATTTGCTAAGGTCCCTGTTGTAAAGTCCACAGTTGTGGCATTGGTTAGAACAAGCTCATCATTATCCGCGCCACCATCAATGCTTTCACCCGCTGCAAAATCTCCATTCGCCAAGACAATATCATCATCGCCAGACCCCGTATTAATAGTATCAGAATCTCTTCCACCACTTACAGAGCGATCATCCCCAGCACCTGTATTTATAGTGTCATCACCAGTGCCACCATCTATATTGAAATCAAACCCATCACCTGTGGTGATAGTATCATTCCCATCATTACCAAATATAGATACAGCT
>CAZYHI010000006.1:0-32206 GCA_964647515.1 uncultured Micavibrio sp. | reverse complement strand
CATTTCTACATCGGAAGAAGTGGAAGTTATGGTTCTTGAGGTTGATATGGATAAACGTCGTATCTCTCTTGGTATTAAGCAATGCCAAGAAAACCCATGGGCTGGCTTTTCTGATAAATGTAAAGTTGGTGATGAAATTGAAGGTGAAATCAATAACATCACGGAGTTCGGTTTATTCGTCGCCGTTGATGCTGATATTGATGGTATGGTTCATATCTCTGATATTTCATGGGAAGATCAAACCATTGAGGCTTTAAAACCTTTCAATAAAGGTGAAAAAGTTAAGGTTAAAATCTTGGATGTTGATGCTGAAAAAGAGCGCGTTGCTCTTGGTATTAAACAGCTTACCGATGATCCATTTGAAGGTGCAATGAAAGGTATGGCCAAAGGTGCTGTTGTGACTTGTACTGTTTCTGAAGTCAAAGCAACAATTGTTGACGTCACTGTTAATGATGGTGTGACCGGTACAATCAAGAAAGCTGATCTTTCTCGTGAGCGTTCAGAGCAACGCACAGATCGTTTCGCCGTTGGTGAAAAGGTTGATGCGAAGATCATCACTGTCGATCAGAAGAACCGAAAAGTTGGCTTGTCTATTAAGGCACGTGAACTTGATGAAGATAAGCAAGCTCTTGAAGAGTTTGGCTCAACTGAATCTGGTGCATCTCTTGGTGATATCTTGGGTGCGGCTTTAAGTGGCACTGCCGCATCTGAAGCGAAAGCTGATGATAAAGCAGAAGAAAAGCCAAAAGCGAAGAAAGCAGCCAAAAAAGCTGATAAAGAGGAAAAAGACGCATAATTTAGAAAAGCCGTCATGCCCGCAAGCGGGAGGACGCGCAAATATGCTCTAATTAAAAAATTCCAAAAAACCGCTTCTATCTCTGATATGGGCGGTTTTTTATTGGAAAACACTAAAAACCCTGTTTTTTCAATGTATTGGTGAATCTTTTCCTTGACGATAACCCTTTAAAAGATGCATCATTATTCTATTAAGTAATATTTTGTGACTTATTTTTTAACAAGCGTTCTTTTTTAAAGGTCTTGAATTCAAGATAAGGAAAAAGGGGCACAGGAATATAAAATGACAAAATCAGAACTCATACAAAAATTGGCAGAGCGCAATCCACATCTGTTTTTGCGCGATGTTGAAAAAATTGTCGATACTGTTTTCGATGAAATATCGGACGCCTTGGCCGATGGTGATCGTGTTGAATTGCGTGGATTTGGCGCTTTTTCAATAAAACATCGTAAAGCACGTACGGGGCGTAACCCGCGTACGGGTGAAACGGTACAGGTTGAAGCAAAGCGTCTTCCTTTCTTTAAAACAGGAAAAGCGTTACGTGAAAAACTGAATGAAGAATATGATGGTTCAAAACCATCAGAAGATCAGTTTCACAACCCCTTTAGTGAATAAAAAGTAAACTCAACTGGATTAATTATGGCATTGCTTAGATGGATACTCGCCCTCCCTTTTATTGCTGGCGCTGTCTGGTTTGCATTGGCACACCCTGAAAATGTTTCGGTGACGGTTAATCCTGTTAAAGATCCCATTGAATTACCGCTTTATTTTGTTGTTCTTTTATTTTTAGGGATTGGCTTTATCTTCGGCGCTTTTATGGCGTGGATTGGTATGGGTAAAACCCGCCAAGAACGCCGTTCGTTTAAAAAAGAAGTTAAAAACTTAAATAAAGAAATCGAAGTGTTAAAAAATGAAAAGATGGATTTAATTGCCAAACAAGATAAATCCAAATTGACATCGAACGCCACAGATATTATTGAAGGATAATTCTTCATGTCTAATACGAACCCTAAAATATTTTGTGCGATTGATAAAGCTGATATGGATGCGGCGAAAAAACTTTGCACGCAAATTACCAAGGCAGGAATTGGTATTAAATTAGGCTTAGAATTCTTTAATAAGTTTGGTGTGCAGGGGTTAAAAGACATTCAAAATGATTTTGTCGACATCCCTATTTTTATCGATTTAAAATACCATGATATTCCCAATACGGTTGCGGGGGCTGTGCGCTCTATCACGTCAGAAATTAAACCTGCTTATCTCAACCTTCATGCGGCGGGCGGCTTAGAAATGATGAAGGCGGCGAAAGCGGCCTGTCCGCCTGAGACAAAATTATTGGCGGTCACTATTTTAACCAGCCTTGATGAGCAAGCCATTGAAGAGGTTGGCTATAAAGAAGGCTTACGTGATCGTGTTGTACAAATGGCAAAACTGACGCAAGCCGCAGGGCTTGATGGTGTGGTTTGTTCTTCCCATGAGATTGAAGCGATACGTGAAGCCTGCGGCGATGATTTTATTTTGATGGTGCCAGGAATACGTCCTGCGGGCAGTGTGGCAGGCGATCAATCTCGCGTGATGGCGCCGAAAGAGGCCATTGATAAAGGCGCAACGCACCTTGTTATTGGCCGCCCTATTTCGCAAAGCGATGATCCTGCCAAAACCGCGCAAGATATTTTAGAGTCAATTAAATGACCTCCCCTATTTCTAAAGTTAAAATATGTGGTTTAAGTGAACCTAACAGTCTAACCGCGGCGATTGAAGCGGGGGCAGACTTTATCGGTTTGGTTTTTTATGAAGCCAGCCCGCGTCATGTTGATATTGAAGTCGCAAAATATCTGACGAGTTTTATTCCTGATAATGCCGAAATCGTTGGGTTGTTTGTAAACCCTGATGATGATTACCTTGACCAAGTTTTACAGGATGTACCGTTGACCATGATACAGCTTCATGGGGATGAAACGCCTGTCCGCCTCACAGAAATTAAACAGAAATTTTCTGTTCCCGTGATGAAATCTATTCCTATTTTTTCGAAGGCAGATTTAGAAAATGTAACGCAATATGAAGGTGTCGCCGATTGGTTGCTCTTTGATGCTCCCCCTTTCACCCCCCCCGCAAGCGGGGGGGATTCAGGGGGGGTACCTGGGGGCAATGGTATCGCCTTTGATTGGAATATTTTAAAAGATTATAAAAGTACGACACCATGGATGTTGGCGGGTGGTTTAAATGCTGATAATGTGGGCGAAGCTTTGACTATATGCGCACCAGATGCGCTGGATGTGTCGAGCGGTGTTGAAGTATCAAAAGGCGTTAAAGATTCGGATAAAATTCGCTCTTTTATTTCAGCCGTAAAAAGTGCATAACATAGGCCATGACAGCAGATAAAAAAATAACCAATAAAATTCCAAATTCTTTACGTAGTGGCCCCGATGAAGATGGCCATTTTGGCCTTTATGGTGGACGCTATGTTGCTGAAACGCTTATGCCCCTTATTTTGGAGGTTGAACAAGCATGGAATGCAGCGCGCCATGATCCAGAATTTCGAAATGAATTTGATGCCTTGGCGCGCGATTATATTGGACGTCCTTCTCCGCTTTATTTTGCAAAAGCCACAACGGCGCATCTTGGTGGTGCAAAAGTTTATTTTAAACGTGATGAGCTAAACCATACAGGCGCGCACAAAATCAATCATTGTTTGGGGCAAATTTTGGTCGCCAAACGTATGGGTAAAAAACGTATTATCGCCGAAACAGGTGCGGGTCAACATGGGGTTGCGACAGCGACTGTATGTGCGTTATTCGATATGCCTTGTACCGTCTTTATGGGGGAAGAAGACGTACGCCGTCAAAGCCCGAATGTTTTTAGAATGAAATTATTGGGGGCGGAAGTTGTCCCTGTTACCTCTGGTTCTGGTACATTAAAAGATGCCATGAATGAGGCGCTTCGCCACTGGGTCGCTCATGTTGAAGATACGTTTTATATTATTGGGACGGTGGCTGGCCCGCACCCTTACCCTGAAATGGTGCGTGATTTCCAATCTGTTATTGGCCAAGAAACACGTGAGCAGATGATGGAAAAAGAAGGCCGTTTGCCTGATTCATTGGTGGCTTGTATTGGTGGTGGCTCAAATGCGATGGGGCTTTTCCACCCTTTCTTAGATGACGAAAGCGTACAAATGTTTGGTGTTGAGGCTGGCGGTCATGGCGTTAATACAGATAAGCATGCCTCAAGCATTACAGGCGGCAGTGCAGGGATTTTGCATGGTATGCGCTCCTACTTTCTTCAAAATGATGACGGGCAAATCACCGAAGCGCACAGTATTTCTGCGGGTCTTGATTACCCTGGTATTGGGCCAGAGCACGCTTATTTAAATGATATAGAACGCGTACAGTACGTGTCTGTGACAGATGATGAAGCGTTGGAGGCCTTTCAGCTCTTAACCAAGTTAGAAGGTATTATTCCTGCGCTTGAACCCTCTCATGCTTTTGCCCATGTGATGAAAATTGCGCCTGATTTACCCAAAGACCATATTTTGGTGATGAATCTTTGTGGACGCGGCGATAAAGATATCTTCACCGTCGCTGAAAAACTAGGTGTGGAGATTTAAGATGAGCCGCATTCAAAAAACATTCGAAAAATTAGGTGATAAAAAAGCGCTGAATATTTTTATAACGGCGGGGTATCCCGATGCGCCAAAAAGCCTAGAGATTTTAAAAAGCCTGCCCGATAGTGGCGCAGATTTGATTGAGCTGGGCATTCCTTTTACTGATCCGATGGCCGATGGTCCGACTATTCAAGCTAGCTCTCTTCAAGCTCTCGAAAATGGGATGAGCCTACAAGGCACGCTTGATATATTAACCGAATTTCGCAAAACAAATAATGAAACCCCAGTTATTTTGATGGGTTATTTTAACCCCGTGTACGCGTACGGATGCGAGGCTTTTGTAAAGGCCGCTGTGGAAGCGGGAGCGGATGGCCTCATTATTGTCGATTTACCCCCTGAAGAAGATACGGAGCTTCGTATTCCCGCCCAAGAAGCAGGGTTAGATTTTATCAAACTGATTACGCCGACAACAATTGGCGCGCGTCTTGATAAAGTTTTACAAAATGCCAGTGGCTTTCTTTATTATGTCTCTATCGCGGGGGTGACGGGCACGAAAAGTGCTAATATTGATGCCGTTGGGGCGCATATTGCGGATATTAAAAGCAAAACTAACTTGCCTGTCGCGGTGGGTTTTGGCATTAAAACGCCCGAAGATGCAGCCAATATGTCTAAAATCGCCGATGCGGTCGTGGTGGGTTCTGCCGTGGTGGAAAATATTGATGCAAATCAAGTCTCTAATGACATTATGACACCGCTTAAAAAACAGATATCCGCGTTAAAAGACGCTATTTAATCACAATTTCTTTGCTATATCTCCCCAATATGCGCTAAAAATACGTATTAAAATATAACAAATGGAAATGACAAAAGATGAATTGGTTAAGTAACATTATCCGCCCTTCTATTCGCTCGCTGGTCAAAGACCAAAAGGACGTGCCAGATAACCTTTGGCAAAAATGCCCTAAATGTGAAGGTATGTTGTTTCAAAAAGAACTTAGCGCGAATCAGCAAGTTTGTTACCATTGTTCTTTTCATATGCCATTAACGGTGCATCAACGTCTTGAGATTATGTTCGATGAGGGGGCTTATGAGACAATCACTTTGCCTGATGTGCCGCATGATCCGTTAAAATTTAAGGATAAGAAAAAATACGCCGATCGCTTAAAAGACACCAAAGCCAAGACGAAAGAAAAAGATGCCCTTGTCATTGGTAAAGGAATGATTGGCGGTCAAAACGCTGTGATTGCCGCGTTTAACTTTGCCTTTATGGGTGGCTCGATGGGTACCGCCGTGGGCGAAGGGATTGTCCATGCGGCGGAACAAGCAATTAAAAATAAAGCGGCGCTTATTGTTGTGCCTGCGTCTGGTGGGGCGCGGATGCAAGAAGGGATGCTCTCACTTATGCAGATGCCGCGCACAATTATCGCGGTTAGTATGGTGAAAGAAGAAGGCCTGCCTTATATCGTTATGCTCGCAAACCCAACAACAGGAGGGGTTTCAGCCTCTTTTGCGATGGTTGGTGATATTCATGTCGCTGAGCCTGGGGCGACAATCGGTTTTGCAGGGCGGCGCGTGATTGAAGAAACGGTACGTGAAACCTTGCCTGATGATTTCCAAACGGCTGAATATTTGCTTGAGCATGGAATGGTGGATATGGTTGTGGAAAGATCAAAATTAAATAAAGAAATCGGTAACTTACTTGACTTGCTCATGCAGCCGAGCAAACCTTATGAGGCCGATGAAGATGATAGCACTGGTGCTATAAAAAGCACGAAGGCCAAAGGTAAAAAAGGTACAAAAAAGGGCAAAAAGATAGGCCCTGTCAGTTTGAAGTCAGCCCGCAGTGTTAAAAAGAAAGCGGCGAATAGTTCTACTTCTTCTCGTCAGAAAAAGAGCCAAGCAAAATAAATACGCGTTTGATAGAACCTCTTCACAATAAAAGCGATAATCCTGCCTTAGAGAAACGCTTAGATGATATCCTGAAACTTCTTTATAGTTTTTATGATCAAGAAATTGATATGTCCTTAGAGCGTGTTGAACGCTTTTTGGCGCAGCTTGATAACCCGCATTTAAAACTCCCCCCTGTTATTCACGTGGCGGGAACAAATGGCAAAGGTTCAACCATTGCTTGCTTACGGGCGTTGTTAGAAGGCTCTGGTAAAACGGTTCATGTTATGACATCGCCGCACCTTGTCCACCCGACGGAGCGCATTCGATTAGCAGGCAATCTCATCTCAACCCAAGGGCTGATAGACGTTTTAGAGGAATGCTTGGCGGTGAACCGTAGCGAACCGATTACGTTTTTTGAAATATTGACGGCAGCTTCATTTTTGGCGATGTCGCGCATTCGGGCCGATTATGTTTTATTGGAAACAGGGATGGGGGGGCGCCTTGATGCCACCAATGTTATTCCTGACCCGATATGCACCATTATAACGACGATCTCTAAAGACCATGAAAAATTTCTGGGTGACACGGTGCGTGACATTGCTTTTGAGAAGGCGGGTATTATGAAGGCGGGTGTGCCTTGCGTCATTGGGACGCAAACTTATACAGATGTTCTTGATGTTTTTCACAAGCAATCCACAAACTTAACCCCAGACGCAAAATTATATCAATACGGCGCACAATGGAATATTGAAACGGTGCAAGGCGGAGTAAAATTTACTTGGCAAGGTGAATCAATTGCCGTGAGTCATTCAAATTTAATAGGGCAACATCAAATTTATAATATGGGGGCCGCCATCGCCGCATATCGGCTCATCATGGGTCGTGATTTTGACGCAAAAATTTTATCCCCCAATAATCCTCAAACTCCCTTGTTGACAGTTAATTGGTCAGGGCGTTTACAAAAATTAGAGTCCGTTCCGTTTCGAAATATGGTGCGCGATGGCCAAGAATTATGGATCGATGGCGGTCATAATGCCAGCGCAGGCATGATGTTGGCGCGCCAAGCGGAACAATGGCGCATCGATGATAACAAGTCATTGCACCTTATTATCGCGATGGTGAACCGCAAAAATCCAACTGAATTCTTAACGCCTTTATTGCCATATGCAGATAGCGTGACGGTGACGTCTATTCCTGATGAGGCAAGTTCTTATACGGTCGATGAGATTTATGATTTTGTTCAACCATTGGGATTTAAGAAATTAACAAAAGCGGTGACGTTTGAAGAGGCGGTTGCGCGTATTTCTTCTGACCCTCATAATGATAATACCCGTATATTGGCGACAGGATCGCTGTATTTTGTTGGGAATATTCTATCAAAGATCTAAAAATGTGAATAAACTTCTTTTTAAATTTAGAAAATCTTCAAAAAACCCGCCCCCTTACGAGCGGGTTTTTTTATTGCTCTAAGAATAGCTTATCCTGAGTGTGGGCAAGACTTTCCCATCAGTCCGCATAAGAGGCCACGGCCACGATAGGTCAAAATAGCCGCACTAAACCAAATTCCAACAGCTGTACCAAATAAAGCACCGCCATCGCCATTCACATTAACGCCCAATGGTGTGAACAAATGGAAGAAAATGGCACCAGAGATAACCCCTAAAGCCACCAGCGCACCCAAAGGATTTAACCATTTAAACCGTGTGAACAAGCCCAACAGAAGTAGAGCAGAAGCAATGAGTTCGCCCGTACCAACGACATATTGATTGAATAGTCCAGGAGGTAGGAAAAGCCCGCTTAAACCTAAGCTGTCCGCGGCCCATTGGTCTAATGTACCAAAGATATGCTGTGTTTCTGGGGCATTGCTGAACTTAAAGAACAAAGATTGCACAAAAATAAAGGCAATAAAGATAGAAAGTAGCCATGGTAGGCCACGCAACAGATTTTGTTTTGTCAGTTTCATTATGTGAACTCCTGTTATTTAAAAATTAATTCGTGAAAACATACTATATGTTACATATTTGTTTGAAAAAACTAGACTTGGTCGATATAACCTTTCATCATATTAAACTGTTTATTCATTCTTCACAAACATAGATAATTTTCATGGCAAAATCATCCCTCACACAGACGCAAAAACACATATCAGGTAAGAATTCCGCCGCGTATAAATCCTTTTTAAAGACATTTTATACCAATGTTCCCAAAGAAGATTATGAGATGATAGCGCCAGAGAATTTGGTCTATACCGCAAAACGGCACTTGGATATGAGCCAAGGGCGTAAAATAGGCAAAGCACCAGCCATTCATATCACAACACCCACCCGTAAAAAAGATGGATGGGACGCAGGGCGTACGGTTATTGATATCGTTAATGATGATATGGCTTTCTTGGTTGATTCTGTGGTCGCAGAAATTATCCGTCATAAATATCAAATTGCCGTTTTCATACACCCTATTCTACATATTGAATGTGATAAAGCGGGTAAGATTAAAGGCATTCATGCCAAAAGAAAAAAAGGCAAAACAACCGCGCAATCGCATATTCATGTTGAATTAAACCGTATCATCAGTAACGAACAAGCAAAAATCTTAAAGAAAGATTTGGAAAATATTTTACGTGATACACGCTTGGCCAATCATGACTGGCTGATTATGAAAGATAAATTAAAACAAACACATGACGTTATTGATAGTGCGCCAGCAAAATATTCCGCCGCACTTAAAAAAGAGTGTAAGGAGTTTTTAGATTATCTCTATGACGATAATTTTACACTTTTGGGATATCGTGAATATACAATCTCTAAGTCCAATGGAAAAATTAAAGGAAGCATTGTCAAGGGTTCAAGCCTTGGCGTACTCAACGATGAGGTTCAACCAGTTTATATTAACGAGGCACAAAAAAGCCTAAGCGAAAAGCAACAAAACCTACGTATTAAACAAGAGCCTTTAACAATCTCAAAGGTCAATAAACGTTCAACCGTTCACAGACATGTTCCTTTAGATGCCATATCCATCAAAAAATATAATAAAAAAGGTGATATTGTCGGCGAGGTTTTATTTATTGGCCTTTTCACCTCTGTCACTTATTCACGCAGTGTTACCAGCATTCCTTATATTAGGATGAAGGTACAAAATGTCGTTAAAAAATCGGATTTTGACGGAACATCTCATAACTACAAAACTATTCGTCACATATTAGAAAAATATCCCCGCGATGAAATTTTACAAATGCCTGAAAGTTTGTTGTTTGAACATGCCAACAGCATCTTACGTCTACAAGAAAAGCCTCATATTGCCCTTTACACGAGACCTGATCCATTTGGTCGTTATATCTCTTGCCTTGTTTATATTCCTAGAGATCGATTTGAAACAAAACTGCGGTTAAAATTTCAAAATATATTAGAAGAAAATTTAGGAGGGGTCTGCTCCAACCATAAGGTTATTCAAGATGACTCTCCTCTTTCACGGGTACTATATTTAATTGATATCAACTCTCTTAAGTCATGCCCCAAATTTAACACGGCGGCTTTAGAAAATAAATTGATTGCGGCAGGGCGTAATTGGGACGATAGATTACGTGAAACAATTGAAGATAAAATAATTGATGCTGATGAGGCCGCTTCTTTAATCGCTCAATATGGACATTCGTTTTCCGTCAGTTATCGTGAGCATTATACACCGACTCAAGCCATGCTTGATATTGAAAATATAGGAAATATTATTGCTGGCGAACAAATCGACCTTGAACTTTACGAACAAAAAAATGGCGATAAAATCGAAATACGTCTAAAGCTGTATCATGCCAAAACACCTTTGGCTTTGTCTGATGTTTTACCCATCATGGAAAATATGGGGCTTGATGTGATTACCGAGATACCATCAGAAGTAAAACCTGAAGGATATGAAGAGGAAGTTTGGATTCATGATTTCTTATTAGAGCCAAGTTTAAAAAATAAAGACGTTAATATCATTACCGCTAAAGAGTCTTTTGAAGATGTTTTCAAAAAAACATGGAAGATCGAAATGGAAAATGACAGCTTGAATATGTTGTCCTTTTATGCCGAAATGCCATGGGAAGATATTGCGATTTTACGCGCTTACACCCATTACTTAAGACAGACAGGGTCAGCCTTCAGTCTACCTTACATGGAAAGTGCGATCACGACTTATCCAGGTATTGCTAAAGAAATAGTATCGCTTTTCAAAGATCTATTTGATCCTAAAAAAGAGAAATTATCCGATAATACTAAGCAAAAACGGGTGAAGAAAATACATGCCTTGCTGGATCGTGTTGATGCCTTGGATCATGACCGAATTTTACGCAGTATCGTCAATATTCTTTGTGCGACATTGCGAACAAACTTCTTCCAATTAGATAAGGATGGAAATCAAAAGAAATATTTATCTTTAAAATTGAACAGTTCACAAATCAGTGACCTACCAGAACCCAAACCTTACCGTGAGATTTTTGTCTATTCGGCGCGCGTGGAAGGTGTTCATTTACGCGGTGATAAAATTGCCCGTGGTGGCTTGCGTTGGTCTGACCGCCATGAAGATTTCCGTACTGAAGTTTTGGGTTTGATGAAAGCACAACAAGTCAAAAACTCTATCATTATCCCGATGGGGGCCAAAGGTGGATTTGTTGTGAAAAACCCACCAAAAGAAGGCGGGCGCGCCGCTTTTCAAACCGAAGGCATTGAATGTTATAAAATGTTTATTCGCGGTCTTTTGGATATTACAGACAACCGTAAAGGCACAAAAATCATTCACCCCAAACAAGTGGTACGTTATGATGAACAAGATCCTTATTTAGTGGTCGCCGCCGATAAAGGAACGGCCACTTTTTCTGATATAGCCAATGGCTTAGCGGCAGAATATGGTTTCTGGCTGGATGATGCCTTTGCCTCTGGCGGTTCTGTCGGGTATGACCATAAAGTCATGGGTATCACCGCACGCGGCGCATGGGAATCGGTAAAACGTCATTTCCGCGAAATGAATTTTGATTGTCAAAATGAAGATTTTGATGTTGTTGGTGTTGGTGACATGGGCGGCGATGTTTTTGGTAACGGCATGTTGCTCTCTGAACACATATGCTTGATTGGTGCGTTTAACCATCTTCATATTTTCTGTGACCCTAATCCCGATTCCGCCAAAACATATAAAGAGCGAACACGTTTATTTGACGGCGTAAAAGGATGGGATGCCTATAACACCAAGCTTCTATCCAAAGGCGGACGTATTTTCTTACGCAGTGAAAAAAGTCTAAAACTAACACCAGAAATCAAAGCGCGTTTTGATATTGAGGAAGATGAAGTTTCACCCAATAAATTAATCCGCGCGATGTTGAAATCACGTACCGATCTATTATGGTTCGGCGGCATTGGCACATATATTAAAGCAACATCAGAATCAGACGCCGATGCTGGCGATAAAGGCAGTGACGCGCTTCGTATTGATGCGACGCAAGTTCAGGCTAAAGTCATTGGTGAAGGGGCAAACCTTGCCATTACACAATTAGCGCGTATTGAATTTGCCCAAAATGGCGGCTGCCTTAATGCTGATTACATTGATAATGCGGGCGGCGTGGCCTCTTCGGATGACGAAGTGAATATTAAAATTCTACTCAGCGATGTTTTACAAAAACCAAAATATAAAATGAACATGGAAAAACGAAACAAGCTTTTGGCCTCCATGACCAATGATGTTTCCAAACATGTGTTGCGCGGTAACTATCAACAAGCGCAAGGCATTAGCTTAATGGAGTTGCAGGCAGCCAAAAATATCGAAGCCCATGGACAGCTTATTCATTTCTTAAAAGACAAAGTTAATTTAAGCCGTACGTTAGAAAACCTACCCAAAGAGGAAGAAATTTTACGTCGTAAATCAATGGGGCAAGGCTTGTGCAAACCAGAGCTTAGCGTTTTACAATCTTACGCCAAAATCTGTTACACACAAATGCTATTGAAAAGTGATATTGTTGATACCAAAGCAATGGAAGAACGCCTCTTGCGTTACTTCCCGAAAAAGCTAGCCGATAGCTATGCGCCCGAAATCAAATCTCACCGTTTGAAAAACGAAATTATTGCCACCACATTGGCCAATGGTATCGTTAACCGTATGGGGCCTGACTTTATACGTGACCGCATGAATAATTGCGGTGCCAGTGCTGAAGACGTTGCCAAAGCCTATATCATTGTTCGTGAAGCTTTTGGATTGCGCGATATTTGGAATAAAATTGAATCATTGGATGGAAAAGTTCCTGCCGACATTCAATTAAATGCCCTAAATGAAACTGCGCGTATGGTTGAACGCGCCGTGACTTGGTTCCTCACACGCTATGGTCGTAAGCTGGAAATTAATCGTGATATCGCCGCCTTTGAAGGAGGGATTGAAGCCGTTAAAGACTCCATGGCGAGTGTTGTTCCTGATGAGCTGTTACAAAAAATAAAAGAGCTAACAGATAACGGTGTTAAAAATGGCTTACCGAAAAAATTAGCGCATGATATTTCCCTCATGCCTATTTTAGGATCGGCTTGCGACATCATTCGTATCTCCATGGATTATAAATATGAAATCCCAATTACAGCGCGCGTTTATTTTGAACTTGGGGATTACTTTCATCTTGATTGGATGCGTCAAAAAGCCCGTAGCCTTCCAACAGAAGGCGAATGGTCTGCCCAAGCCGTAGAAGGTATTGTCGATCAGCTTTATACCTGTCAGGCAGGTTTAACGATACAAATCTTAAAAGACGAAGGTACAAATATTGCCAAAAGCAGTAAGAAAAAGAAGAAAAATGATATTGGTTGCATAGGGTGTGACAGTGCCTTGGAAGCATGGATCAATAACCGCGGTACGCAAGCCAAACTATTGGAAACTTTATTCAATGAGTATAAGCGAAGCAATAAGCTTGATATCTCAATGTTAATTATTGCAGAGCAGAGATTAAGGAATCTATATGGGGGATAGAGATATCGGGAATGTTAAAACCTGTGATTTCTTCTATCTTCGGTAACAACTGCACGCTGGCGATAGCCACCAAAACCAACAACCCTGCGTTACGGTTTGATTTAAACGTCCAAAGCGAGCTGTGGGGATCATCAATATCCCAATCGCGGATTTGGTTGAAAAAATGTATCGCGGGTAATAACAATAAAACAAAGCTGACCAGCCCTGCTTCGGCCATCACGAATGACACAGACAATAAAATAATGGTTAGTGTATAAAATAAGCTGACCCAAAATTTACTACGGCTACCAAAAAGTAACGCCGTTGATTTAATACCCACAATTTCATCATCATCTTTATCTTGATGCGCATAAATGGTGTCGTAACCAAGCGTCCAGAAAAATGCCGCGGCGTATAATGTAAAGGCTTCTAAATTAATGTAATGCGTTGCCGCGCTCCATCCCATAAGCGCGCCAAAATTAAATGTGATTCCTAAAAAAGCTTGCGGCCACCATGTAATACGCTTCATCAAAGGATAGCTTGCGACAAAGACAAGCGATAACACGCCCAATAAAATTGTGATGCCCGAGGTCATCAGTAAAATAATAAAAGACGTAAACAACAGATAGGATAAAAAGACAATCGCCCCGATCATTGAAATCTGACCACTGGCCAAAGGACGGGTTTTTGTGCGCTCCACCTGTTTATCTAAATCACGATCCCAAAGATCATTAATAATACAGCCCGCGCCCCGCATTAAAACTGCACCAATAAAAAACAAAAACATCAGGCGTAAGTCAGACAACACCATACCTTGCGCGCCATTGGCCCCTAAAATAATACCCCACCATGATGGCAAAAGAAGTAACCACCAACCAATAGGACGATCAAGACGCATGAGAATGGCATAGGACTGCCATCTTTGCGGTAAACGACCAATCCATCCCTCAATATAAATATCGCTCTTGATGTTTGTATCGTTCATGTGGTTCAGTATCCTTTATGGATGATAACTATTTCAAATTGCCGCGAATTTATACAACGCAAAGCCTTCATGACAAGGGTGTCATAGCTTTAGAAGAAAGCCAAGCGCATTATTTATTTACCGTTTTACGCCGTAAGGACGGCGATCAAATCCGTTTATTTAATGGCCAAGATGGCGAATGGTTAGCGAATTTAGGAGATTTGCGTAAAAAATCTGGTCAGGGCATTTTGCAAAAACAAATAAAGATACAGCCCCAAAACATCCACAGTATTCATTTGTTGTTCGCACCGATTAAAAAGCACCGTATGGACTGGTTGATTGAAAAGGCCGTTGAATTAGGGGTCAGCGACTTTCATCCACTTATTACCCAAAACACGCAAAACTCAAAAATAAAAACCGAACGTGTTAATAATCAGATTTTTGAAGCCGCTGAACAATGTGAGCGTCTGCATCTGCCAACGCTCCATCCCATCAAAAAACTAGATGATATTTTAAATGATTGGTTCAAAGATATACAAATCATGGCCTGCTTAGAAAGGCATGATGGGACATTATTACAAAAGATTGATAGAGATATTGCTGTTCTTGTTGGTCCAGAAGGTGGCTTTACTGAAGAAGAAAAGAAACAAATCACCCAAAAAGCAACGGCTATCACCCTCGGTGAGCAAATTTTGCGTACGGAAACCGCGGTGGTAAAGGCTCTATCGCTTTTAGATGGTTAATATTGTGATGCTATTGTAAAAGGCAGTTATAAAGGTTCATCTTCATTTCTATTCATTCACCAATTTTCGTAACAATAGTTGTATTTTTTGCTTTTAAAATCAAAAATTTATCTATAAAAAAGGGCAGAATAGATATAATATTCTACGCAGTAATTTAGATAATTTTCGAAATTTTAAAAAAGTTTTAAATATGACAAAAATAACTTATTGGGGCATGGCCCTTTACTCTTTCTTCGCCCTTATTCCTGCGGCATTGGCACAAGATGTCGCAAGACCAATGCAATTAGGGCTGAGAGAGGCCGCTTCTCCACAGATGGAGCGTATTACATGGTTTCATGATAACTTGCTGATGTATGTCATTACAGCAATCGTTATATTTGTAACTGGCCTCATGATATGGGTTGTCGTGCGCTATAATGAAAAAGCCAACCCAACCCCATCGAAAACAACGCATCATGTACCGCTTGAAATTGCTTGGACAGTGTTGCCTATTTTAATCCTGATTGTTATCGCCGTGCCTTCTTTCAAAATGCTTTATTATTTAGACCGCGTTGAAGAGCCAGACATGACCCTAAAAGTCACAGGATATCAATGGTATTGGGGTTATGAGTATCAAGGCAATGAAGATGTTGAAGGGCTTAGCTTTCAAGCTAACATGATTCCAGAAGATGAAATTGATGAAAGCAAAGGGCAAAGACGTCTGCTTTCTACGGATAATGTTGTTGTTTTACCGATTGACACTAATATTCAAATTTTAATCACATCGAATGATGTTATCCATGCTTTCACCGTTCCTGCCTTTGGTTTCAAAAAAGATGCCGTACCAGGTCGTTTAAACGAAACATGGGTACGCATTGATAAGCCGGGTACTTATTACGGTCAGTGTTCACAAATTTGCGGTATTAACCACGCTTATATGCCTGTGGAAGTCCGTGCGGTAACAAAAGAAGAATTTAAAGAATGGGTTAAAAAAGCAAAAGAAGAATTTGCCTATAACAATAAAGCTTTAAGCCCGATGCAGTTGGCTGTACTTGAAGGAGTAAAATAATATGTCAGACCATAAACCAGGATTTTTTACACGTTGGTTCATGTCCACAAACCATAAGGATATTGGAACGCTGTATATTATTTTCTCTATCACCGCGGCTTTATTTGGCGGTTGGTTCTCCATGATGATGCGTCATGAATTGGGTGACCCCGGATTACAATTGGCCGCAGATGGTCAAGAATGGAACGTTTGGATCACCGCCCATGGTCTTATCATGGTGTTCTTTGTGGTTATGCCGGGCTTAATCGGTGGCTTTGGTAACTGGTTTGTACCGCTTATGATTGGCGCACCTGATATGGCTTTCCCCCGTTTGAATAACATCTCATTTTGGTTGATTATTCCTGCCTTCTTGCTTCTTGTCTCCTCCGCATTGATTGGCTCTGGCGCAGGAACAGGCTGGACAGTCTATCCGCCTCTTTCGGGCAAGTTAGGGCATCCGGGTATGTCCGTCGATCTTGCGATCTTTTCGCTCCATTTGGCAGGGGCAAGCTCGATTCTAGGGGCGGCGAATTTCATTACGACCATTTTTAATATGCGCGCCCCCGGTATGACGCTTCACAAAATGCCCTTATTCGTATGGGCAATGTTGGTTACCAGCTTCTTGCTTGTGTTATCTTTACCTGTTTTGGGTGGCGCCATCACCATGTTATTAACCGATCGTAATTTCGGTACCAGCTTCTTTGAACCTGCTGGCGGTGGTGACCCGATTTTGTACCAGCATCTTTTTTGGTTCTTTGGTCATCCAGAAGTTTACATCATGATTTTGCCCGCCTTTGGGATTGTCTCCCACATTTTGGCGACGTTCTCTAAAAAACCTGTCTTTGGTTATTTGGGTATGGCTTACGCGATGGTCGCCATTGGTTTCGTTGGTTTCATCGTTTGGGCGCATCACATGTATACATCAGGGATTAATGTCAATACACAAGCCTACTTCACGGCGGCGACATTAATTATCGCGATACCGACAGGGGTTAAAATCTTCTCATGGATTGCGACAATGTGGGGGGGCTCTATGACCTTCCCAACGCCAATGTTATGGGCGCTTGGCTTTATCTTCTTATTCACCGTTGGTGGTGTGACAGGGGTTGTATTGGCCAATGCGGGTATGGATACCTCATTACATGATACTTATTATGTTGTGGCGCATTTCCATTATGTTTTATCATTGGGTGCGGTCTTTGCTTTATTCGCAGGGTTTTATTATTGGATTGGTAAAATGTCTGGTCGTCAATATCCCGAATGGGCAGGTAAGCTTCACTTTTGGATGACATTTATTGGTGTGAACCTTGTGTTCTTCCCACAACATTTCTTAGGTTTGGCGGGTATGCCACGTCATTATGTTGACTACCCCGCACCGTTTCCGCCAGAGCATTTACAAGGGCCACTGGTTAATCCGATTGAAAAAATCAAATGGATGGCCGCCCAAGATTACGGTTATCATTTATGGAACTATGTTTCGACAATGGGCGCGTATTTGTCTGGTATAGCTGTACTCGTTTTCTTGCTCATCGTGTTTTATACTTTATTCTTTGGCCGTAAGGTCGGTGAAAATTACTGGAATGCAACACCAGAAACAATGACGTTTGAGTGGACATTATCTTCTCCACCGCCATTCCACCAATTTGAAATTCAACCTAAAATAAAGTAATAAGGCTAGAATTTATAAAATAAAATGATATAAAGCCCTTTGTAATGAAGGGCTTTTTTTCTTGGAAAGATAAAAATGACACAAGATTTATTAGAACAGCTATATAATGAAATTCCTAAAGCGCGTGAAGAAATTTATGCGGTTGGTGAGGCCACATTGTTAGAGCCTGTATCTTTGCATGAGGATGATTTTGATCTTTACATCAAGCGCGAGGATTTAGGGCCAATTAATGCCTATAAATGGCGTGGGGGATATAACGCCGTCCTCAACCATCACAGAAATGGTGGCAGTGATATAATCGTCGCCGCTAGTGCAGGAAACCACGCTCAAGGGGTTGCGCTCGCCGCCCGTAAATTAAATCTTCAAGCCAAGATTTTTATGCCCTTGGCTGCCCCTATTATGAAGCAAAAAGCGGCACTGAAACATGGCGGTGATAATATTGAGCTTATCTTAGAGGGTGACACGTACAACGAAGCTGGCGATGCGGCAAAAGCATACGTTGCCGAGACAGGTTACACATACATACACCCTTTTGATGATCTTTATACCATGGCAGGGCAAGCTATGATTGCCGATGAAGTTATCAATGATAGTGACAAACCCTTCGATTATGCCTTCCTGCAAATTGGCGGTGGCGGCATGGCGGGCGCGGTATCTGCGTGGCTGAAGAAAAACTGGCCTGATATTCAAATCATTGGCGTGGAAGGCGTTGACCAAGCGTCCATGGGACAATCTGTTCAAAAGAATGCAGCAACAACATTGGATAATGTCGATACATTTTGCGATGGGACAGCCGTGACACGCCCAGGTGATTTAACATTCGATGTTTGTAGACGTACAATTGATGAGTTTATCACTATTACCAATGAAGAGGTCTCCGCCGCGATACAGCAATTATGGGAGGCCAAACGCATCATCCCTGAGCCCAGTGGCGCGATGGGTGTTGCAGGATTAAACAAGTACAAGCAAGACCATCTCAATGCCTTAAAAGGTAAAAAAGTCCTGACCATTATTTGTGGTGCGAATATGGATTTTAACAAGCTGGCGCTGATTGCTGGTAAATCCGCCATTGGCGCAGAGCGCCGCCGTTATTACCGTGTTGAACTGCCAGAATGTGAAGGCGCTTTATTGAATATATTAGAAGCTCATTTTGCGGATTTAAGCGTGTCTGAATTTATGTACGGCAAAACCCACGAAAACCAAGCATGGCAAACAATCGCCATTGATGGTCAAGAAGGTGATTTTAACGAACTGGAAGCCAGCCTCGAACAAGATAACATCCAATTTAGTGATATTACGATGGATGCCGATATTCGTTATAAGATCATTAATTATAACCCTGCCTTATTTAGTGATCCTTTGTTTTTTAACGTACAGTTTCCTGAAAGAAAGGGTGCATTACGTGATTTTCTAAAGCTTATCTCGCCCGTGGCCAGTATTTGTTATTTCAACTATGCTTACTCGGGTGAGGCGATTGGTCGGGCGCTTATGGGGTTTGAATTTTCTGATATGGATAAACAAGCTAAATTCTTAGAAGAAATTGAAAAGAGCGTTGTGACCTGTCGCAAAGTCGATGACCAAACAATAAAGCGTATTTTAACGCATTAAAGCCTTTTCATTCTTGCTCTAGGGGAGTAAAAGAATGTTATGAACAATATGAACTCAACCCCTTCAATGACAAGCCATCATGAAGCAGACGTGTCGGATTATTTTGCGTTGTTAAAGCCAAAAGTAATGAGCCTTGTGGTTTTCACAGGATTTGCAGGGTTGTGGGTTGCACCGAATATGAGTGAGCTTCATCCTGTCTTGGCGATTGTTGCCATTTTATGCTTGGCGATTAATGCGGGTGCGGCAGGGGCCATCAATATGTGGTTTGACCGCGATATTGATGCCATTATGAAACGTACACAAGACCGTCCTTTGCCCACAAATAAAATGCACCCTGATGAAGCCTTAAGCTTTGGCATCATACTTAGTCTTTTGTCAGTGATGATGATGGGTATTGCGACCAATTGGGTGGCGGCAGGCTTGCTTGCCTTTGCCAATTTCTTTTATGTGTTCATTTATACAATCTGGCTCAAACGTTCAACACCGCAAAATATTGTGATTGGCGGCGCGGCAGGGGCTTTCCCTCCCATGATTGGCTGGGCGGCAGTGACAGGGGATATTACACTGGCTTCCATCATGTTATTCGCCATTATCTTTATTTGGACGCCGCCGCATTTTTGGGCATTGGCGTTATTTGCCAATGAAGATTATAAACGCGCCAAAGTCCCCATGTTGCCCGTCACCCATGGTGAAAAGCATACAAAGATGCAAATGATGATTTATTCAATTTTGATGTTGCCTATTTCACTCGCACCATATTTCCTCAACATATCAGGGATGGGGTATTTAATTGCTGCAGGCCTGCTCAGCAGTTTTTTTATCTATACAAATGTACGTGTTTTGTTTGACACCACTTATAAATCAGCCAAGCTTATGTTTGGATATAGCGTCTTTTATTTATTCGCGATCTTCCTCGCGCTGATGATTGATAAAGTTTAAACCAACGGAGATAATCATGCCTATCGAAGAAATTCATAAAACCAAAAAGAAAAAGAATTTTACAATCCTTGCTCTCATCGCCGCATGGGTTGCCATTATATGGATCATCACCATGATAAAAATTAATCACGGAGGTTAAAAAAGAACATGTCTTCTACCTACCCCATACATACACCTAAATGTGTTATGATTACTGGCGCGACAGGGGGCTTTGGTACGGCCTTCGCCAAACGCTTTGCTGCTTTGGGGTGCGTGCTTATTTTACATGGGCGCAATGAAGAAAAGCTGGATCAGCTTGCCGCTCAATTAGACGTTCCGACACATAAAGTCTTATTTGATATTACTGATAAAGAAAAAACACGTACGGCATTGGCAAGCCTGCCTGATGATTTTAAAAATATAGATGTTTTAATCAATAATGCAGGCGGTGCGTTGGGCATGGATAAATTTCAAGAGGCTGATATAGACGACCTCGAATCTATGATCGACATGAATAACAGCTCGCTTATCCGTATCACACGTCAAATTTTGCCCATTATGGTTGAGAACAAGCGGGGGCATATCATCAATATTGGCTCTATTGCTGGTAACTGGCCTTATCCAGCAGGGCATGTTTATTGCGCGGTGAAAGCATTCGTCAAACAATTCTCGCTGGCTTTACGCGGGGATTTAACGGGTACGAACGTACGTGTCACCAATATTGAACCTGGCATGGCGGAAACGCCGTTTTCCCTCGCGCGCTTTAAAGGTGACGCTGACAAAGCCGCCAGCGTTTACGCCAATACAATCCCTTTAACCGCTGAAGACATCGCCGAAAGCGTGGTATGGGCGGCCTGCCTGCCTGAACATGTGAACATCAATACCATGGAAGTCATGCCCACGCAGCAAAGCCTTTCTCCCCTTCATGTCGAACGTGATGCTTAATAAGAATGGATAAAAACACCAAAACGCTGTTTTCCGTTTTAGGGATCGTGGCTTTTATGATTGCCTTGGCCTTTGCCTCCGTTCCCCTTTATGATGCCTTTTGCCGTGTCACAGGATTTGGTGGAACGACACAGGTTTCCAAGCTCGCCCCTTCCGCAGATGAAATATTAGACCGTGAAATCACCATTCATTTTAACGGCGATACCAACCGCAATCTTAATTGGGATTTTAAACCAGAAGTACGCCAAATTAAGCTGAAAGTTGGTCAGCAAGGCCTGATTACCTTTAAGGCCGAAAATTTAGACCGCACCCCCAGTGTTGGCACAGCCGTTTACAACGTCACCCCTGCTAAAGCAGGGAAATATTTTCAAAAAACACAGTGTTTTTGCTTTGACGCACAGACCTTAAAGCCGAACGAGCAAATGGATATGCCTGTTTTATTTTATATTGATCCGTCCATCGCCCAAGATCGAAATATGAATGACGTTAAAACGATTACTTTATCCTATAGTTTTTTTCAAGCAGACTCAAAGGCACTTGATAGCGCGTTAGAAGCGTTTTACAATGATGAATAATTTGGTATAACACACCTCGATTTTATGACTTAACTTTTAAGGATCTCCTATGTCAGCAAAAATAGAATTTGGAACAACGGGTAAACCGCACCCTTATCATATTGTTCGCCCCAGTATTTGGCCGTTAATCTCTGCCTTTGCGGGGATGTTATTGGCCGTTGGCATGGTGCTTTATATGCATGAGGTTAAAATTGGCGAATTTTCAGTTGGCTTAAAAGGCGTTTACTTAGGGTTATTCGCTGTCGCCTCTTGTATGTTCTTATGGTGGAAAGATATTATTTTCGAAGCCGTTACCGAAAAAATCCACACCCCTATTGCCCAAATTGGTTTGCGCTATGGTATGGCACTTTTTATTGCTTCCGAAGTGATGTTTTTTGTTGCGTTCTTCTGGGCTTTCTTTGATGTCAGCCTTTATGCCGACCAAGCCAATATGCCAGCACGTATAGAATATACGCATGGTCAATGGCCACCACCACAAATTGAAACCATCAGTGCACTTGAGTTGCCGTTAATGATGACGCTTATTTTATTGCTATCTGGTTGTACAGTCACATGGGCGCATCACGCCATATTAGAAGGCGATCAAAAAGGTTTCTTAAAAGGCTTAGGTTTAAGTGTGATTTTGGGTGTTATCTTTTTATGTTTCCAAGTCTTTGAATATACCCATGCCGCTTTTGGCTTTAAGGATGGCATTTATGCCTCGACCTTTTATATGGCGACAGGCTTTCATGGTTTCCATGTTTTCGTTGGAACGGTGTTTTTGTGGATTTGCTGGTTACGCGGGCGCAAAGGACATTTCACGAAAGAAAGTCATTTTGGTTTTGAAGCCGCCGCATGGTATTGGCATTTTGTTGATGTTGTCTGGCTGTTCTTGTTTATTGCTGTTTACTTCTGGGGCGGCCTAGGCGGCACAGTCGCGGCGCATTAAGCTCTTACATGACGCTGCGTGTTACACTTGCTATTATTTTTTTTAGTGGTGCCATTACCACCTTGCTTGGCTTAAGCTATTGGCAAGTGGAGCGCCTAAAATGGAAAAATGACATTATTGAACGGCTTAATATTGAATACCAAAAAGACCCTGCGGCGCATTCATTTAATTTTGATGATTTACAAGCGATGAACAACCATGACCTGCCGTTACAATATGGACAGGTGATTGGTCATTTTGAACATGATAAACAAATATTTGCTGGCCCTAAACCCCACGAAGGCGAAATTGGTTACCAAATTATTACACCATTACGTTTACAAAAAGGCGGTTATATTTTAGTTAATCGTGGCTGGATTTCTTTAGAGAATAAGAAAACACTTAAAACTGAAAACACCCAAACATCGCAAACAGTAACGGGCGTTTTTAGAAAACCAGAGTGGAATTCTTTCACCCCCAATAACAGTCCTGAAAATAATGTCTGGAGCAAGCTCGATATTCAAGAAATAGCGCATGTTAAAGATTTAAAATCAATTGCACCTGTCATGCTTTATGCCGAACATAGTGTTAATACGATCATTATCCCACAACCACAAAAATGGTATCCTCGTAACAAGCATAAACAATATGCAATATTTTGGGCGACAATGGCGCTTGCCTTTATCAGTGTCTTTGGATTATTTGTTTTGAAGAATAAGAGAACTTAGTTTCAAAGCCTGATCTAATTAAAGAAGCCTTTTTTCTTCGTCTCACGACTAGCAACTTTTGTGTTATCCAAGGTTGAAGCATATTGACGGCGTAATCTGTTCACTGTCGCTTTAAAGTTAGCCAGCTGCTTGCCTTCTAGTTCTTCACCAATAGGCAAGTTAACCGAACGTGGGTTAACCTGACGGCCATTATGGATGACTTCGTAATGCAAATGAGGGCCCGTTGAACGTCCTGTCGTTCCAACATAACCAATGATCTGTCCTTGCTTGACACGTTTGCCCGATTTTACTTTAGAGTTGATTTTACTCATATGAGCGTAGGCTGTTTTTAATTTCGAATTATGACGGATACGGATATACTTACCGTATGAACTGAACCAGCCAGCCTTTTCAACAACACCATCGCCAGAGGCAAAAATTGGTGTCCCCGTTGAAGCTGCAAAATCAACACCTTTATGCATCTTTGTATATCCTAAAACAGGATGGCGGCGCTTACCAAAACCAGATGACATGCGTGCACCTTTAATCGGTGTTTTCATCAATGTATGTTTAATTGAGCGACCATTAGGTTGGAAATAATCTACTCTGCCATCAGCCGTTTTAAAGCGGTAAAGCGAGAGTTCACGCTTGCTGCCTAATTTTAATTTCGTATATAAGATATTACCTGTTTTTGACACGTAACCTGAATCAGTTTCGTAACTTTCATACATCACTTCCAATGTATCATTAGGACGAATATCACGTTGAAAATCTATCTTGGAAGAAAAAATGTTAATCGCCTTGGCCACGACAGATTTTGGAATGCCTGCCTGCGCTGCGGAACCCGCCAAAGATACTTTCACTTGTGCTGACTTCGCCTTTACAACTTTCTTTACGTCTTTCTCATAAAGAGTTGCTCTAAAGTCATCACCGGCACGGGCAACAACCAATGTCTTAATCGGGTTCAACTTCATTTTCATTTCACGAAATGTTTGTTGGTCGCCTTGCTCATCAAAGTGCAAATCAATTTTTTGTCCAACCTTGATACGGCTTGGATCATAATGTGGTTTCATCGCCTTAATGATGACAGAAGCGTCACTATTACCAATCCCATGGTTTTCCATGACCAAGCTTAAAACATCACCAGATTGAATTATGACTTCGCGATCAAGCGGTAACTCTTCCAACACTTTGTGAGAGATAATAGATGCATTTTCAAAATCACTATGCAAACCACCATTAATAAAATTAGCCGCATCAATGTTATGGCCGACAGCGGGCGCAATAGAAGCAAATTTATGTGCGGAAAAACCACTAACCCCTGAGGTCAATGTAAATGACAAGATCGCCGTTATCATAAATGTTGAAACACCAGCCACATATCGAAGGCGCAAATTATTATGGCGGGTTAAGACATGACGGCTTCTAAGACGTAATTTTCTTGATAAAAACTGTGCCCCAAAATATAAAATTTTAGCCAAGCGAAACGTCACAGGATTATTAAATAATCTTTGTGCGAATAAATCTAAGGTTGCTTTTCGTTTCATATTCATTTTAAAACTTAAATTAATATTATCACATTATGGGGAGATTTACACATATCTACATCATAAATTCACGTATAAATATTATAAATCAAAAGACAGAGACTTCATCACTTACATCGAAGTCTTTCTCCACTATTTCATAGAATGATTAACAATCCTTTTATTAATTATGTAATTTTATCAATTTTCTATAGCCCACAAGTCTGAGAGATTGTTCTATAGGCTTTACTTGAGCCATTCAAGCTAAAAGTGTCGGTAGTCAAGGTTCCGCGCTTGGAAGTGCCCTTCACAATCATCTTCGATCCTCCTTTAATACCATTCACCAAAGAACGATCTGCCGCCGCATCTGCCGCCCATGCTGTTTCATCTTGGGTAAATAGCTTATGTGTACCGCCATTAACCTGAATTGTTACCTGACTGCCTGATTTATAGGGATATCCTGAAATATAGCTGAATACATCTTTTGATTTTTCCGCTGGACGGTGCGTAATTAAGGCAAAAATATCACCTCTGCTGGTGTAATTACCAACATCCGTCTTTGGTTTAGAGGCCATATAACAGACTTTATTGCCGTTTTCAGTGAAACTGTAAGCCTGCCAATCACCAAAAGTCCCCAAAAGACGGGGCTTAGAGGCCTCAGCATGACCATAAAACAAGATCGTCATAAACAACGTCATGACTATTAAACTCGTATTGCGTAACATAAATTATATCCTTATATGCATGAATGAAACAAACTCCATATTATGCCGTTTTTTAAGAGGAAAAAATGGCAAATTTAAGGAATTTCTTAGTTATTTATAATTATTACAACTTAATGATGTTTTTTGCAAAAAACAAAGGAATTCCGCAGATTTTGCGATAATATCACGTCTTTTTTGTACGGCATTTGCGCCGGTGTGTTGACGTTATTTCGGGCAGGCTTTCGATCGGGCCGCCAACCTTCACAGGACGTTCGGCAAATTTCCCCATTGATATGGCTCGATCATACATTGTTAAAGCCCCTGCAACACCGACATTGACGCAGAACTTCATCGGAATTTTTATAACATGAGCCGCTTTTTCTATTAATTCTGGTGAGACATCACCCATTTCGGGCCCTAAAACATAGGCCGCACGTACAGGGTGGCGAAAACTCGGCAGCTCAATTGAATCTTTGGTTAATTCAACCGCAACCAATTGGCATCCTTTGGGTAAGTCCATTTCTTCAACACTGTTCCAAACATAAAGAGGCATATGATCAAACGCACCAGACGTGTCGGAAACACGTACAGCTTGAACATCTAATTCTGGGCGAATAACAAAAAAGAAACTAGCACCAAAAGCGTGAGCCGAACGTACCAAGTTACCCAAATTGGCTTCCTTGGTAATACCCTCGACCCCCATACCGAAATAGCCACGCCTATTATTGGTCATGAAATAACACTTTCCAACCGATCCAACGCATCTTGCAATTTATTTTCGGAGACAGCAAAGCATAAACGCATCCATTGACCAACATCTGCTCCAAATGCACAACCTGGTGCTAAGCTTAAACGGGCTTCATCAATTAGTTTTTTGGCAAAGGCCAAACTATCATCTTCACCATCCACTTTGAAAAATGAATAAAATGTTGAGGATGGACGGTAGCTATGAATTTTGGGATTTTTATCAAATCGATCCATAATGATATCCAAATTATGCGCCCAGTCTTTTTGTTGATTTTGAATAAAATCCTCACCCTGTTGCAAGGCCGCAATACCACCATACTGGGTAAAAGTTGGCGGGCACATATTATCGTATAGCGCAATATCACGTACAATATTTTCGGCGCAGGCAGGGCCTGTTAGCCACCCTAAACGCCAACCTGTCATCGCCCAACTTTTTGAAAAACTATTAATCGTCAGCAACAAATCATCTTCTTGTGCCACATTTAAGAAACTTGGCGCAAAAGAGCTGTCATAAAGGCTACGGTTATAAACCTCATCCGAGACAATCCAAATACCACGTTCACGGCAAAAGCCCATCAATGTACGCATTTGATCCTCAGACATCACCCACCCTGTCGGATTTGAAGGGGTAACAATCAAAATGGCTTTTGTTTTAGGGGGACAGGCCGCAAAAACCGTCTCCATATCCAAAGACCAATCTTGTTTTTCTTCTTCATAATTCAGTGGAACTTGGACGGCATTGGCTTGTGCCAATTTGACCGCTCCCAATAAATTCTTCCATATTGGCGTGATAGCGACAACCTCATCACCTTTATCTAAAATGCTGGTCAACGCCAAATGCATCGCCGTTGTCCCCGACGCCGTTACAAACACACGATTAGCGGTAATATCAACGTCGAAAATACGTTTGTAGTAATTGGTAATTTCTTCCCTTAAGGCAGGCTGTCCCAATACAGGGCCGTAATGGGTTTTCCCTTCTATCATTGCTTGGTTGGCTGCCTCAACAATAAAATCAGGCGTTGGCGCACAACCTTCACCCTGACCTAAGGAGACCATATTTGTTTTTTTCCATCCATACCTTAATATCTCTGCCCCTGGATTAGGCGGCAAATCTTGTACGACACGGCGAAAATAATTTAAACTTTGAGGCTGTGGCAACTTTATGGCTCTTCTTTTTCAAAATTAAACAAATTAACGTATAAAATATCTTACTTCATTCGCAATAACATGTAACAATGCCCGCATATATCACGAATAAAGCTTAAATATATAAATCTTATTTTGTTACTTAGAATTCAATATGAAGGAGAAATCAATGAAATTTTCACTATTTTTAATGGCATTTGCCTTAATAAATGTTTTACCAATTACAGCCCATGCGTTTGATGAAACAAAAATGCCAGCCTTAAAAGCGCATGGTGGCGAAGTACACCAAGAAACAATGGTTAAAGCAGAACAAGCCGTTGCTATTAAGGCCGTTGCCTTTCATTCGGATTCATGCGGTTCATGTAAGGTTATTGGCCCACGTATTGTTGAAGCCTTAGAAATCATCAACCCTAATAAAGTTGAAATGATTAAATTTGACTTTACAAATAAGCAAACTATCGAAGAAACAAAATCTTTAGCGGCTGCAAAAAATGTAAATCCAATCTTGCAAAAATATGGTGCAAGAACGGGTTGGATTGCTCTTGTAGACGCCAATGGTGCTGTGGTTGACCAGATTAAAGTTGACCATGATACAGGTGAAATGGCTGCAAAATTAGCCATTGCCATCGCAAACGCATCATAAAGATTTAAAAGTAATACTAAAAATTCCAGGAAAACCGATGATGTTTATAAAAAATATTTTTAAATCATCTTTGATTCTAATTTCATTTTTGACTCTAATCGGTTTTTCTTTTTCTACCTTAGCAGAACCTCTTGAAGATGAACCCGATCAATATGTAACGGTCAGCGCGTTTGCAAAACAAACAACCGTGACTGGTGGTGAAATTATTCGCATTGCCGTTGCGCAAAAAATATATCCTAAATGGCATACATATTGGATCAACCCTGGTGATTCTGGCTTGGCTTCTTCTATAGAGTGGGAATTACCTGAAGGTTTTAATGTCACAGCTATAGAATGGCCAACACCTTCAAAAATTCCTTTTAGTGAGTTGACCAACTATGGTTATGAAGATCACGTGACCTTCCTACAAAACTTATCAGTGCCTGCAAGCATTGGCGCCGACCCCATAACAATAAAAGGTAAACTCAATGTATTAGTTTGCCACGATGTTTGTATTCCTGAAGAACATCCGATTGAAATAACATTGAACGGTGACTCTGATGCACAACCAGACGCCATAGCAAAAGCTGAAAGCCTTTTACCAATAAAGTCAAATGTTGGTGCCACCTATCACGTCAATGGTGATAATGTTGAAATTATTATCAAGTCATCTAACACAGATATTAATACAGATGAGGCTTATATAGCACCCGAGGAATGGGGGCTAGTTCACAATAGTGGTGTTTTAAGTGTCGAAAAAAATACAGACAGTTATGTCCTAAAACAACAACGTGGTGAACGTGACTTATCAGAAATAAAAAGTTTCCCTTTTGTCGTGGGTGATAAAACAAGTGGCAAAGCCTATCGCATTATTGCAAAGCCCGTTGATAAATCAGCAGCCGTGATTGCCCCAGCATCGCCGCTGGTTCAAAAAAAAATATTAGAAAAAACATCGGCGTCAGCCTCGCAACAAAATGATAATTCTATTACTTTTGTAAAAGCCTTTATTTTTGCTTTATTGGGCGGCTTGGTTTTGAATTTAATGCCTTGTGTGTTCCCTGTTTTATCGATGAAAGCTTTAAGCCTTGTGCAATTAAGCGGTAAAGAAGAAGCAAAGGCACGTCTTTACGGTTTGAGTTATACCGCTGGGATTTTATTAAGTTTTGGTATCATTGCCGCTATTTTAATTGCCCTAAAATCCGCCGGCGCGGAAATTGGCTGGGGTTTTCAATTGCAAAACCCTATTGTTATTAGTTTATTAACCTACCTGATTTTTGTTTTAGGGCTGAACTTGTTTGGCTTTTTTGAACTCACAGGAAGTTTTACAAATTTAGGACAAAAGCTAACCCATCAATCAGGCAATAAAGGTGCTTTTTTCACAGGTGTCTTGGCCACATTGGTTGCCACGCCCTGTACCGCTCCTTTTATGGGTGTTGCTATGGGATATGCCTTAACACAAGGGGCGGTTGCCGCCATGTTGATTTTCTTCAGCTTAGGTTTTGGTTTGGCTCTACCATATCTGGCCTTATGTTTCATTCCTGCTTTACGGACAAAATTACCAAAGCCTGGTGCATGGATGGAAATATTTAAAGAATTTTTATCTTTCCCCATGTTCTTAACAGCCGCATTTTTGGTTTGGGTTTTATCACAACAAGCTGGATCGGGTAGTGTTCTCATCATTTTATCGGCGATGATCGCTATTGTTTTGGCTATTTGGTTATGGCGACATAAACCTAAAGGTGGCATTTTAAAAGCCCTAAACTACACATTGTTATTAGTTTCCGTTGTATTTGCCTTTTATGCGCCTTTCACATTAAAATCTGTAGAAACGCCAACGACACCCAGCACCAGTAAACAATATGTTACCGAACAAAAATTTAACCCCGAAAAATTAGAAACATTGTTAAAAGGTGACGAGGCCGTATTTACCAACATGACCGCCGCATGGTGTATTACTTGTAAAGTGAATGAGCGTGTAGCGATTAAAGTTCCATCAGTACAAGAGGCACTTAAAAATAAAAATGTTCAATATTTAAAAGGGGATTGGACAAACCGTAATGCGGAAATTACACAATACTTAAACTCTTTTGGGCGTCAAGGTGTGCCTTTATATGTGTATTATGGGGCGCGTGATACCCAAACAGGACAACGTCCTGAACCTGTACTCTTACCACAGATTTTAACCCCTAGTATTATGAAAGACATTATTAAATAATACTAAACTAACTTTAATTTCAAAAAATGAGGACAAAATGAAACTATCTTTTTTAGCAATCTTAGCTGCCATCGGTTTAACCGCATGTCTGCCATCTGCCAACGCATCATCACCTGTCGTTGGTGAACCAGCCCCCAATTTTACAGCCGTTGATACCAACGGCGTTGAACATTCGTTAAGTGATTTCAAAGGTAAGAATGTCGTTTTGGAATGGTCAAATCATGATTGTCCTTTTGTGGTAAAACATTACCGTCCAGGTAACATGCAAAAAGTTCAAAAACAAGCAACAGATAACGGAGCAATTTGGCTAACGATTGTTTCATCTGCCAAAGGAAAGCAAGGTAGTGTCTCTGCTGAACAAGCCAATGCCATCATGCAAAAGGATGGTGTCCATTCAACAGCGCGCTTCTTAGATCCCTCAGGAGAGCTTGGCCGCTTATATGCCGCCAAAACAACACCGCACATGTTTGTCATTGATAAAGAGGGTGTTCTTGCCTATGCAGGCGCGATTGATAGCGATTCAAGTTTTCAGTCCTCTTCTATCGAAGGTGCAACAAATTACGTTCTTGAAGCTTTAAATAACCTGAATGCGGATGAGCCCGTTAAGGTTGCCAGCACAAAACCATATGGCTGTAGCATTAAATATTAAGTAATTATTACAATAGCTTATGGAGCCGCCTTGGTAAAAGGTGGCTCTTTTTTGTATTCAACACCTCATTTATATATTATGTTATTATTGTAAATAAAAATTGATTCTACTATGGCCCAAACGTTAACACCGCAAAAAATAAAATCTGCACAGCACGCCGATAATTCTTCCTCTTTTTTAAAAGAAGATGAAACACCGCGTATGGTCATTGATGCCAATAATAATATTATTTTTTGTAATGAAGCTCTTAATCAAATTTGTGACGAAAATATTGAGGGATCTCACTTCAATAATATTTTTACCACAAGTGATAACAATATAAAAGAAGGCATTAACAATTTCACGGTGAAGAAAAACAACAAAGATTTTTCTTTTCAAATTGATAACATGCCCTTACAAAATGGTGAAGCGTTGATGGTCGCTTCAACACAAACCATTGACCCACAACCACAAGAAGTTTCTGACCAAGCCCCTTTTATTGATCTGTCTTTTGATGCGTGCTGTATCACCGATAATGAAGGAAAATTTATTACGATTAATAAGAACTTCAATACATTGTTTGGTTATAACATCGAAGAATTAACTGACTTTAGTTTCCTAGATATTATTGCTGATCAAGATAAACAACGCTTTGAAGCTAGCATCGCCTTACTTAGTCAGGGAAATTTTAATAAACATACCACTATTGAAACTTATTGTTCAGACAAGCAAGGAACTTTACGCTGGATTGAATGGAATCATAAATGTAGTGATGGTAAGCTTTACAGTACAGGACGTGATCTCACGCCGCTTAAATCTTACAAAGACTCGTTGGAGCGACAACAAAAAAAATTAACTGAAGCTGAAGCTATTGGGCATATTGGACAATGGGAATGGAGTGTTGGTTCAGAAAAAATTTCCTTTTCGGATCAGCTCTATCGGATTTTTGGGGTGGATAGCGATACCTTCAATCCAACTTTACAAAATATTACACGCATGATTGATCGTCGTGATTCAGGGCGCATGATGCAAGTTTTTCAACGCGCCATTATTGAGCAAAATGATTATGATATGGACTTTCGCCTTACCCGCCCCGATGGCTCAGTGCGTTACATTCATTGTGAAGGACGTTGTGAAACTGACCAAGATGATGATGTCGTTGCGCTGTACGGAATTATGCAAGACACCACAATCGCAACACAGCGTGAGTTAGATTTAACAAAAGCAAAAGAATCTGTTGAACAGGCCTATGCCGCCAAAACTCAGTTTTTAGCGAATATGAGCCACGAATTGCGAACTCCACTGAATGGCGTGATTGGC
>CAZYHI010000005.1:0-34791 GCA_964647515.1 uncultured Micavibrio sp. | reverse complement strand
AATATTGAAGGGTCACCTGCCCCGCAGCTGTCCTATCTTATATATAAATATCTTAAAAAAGACAAAGAAAAGCTGCGCGTATTAACAAAGTCACCCAATTTTCTATTAATACGTACGTTTTTCAGCCGACCCATCATTAGCCGACACCAAATGCGCCGAGAGACGGTCATCAATCTCATCCTCTACGAGTGTTTGCGCACTATGGTTTAAAGCCGTCCATTCCGTCTTCATACCGGCGCGACGTTTCATAATATCAAAATCACCATGCCCTGCTTGATTGTGTCCATTTTCAGTTGCCGCCGCACGAAAATAAAGCATTAAAAACACCCTAATAGCCGCCGTCAGCGACGTGTTCTTCGCTTTACGCAAACTGATAAGTGAACATAAATCATGAATAGTGCATTTCTCACGTCTCGATATGTTTTTCAACTCTCGCCACATTTCAGGTTCTAATCGAACAGATGTCCGCCGTCCTAAAACAGTTATATTATGTGATACAAGTGAGCTTTTTTGGTCGAAGTTTAAAAAATGTTTTGGCATTGAGCCCTCATATAGTTGATATTACAGTTACGGTTAAAACAGGTACATATTAAGAACAAAATAAGGCTTTACTACACATCACTGTATAGGATTAAAATTTAAAATACAACTATTACGTGTGTTTTGATGTGAGTAAGTTTATTTATAGTTGTTTTTTAACGCTATTTCAGAAACGTAACGCTCAACGCATGGATCAGTTGCATTTCTTCTTTTAACGCCTGATGGACGCTTCGCTCGCGCTGAACATAGCTTTTGGCATTCAAGTCTTCACATTGAATTTCAATTTTAAAATGACTTTCGCCACTGCCATCATCGCCTGCATGCCCCGCATGAAGATGGCTCTGATTAATAACCTCTAACTTTTCAGGTTGAAATTTAGTCATTAATCGCTCATAAATGCGCTGTTCGAGGGACATTGATGCTTCCTTGTTTTTAAATGTTGGAGCCATCATAATAGAAGAACGATGCCAAAAATCCACCTAAAACCAAATTCGCCGGATTATAATGATCCTAAAAAACCGCACAGCTCGGCAAAACCTTGCGATATGCCTTATTGCGAGGGTGAAGGAACGTTCCGTGCGCCAAAAAACCGCGCGCTGGCGGAGCATTATTGGTTCTGCGAAATGCACATCACCGAATATAACCAAGCGTGGAATTTCTTTGATGGGATGAATCAACGCGAGGTTGAGGAGCAAATACTCAAAAGCATGTTTGGAGATCGCCCGACATGGCGCTATGACGCCGATGGGATGGCCGAAGAAAACCTCCGCCGTCAAGCGTATGAATTTCATGGCACGGGTGGCACCGATGATCGCGCCCATCGCGCTTGGCAAGAATATGAGAAAAACAAAAATCAAATTGATAACCAAGGGTCTGAATTTGAAGCCATTGCTATTTTTGGGTTATCGCCACCAATTAATTTAGAAAAAATCAAAGCGCGTTATAAAGAACTAGCGAAGAAATACCACCCTGACCTTAATAAAGACAACCCAAAGGCCGAAGAACAATTGAAAAAAGTCAATATGGCCTATACGGTGTTAAAGCTTGCTTATCAAAAATTTGATGATTTGGAGAAAGAATAAAAATAACAAACCGCAGATAGACACGGATAAACACAGATAACGTATTTCTAACTCCATTATAATCTGTGTAAACCTGCGTTCATCTGTGGTTGAAATAAAAGATAGAGAAACTTAATGACCTCACCTTTACAAATTGCACAAATATATTTTGAGCTATCTAATAAAGCTGATTTAAATTCTATTGAAAAGATGTTTACAGATATCTCAACTTACAGCTCCGTCAATACAGGTGTTTTTTATGGGCGTGAGCAAATCATGGAGATGGTTCGCCCTTTTTACAACAGCTTTGATACGCTAAATTGGGAAATACATGACGCCAAAGAAATCAGACCCAATGTGATTGAATTCGATTTCACATTTAAAGGTGTAAAAGATAACAAAGAAACCATCCATCATGGCATTGAATATGTTATCGTTAACAACGATGGATTATTACAACATGTAGAAGTAAGAAACAAAAATGCCTAAAAAAGCCAAACAAGATAGTGAAATGACCTCCGCCTCTTTTGACATTACAAAAGTGGTCAATAAAGACGGCAAATACACGACCATCCCCGACACCAAATATGACGTGCGGGAGACTTTTGGTTTAGATGTTGATTGGCAAGTGCCAGGGTTCAAGGAAGAAAATTCCAACGTTCCCGAAATCGACTCGACCTATCAATTCGACCATGACACCACCATGGCAATTCTCGCAGGCTTTTCAAACAACCGCCGCGTCATGGTGCAAGGGTATCACGGGACGGGTAAATCCACCCATATTGAACAAGTCGCCGCGCGCCTCAATTGGCCTTGCGTGCGTATCAACATGGACAGCCATGTCAGCCGTATTGACCTCCTCGGCAAAGATATGATTGTGCTTCAGGAAGGTAAGCAAATCACACGCTATCAAGAAGGCCTGTTGCCGTGGGCTATTCAAAACCCTGTCGCGTTGGTGTTTGATGAATATGATGCCGGGCGTCCCGATGTGATGTTTGTTATTCAACGTATTTTGGAAGCCGAAGGTAAACTGACCTTGCTTGACCAGAATGTTGTCATCCGCCCTCACCCTGCCTTTCGGTTATTTGCGACGGCGAACACCGTCGGACTTGGTGATACAACAGGTCTGTATCATGGCACACAACAAATTAACCAAGCGCAGATGGATAGATGGAATATCGTCGCGCAGCTTAACTATCTCGACCATCAAAAAGAGATAGACATCGTCACCGCCAAAATGCCAGACATGAATAATAAAGAAGGCATTGAAACCATTGACGCGATGGTGCGTATGGCAAGCCTGACGCGTCAAGGCTTTATCAACGGCGATTTATCCACGCTGATGAGTCCGCGTACGGTTTTAAGCTGGGTTGAAAATTATAAAATTTTTGGAGATCGCGACTTGGCTTTTCGTTACGCCTTCATGAATAAATGCGATGAAATGGAATGGCCAACGATTAACGAATATTACCAACGATGCTTTGGGGTGGAGTTACTGGAGAATAGAACACTTTAGATTCTTTCTTACTTTCATGTCTGTCCTATAATCTTCTCTACCTTTTTCTGTCATTCGATAAGGCCTTCTCACTGGTCCTCTAACTTTAGAAAGGTCTACCATTTGTTGTACTGGCTCTATCCACCCCGCTTTTAAAAAAATCTTAATTATAGGTTGTATAGTTCCACTACTTTTTTTTAGTTGCTTTTTTAAATCAGCAGCAGTTAAAGGTTCGGAAGAATCTGCAAAAGCCTTTCTCACTTGTAATCTTAAGGGTGTACTTCTCATTTCAATCTCTATAATAAAAGGATTTAATTACACATAAAGGCATCTTCAAGTTATGTCAATAAAAAGCAGATTTTAATTCAAACTCAAATTTATCGGTATTTCATTCGCGCCTTTTGGGTTGCTTCGCTGTTGTGCACCAGAACTCGTTACCCATTCATGATGCAAAGAAACAGGGTTGTCTCCGTGCTTTTCAGCAATAGCTAGAGCAGCAACAGTAAGAGTAAGAGTAATCGCCCCCACTATTGCAGTTTTAGAATTCATAGCATTATTAAATGCATTCATCAGTGACTTCATAATATTCTCCTTCTATGCTACGAAAGAGAGTGTATAGGATTTACAGCTTATGTCAATAAAAAACAATCATTTCGAGAATTTTAAATCTGCGACTGCGGCGACGTTGCGGGCAATGGCGGGTAAGAAGAATTATAACGTTAACTTTAACACACAAGAACGGCTGGACCGCCCAACCAATCCGCAAGAAGAAAACACCTCACTCCCCCTGCCCGATGAAGATTTAGAAAGTCTTGAGCTTACCCGTGGAGCGAGTGACGCCAAAGCGCTTCGCCTGCAACATCATGCCGCTACTCTACATCAAGCCAATGCGCCGCTCGACCTGACTGCCCGCGCTGTGTTTGATGCACTCGAGCAAGCACGTGTGGAAGCCATTGGTGCTAATCAAATGGCAGGCGTCAAAGAAAATCTTAACCAAACGCTAAATGAAAAGTGCAAACGCCTTGGCTACGATAAATTAAACGAGCGTGAGGACAGCAACATTGCCGACGCCATTCATGCGCTGGCGCGGACAGCGTTCACTAATGAGTCTGTTCCACCCAACGCGCAAAAATTAATTGAATACTGGCAACCTTATATTGAGGAGAAGTTGGGGACGAGTATAAATGACTACTTTTTGTCATCCTTTGGCTTGACCAAAGGATCTCATAAAGACGTTGAAGATCCTGCGATCAAGTCGCAGGATGACGCGCTACTCAATCAAAAACTCTTCGCCTGCGCTTCCAAACAATTTATGCAGCAAATAAATTTAATTGCTGCGGATGAAGCACCCAACTCCACCCCCGAAGAAGAAATCGAAGCGCAAGGCGATGCAACGCCTGATGAGTTAGAGCAAAGCGAAGAAGAAGCCTCCGCGCAAGAACAAGACGGCGCACAAAGCACGGATGCGTCTGATGCCATGGATGATAACAGCCAAGACACCGCTGAAGAAAGCGAAGCGCAACCTGCCGATAACGACCAAATGATGGAAGGGAGTGAGAACGACAACCCCACAGATCCCGACATGCAACGCCCCGAAAGTTTGGCACAGAACCCTGATGGATTCTATCCCGTCTACACCCGCGCCTTTGACGAGATTATTGCCGCCGAAGATTTAGCCGACCCTGAAGAGCTTGTCCGCCTACGCAATATGCTCGACCAGCAACTTAAAAACCAGCAAGGCATTGTCTCAAAACTTGCCAATCGTTTACAACGGAAATTAATGGCACAACAACAACGCAGCTGGCAATTTGATTTGGAAGAAGGCGTTCTTGATGCTGCCAAGCTAACCCGTATTATCACAGGGGCGAATGTTCCACGCGCCTTTAAAATGGAAAAAGAAACGGAATTTCGCGACACGGTTGTTTCGCTTCTCATTGATAATTCTGGCTCTATGCGTGGCCGCCCGATTGCACTGGCGGCAATCAGCGCCGACATTCTCGCCCGCACGTTGGAGCGTTGCGGTGTCAAAGTGGAAATCCTCGGCTTTACCACCCGTGCATGGAAAGGTGGAAAAGCGCGCGAGCTTTGGATTGAAAAGGGTCGTCCCCCCGCTCCTGGTCGTTTGAATGATTTACGTCATATTATATATAAAAGCGCGGATGCGCCGCTTCGCCGTGCGCGAAATAATTTAGGCTTGATGCTCAAAGAAGGAATTTTAAAAGAAAACATTGATGGCGAAGCGCTTGTCTGGGCGCATAACCGTTTAAGCCGCCGCCCTGAACAACGAAAGATTTTGATGGTGATTTCTGATGGTGCGCCCGTTGATGATTCCACATTGTCCGTCAACATAGCAAATTTGCTAGAGGCAGATTTACGCCAAGTCATCGGCTGGGTTGAAAATATCAAACAAGTGGAATTGACGGCGATTGGAATTGGGCATGATGTCACACAATATTATGATCGCGCCATGACGATTAGTGATGCGGATGAGCTCGCCAACGCGCTTGTCAGTCGGTTGGAAGGGTTATTTGATTTGAATTAGTTATTCAGGAAACATACGTAAGCCAAAACCAAATTCTTCAACTTGCTTCTTGAAATATTCAGCAGGAACGTCTCCATCTTTCATCCTTGCTCGCAAGCCTTCAAAAACCTCTTTAACAGCTGAGGTAAATTGATGTGATTTAACAGAGCCATACTCAAGTCTCAATTTTGCCGCTTCCATCTCAGAATTACTAGATGGCGCATAATATGGCCACTCTCCCTTTAAAAAACGCATCTCTGCACACGTCAACTTAACTGTTTTACCAGTTGTCTCGTTCTTCATGGTGACTTTTCCATTTTTTATTGGATCTGCCGCAACAACAAAAAGGTGACTTAATTGATGCATTCGTGTAACAATCTATTAAGTTAAAAACACCATTAATTTACCATAATTATAAAAAATTGCAAGAATTATGTCTGAAAAACCCAAGAATAGACCAAATATCTATAAGCCCAAGCCCATCAGTGGCTTTCCTGAATGGCTGCCTGAGTTACGCCTTGTTGAACAGAGGTGGTTCGACCATATCCGCAAAACCTTTGAGAGCTACGGCTTTACGTCGATTGAGACCCCTTCGGTGGAAGAAATCGACGTGCTGACGGCCAAAGGCGAGGTCGATAAAGAAATCTATGAAATTCAACGCCTACATAAAGATGAAGACGACACGACGAATGGTGGAGGCAAAGAAGCGCGCCTCGCGCTTCACTTTGACCAAACCGTGCCTTTTGCCCGCTATACCGCGCAACATTTCAACGATTTAACCTTTCCATTTAAGCGTTACCAGATGCAGCGCGTTTGGCGTGGCGAACGCCCCCAAATGGGACGTATGCGCGAATTTTATCAATGTGATATCGACATTATCAATGTTGATAATTTGCCCTTGGCGCATGATGCCGAAGTCGCCGCCGTGATGTATGAAGTCATCGAAGGACTGGGTATCGGTAAAGTCCAAATGCGGATTTCAAATCGTAAGATTCTGATTGGCTTGCTGGAAAGTATGGGTATTGATGATCCCACGCCCGTGACACGTATCATTGATAAAATTGAAAAATTGCCCCGTGAAGAAATTGAAAAACTATTTTTAGCAGAAGCTCTCGACAAAACACAAATTGAAAAAATTTTAAAACTGTCTTCCCTGCGAAAGCAGGGACCTCATAGCCAACAGACCCCTGCTTCCGCAGGGGATACAGATTTGGGTATCACGGCACAAAATGACCTCATGCAAGAAGGTATTGACGAATTAACAGGCGTGTTAAACAACCTCTCCCACCTACCCGAAGGGGCTGTTGTGGCAGATTTATCCATCGTCCGTGGATTGGATTATTACACAGGCACGGTATACGAAACGCAGCTTTTGGAAGTGCCAGAATTCACGGGCTCAGTTTGTTCTGGTGGTCGCTATGATAACTTGGCCAGTGGTTACATTAATAAGAAACTCCCTGGGGTTGGAATCTCGCTCGGTTTTTCGCGGCTCTTTGATGTCATGCGCCAACAACGCCCTGATCTTTTAAACATTGGTGCAAAATGCCCGACTGATATTTTGGTCTATACCGAGGACAAAGAGATCAATCCCCACGAGACCGCACAAATTTTGCGCAAACGTGGTTTCAATATCGAAGTTTTTGAAACGGTCAAAAAATGGGATAAGCATTTTAAATATGCCGAGAAAAAAGGCATTCCCTATATTTGGTATATCACCCCAGAAGGGCATGAGGTCAAAGACATCGCGGGCAACACCAAAACAGCCGCTAATCCCGATGAGTGGAGTAAGGATGTTTAAGCATGATCGTCGTCATTCTGGCGTAGGCCAGAATCTCATTCCTACACCCAAAAAGATCCCGACCTTCGTCGGGATGACGTTTCTTTTATGCCTATCACTCCCCACACACGCTAAAGACAAAGAAAAAAGCTTAGAAAGCATTATCGCAGAAACAACCTTGCCCGAAGGCGCGGTCAAATATGCCCCTGACAATTGTGATTTTGAAATGATATTTCCTTCCGAACCTTATCAAACGCTTCGTTGCGCTGATGACAACAAAAAATGTACACAACTGACCAGTTTCACCATAGTTTATGACGTCACAACCACAGTGGAAGTGAGCGTCACTTGCGCGCCATCCACCTCCGCAAAATATAAAAACTTTACGGAAGCCGTCATTGCCACCACCTTAAAAGGCATGGTCAAGCGCAACAAAGTTAACGAACATGAAATTAACACACGGGAAGATGAGGACATTCGCCAAGGCTCGCTTCTTGGCGCCACCAAGCGCGGTAAACAAAACTCCATCTATAACGCGCAACTTTGGGTCGGGCAGAACTCTGTCATGACCTTAGAAGCCAAACTCATCGGCCCCCGCCACGACAAAGCCGATAACGCCTTTGGTGAGATATTGGGAAGTGTGAAGAAGAAATAACTATTGACATAATTTAGGTATGCGCTATAGTACCCTTTATGAGCCTTTTATACTTAGATTTTAAACAGAACGTTGACCAATCTGAAGGCACAGACGGTGGTATCACCATTGTAGATGCCCGAGCACTTATTCCTGAGCTTCAAGAAAAAGGAACAAGTGTTAACAAACCTATTCAAACCATTTCTTTAGAGCATCTTGTGGGCGATGGTACCTTTGCATTTAATCTAATGAACGAGTTTGGCTGCGTCGCCTATGAAGCTGACCTTGATAAACACCCCCTTAAAGAATTTGGCCAAAGCAATTTAGGTGGCACTATCAATTCTAACTATAGACATAGCTTATCACTCATCCCAGACCAAGAGCATGACGACCAAAAATGTTCAATAAGAGAATATGTTGAATATGTCTGTGAGCAGATCACTACAAATATGGATATAGCACCTGAAGACCTTTTCATCTCTGTTAGAAATGCGTGGACTCCCGACACATTTAAGGGAAAAATCACTTACAATCCAAATAGACAAGAATGGAAAAGTGTCACACTAAACTCAAAGCCCGCACCCGCTCAACCATAGCGAAGAAGCCATTACGGCGGTTCGGCGATAAATGCTGATTAAGCCCTATTTCTTCAAAAGCAGCATCAATATCAACATCAGAGATTTCCTGCGCCGTCTTACCTTCGTATGCGCTGAATAAAATCGCGATTAAGCCCTTCACAATATGGGCGTCACTATCGGCGGTAAAATGAAACACGTCCGCCCCATCCGTTTCACATATTAACCAGACACGTGATGTGCAACCCTTGACCAGAGTTTCCTCGGTTTTAAGGGATTCTGGCATATTTTTCAGCTCTTTACCCAAATCAATCAGATATTTGTACCGCTCTTCCCAATCGTCAAACAGGGCGAAATTTTCTGTTAACTCTTCTAAACTTGGTTGAGACATTATCTATAACTTCCTGAAAATACTGATAACTTGTTAATCACTTATTCATATTCTTACTATAAAAGTGAATATAGAGGTAGCGTAAATTAGATTAAAATTGCAAATCATCTCTTGCACGTTTTGCCTATGGTAGCTACTTTTAAAGGGTTGATTCATTGTATTCTTATGACTCAGCTTCTCGAATAAATTTTTAAGTTCAATATATTTAAACAAGGCAGAACAAAATGAGTAAATCAGACGACGGCGACAGCGAAGACACAAAGAACACGCTCTATTGTTCTTTTTGTGGAAAAAGCCAGCACGAGGTTCGTAAGCTTATCGCTGGCCCTAATGTTTTTGTTTGTAACGAATGTGTTGAGCTTTGCATGGATATCATCCGTGAAGAAGACAAAACGCAACTTGTCCGTGGTGACGATGATAAGGTTCCTGCCCCAAGCGAAATTAAATCTTTCCTTGATGATTATGTGATTGGTCAAGACCAAGCCAAGCGTATTTTATCTGTGGCAGTTCACAATCATTATAAACGTCTGGAGCATTCAGGCGACCCAGCAGCGGGGGAAATCGAACTCGCTAAATCAAATATTCTTATTCTTGGACCAACAGGGTGTGGTAAAACGCTCCTTGCTCAAACATTGGCGCGTGTTATTGATGTCCCCTTCACCATGGCCGATGCCACAACCTTAACCGAAGCTGGTTATGTTGGTGAAGATGTTGAAAACATCGTGCTTAAATTACTGCAAGCCTCAGATTATAACGTTGAACGTGCGCAGCGCGGTATCGTTTATATTGATGAGATTGATAAAATCAGCCGTAAATCTGACAACCCGTCCATCACCCGTGACGTATCGGGCGAAGGTGTTCAGCAAGCACTTCTAAAATTAATGGAGGGGACTGTTGCTTCTGTTCCTCCTCAAGGAGGGCGAAAGCACCCTCAACAAGAATTCTTGCAAGTTGATACGGCGAACATTCTGTTTATTTGTGGTGGTGCGTTTGCAGGTATTGAAAAAATTCTCGCCAACAAAGACCGTGGTCAAACACTTGGCTTTGGTGCGGATGTTAAACCGCCCGAAGAAGGTAACGCTGGTGAGCTTCTTAAAAACTTAGAGCCAGAAGATCTAGTCAAGTACGGTTTGATCCCTGAATTTATAGGTCGTTTACCGTTGATTGCAACGCTTGAAAATTTAGACGAAGACGCGTTGATTACAATTTTGACCGAACCTAAGAATGCGCTTATCAAGCAATATAAAAAGCTGTTTGAAATTGAAGGTGCTGAACTTGAATTTACCGACGATGCTTTACGCGCCGTGGCCGAACAAGCCATCAAACGTAAGACAGGGGCGCGTGGCCTGCGTTCAATTTTAGAAGTTCTTCTTCTTGATACAATGTATGAGTTGCCTGACAAAGAAAATGTTGAAAAAGTTGTTGTCACTGGCGATGTCGTCAATGGTAAGAAAGAACCGACTTTTGTTTTTGCAGACAAAAAGAAAAAGAAATCTAAAAAAGACGATGAAGAAAAAGAAGAGAAAAAAACGTCTGGTAAAAAATAATTTTTAAATTTTCATTTCATTAAGCACTCCTATTAAGAGATTTTATTCATGACAAAAAAACAACTTGATCCAAACACAAAATATCGCTTAGTAACGCGCTCAGACATGGATGGTCTTGTTTGTGCCGTTCTACTAAAAAAATTAGATTTAATTGATGACATTCTTTTTGCGCACCCAAAAGATATGCAAGATGGCACGCTTGATCTAACAGACAAAGACATCACCACAAACCTTCCTTACAATAAAGAAGTGTTTTTATGTATCGACCACCACTCAAGCGAATTAAAACGTGTTGGTGAAGGTGCGGATAATTTGATTATTGATACAAATGCTAAATCTGCCGCCCGTGTTGTTTATGATTATTTAGGTGGTGTTGCAAAATTCCCTCATATTGATGTCACAATGATGGAGGCCGTTGATAAGGCAGACTCTGCTGGCTTTACAAAAGAAGATATCATGGAGCCAAAAGGTTGGGAGCTGTTAAGCTTCATCATGGATTCCAGAACAGGCTTAGGTCGTTTCCAAGATTTTAACATCTCAAACTATCAACTCATGATGAAAATGATTGAGATATGTTTAGAAACACAGGACATCAATAAAATCCTTGAAATTCCAGACGTCAAAGAACGTGTTGAGCTTTTCAACGATCATAACCCTAAATTTAAAGAACAGTTAGAGCGCTGTTCGCACATTGAAGATAATGTTGTTGTTCTTGATTTGCGTAAAGAGGAAAAAATTTGGGCGGGAAACCGCTTTATGATTTACGCCCTCTTTCCCCAAGCTTCCGTATCAATTCATGTGTTATGGGGTAAGAACAAGCAAAATACTGTACTTGCGGTTGGAAAATCTATTTTAAACAAAACTAGCAAGACCCAAATTGGTGATCTTATGCTGGAATATGGCGGTGGCGGGCATGATGCCGCTGGAACATGCCAAATCGACAATGAAAAAATAGACCCTATACTTGAAGAAGTGACAGAAAAAATTATTCAAAGTAGCTAATATCTACCTTCACGATATCATCATACCCACAAAACTATAGTCGTTTGGCTTTGTTGTGTGACAAGGCACGAGCGATAACATGTAGTTTACTACCTATTAAGCGAAATAACGATGTCACAAAGTAAATGCAAATGACTATCTTGCAAAAAAGTCACAAACCGCTTAATTTACCCCCACTATGGCGGAACAAAAAAACATCTCAGGCTTAACAAAACGCGCTTCTCCCTTACTGGATTTATTTCCTGTAATAACGCCTTATTCTACTGGCTATATACCTGTTGATACGCCACATGAAATTTATTGGGAACAATACGGCAACCCCGATGGTATTCCTATCTTATATGTTCATGGCGGTCCTGGCGCAGGATGCTCAGCAGATTCCCATCGTTTTTTTGATCCAGATCACTACCGTATTATTTTATTTGACCAACGTGGTTGTGGTCGCTCAACACCTCACCTATGCCTTGACGATAATAATACAGCCGCGCTTATTCGCGATATGGAACAATTACGCAACCATCTCAATATTGATAAATGGCATATCTTTGGTGGATCATGGGGGTCAACACTTACCTTGTCATACGCCGCGCTTTATGCCGATAAATGTACCAGCCTTATTTTACGTGGTATATTCTTAATGGAACAAGCGGACATTGATTGGCTCTATAATCACAATCAATATATTTGGCCAGAGGCATGGGAACAATTCATAAACTTCATCCCTGAAGATGAGCGCAACAACATAATCGATGCCTATTACACACGCCTAACCAATCAAGATAAAGACCTTCAAATGGAAGCTGCCATTCATTGGAGTCTATATGAGTCGTCCTGCGCATTACTAAACCCCAATTACGAAATCATTATGACTGACGAACAAAAAGACAAAGCTTTGGCCATTTCTGTTATTGAATGTCATTATTTTAAGCACCACGTTATAAAACCTGAAAACAGCCTTATCCACCAAGTTGATAAGTTTCGTCACATTCCGACGACTATTATCCAAGGGCGTTATGATATGATTTGCCCGATAATTTCAGCAAATAAGCTCCACAATGCATGGCCGGAGGCAGATTATATTATTGTCACCGAAGCGGGACATTCCGCGAATGACCCCGCTATTCGCTCACGTTTAATTGAAACTACAGAACAAGCAAAGAATATATAATAAAATAGAAAAGAGTAAAAATGACCTTTAAAACTTTACGCGACTTTGATTTAAACAATAAAACAGTGTTATTACGCGCGGATTTAAATGTTCCCGTTCAAAATGGTAACGTGTCGGACACAACACGTATAGACCGTTTAAAACCAACCATTGATTACCTTAATCAATATGATTGCAAAGTTATCATCCTTTCCCACTATGGCCGCCCAAAAGGGCAAATCAATATGGATTACTCTCTATCCTTCTTACCGCCTACATTACAAAAACAATGGGGTATCGAAGTTGGTTTTGGTGAGGATTCAACAGAAAAATTTAGATTGTTTGAAAACTTACGTTTTAACGCAGGTGAAGAAACTAACGATGCCGCTTACGCACAAGAACTTGCGGCACTTGGCGATATATTCATAAACGACGCCTTTTCAACCGCCCACCGTGCGCATGCTTCGACGGAAAACTTAGCACGCCTACTCCCTTGCGCCGCAGGTCTATTAATGGAAACAGAAATCAACGCGCTTACAAATGCATTAGAAGCCCCTGAAAAACCCGTTCTTGCCGTTGTTGGTGGTTCTAAAATTTCGACGAAATTATCTGTTCTACAGAATATGGTTAAAAAAGTTGACTACCTTGTTTTAGGCGGCGGTATGGCCAATACTTTTTTATTGGCGCAGGGGCGAGAAATCGGCACGTCTTTATCTGAAAAAGACATGATAGATGAAGCGCAAAAAATCATGGAAACAGCAAAAAATTCTGGTTGTGAAATCATTTTACCCGTTGATTGTGTTATCGTTGAAAAACTAGAAGCTGGTATCAGTAGCGAGACTGTCTCACTCGATAATTTTCCAATCAACAAAGCCGCCGTTGATGTTGGTGAAAAATCTATTACCGCTTTAGAAAACATATTAGAAAACTGCAAAACAATTTTGTGGAACGGCCCTCTCGGTGTTTTTGAAATTCCACCCTTTGATAATGCGACCAACAAAATCGCACAAAAAGCCGCAACACTAACCAAAGAAGGAAAGTTATTAAGTGTTGCTGGTGGTGGTGATACCGTTGCCGCCCTTGATAATGCTGGTGCCATTGGCGGGTTCAGCTACATCTCAACCGCAGGCGGTGCTTTTTTAGAATGGATTGAAGGTAAAGAATTGCCCGGTGTCGCGGCCTTGAAAAACGGTTAATATTCTAGTGGCGGTATTTCGATAAAAACCCTTTAGCAACCTCTTGGTCAATGCGGTCATGATAGGCCATCGCACGTGATAAAACATTTTCACTAATGACTAACTCACTACGTAAACGTGCGGTCAGTAAAAACATATTTACAAAATCATTTTTTAAAACTGAACATGCTTTACAGGCAATCGCTAACCCTTGACCTGATGTTTGTAACAAAATTTCCTGAACTGCCGTCACAGGCACTGAACAATATACTGAAAATTGAGCCGTAAACACTGACATTTTATTAGACCTTAAAGATTCAACCATAACCTGAGGGGTCAAATTCCCCTTTTCCATCAATAATTCAGCTTGCTTCATAATAAGATTTGATGGCGTAAGACCATCAGTTTTCTCATTAGAAAGCTGATCAACTGTCTCATCAATCACTTCATCAATGTTAATATCTGCGAAATTATCTTGAATATAGTTTTTCAACTCTGAACCAACATGTTTATATAAACGCACAATTAAATCAGAAGACATTTCATCTCTCGATAATAATGGTTTTGCCAATTTTTCAGATTTTTTTGCTTGTTCAAAAACATTACTCAACGCATACGGTGTTAATGATATAGATTTGTTTTTCACTAGGTTAATAGATGTCTCAACATCATCAACCTCGGTTAACATATCAACCAATTGATTAGAAATTTGAGGGCGTTGCGCGATAGAGCGTGAATGCTCCACTCCTTGTGCCTTTAAAATATAGATTAAATCAAAATCTTCTAAATCACGACTTTTTCTCAAAAGACTGTCAGACACATAGATTTCATCGCTTGCCATTTGTACTAATAATCTTAAAGGCACGCCCTGCATAACGGCTATTTTCTCTACCAATGCACGGCGAAGTTCTTTTTCCGCTTGCTTAAAGACACCTAATAAAACATCAGATATCAACTCCCCTTCAACACTGGAAAGATCACATTTTAATAAATCAATGATAATTTGCGTTAACTCAGCACGTGCCACGTCATCTGGCGCACTCGCCATATTATACAACTTGTTGCGATCATGTAATCGCACCAATAAATGTCCAATCTCTGGAGATTTTTGTAATAAATCTAAAACCAATTCCCTGTAACCCTGTTTTTTATCATCCTGCTTCTTTTTAACGGCAGAAACATGATCTGTTTTACAATCTTCAAATACGATATCTATCGCATCATTTTCACGTAAATTTTTATTTTCTATGTTCATAATTACACCAAAAAGATTTACAATTCGTTAACATAAGATTGCTTATATAAAAAACAGCCATTTTAGATAAATATTAAGAATTTTGTTTTATTCTATTCATTACCTATACTTTAATTGTAACATCTATAATTTCACAATTACAAATTATGTAAAGCTAGAAGGTTTTTAAACTCATCATGATAGAATCCAGTACAAGTGGTTTTCAACGCCAAATCCCTGCTAGCCGTGCCTTTGACACAGGTCAAGCACCGAATAATCCTGCAAATACACCACAGGTTAACGAGGCACCGCAAGCGCCTCAATCATCCAATCAAGCAACAGTCTCACCAAGCAGAACCGAAGAAATCAACACGCAAACAGCCCTTTCACGCGATACAACACGCATTGATCCCTCTCAGGTGTCCAATAACAGCCAACAACGCGGCGCAAATTTGGATATTACTGTTTAAAACTGTTACAATTATAACCATGTCAAAAACTGATAAATTCCGAGAAGCGGCCTTCGCCGAATTAAACAAAATGGGTGAAGATAGCCCTTTATCTGGTGCTTTTGGGTACGCTTCAGGTGACTTAGAGAGTAAACTTGCATTCAAAACTCACTTGAGCACCCATGACATACAGGATTCTTGCAAACATATTCAAGTTGAACGTACAAAAAGAAATGTTGAACAGAAATTAACGCAGATCGTTAAAGATCTTGGCCTTCACAGCCGTCAATAAAGTTTACTTACTGAAACGCGACTTCGTTAAAACTACGCAGCTTACGGCTATGTAGCTGTTCTGGCCCTATCTCACGCAACAATTCCATCGCGCGTAAACCAACCTGTAAGTGTTGCTTCACCCGTTCACGATAAAAACTGTCCGCCATACCCGGAAGTTTCAATTGTCCATGAAGTGGTTTATCTGACACACATAAAAGCGAGCCATAAGGCACACGAAAACGAAAACCATTGGCGGCAATTGTCCCACTCTCCATATCGAGTGCAATCGCACGGCTTTGTGAGAAACGTTGATTTTGACGAACAGAGGAACGCAACTCCCAATTTCGATCATCAACGGTCGCCACCGTCCCTGTCCGCATGACTTTTTTCACATCATGCCCATGTTGTTGCGTAATTTCTTGCACCGCATCTTCAAGCGCAAGTTGAATTTCGGACAAGGCGGGTAACGGAATAGACGGATTTAAATCTTTATACAACACATTATCTTCGCGCAAATATCCATGTGCCAAAACATAATCACCCAGCTCTTGGCTATTCCGCAAACCCGCACAATGCCCCAACATCAGCCACGCATGCGGGCGCAGCACAGCCACATGATCGGTAATATTTTTGGCGTTCGATGGGCCAACACCAATATTAATCATGGTAATACCTTTACCGCATTCACGCTTTAAATGATAAGCAGGCATTTGTGGCATACGTCCTTCGGTACTCGGTTCTATAAATTCAGTATACCCATCACTGCCCACGCGCTCCGCACCAATTTTAATAAACTCATCAATATAAAATTGATAGTTGGTAAAAATCACAAAATTTTGAAAATGGATCGCGTTCGTTCCCGAATAATGTTTTAAACGCATCAAACTTAAATCTGTCCGTGGCGCGGTAAATAAAGAAAGCGGTTGCGCCTCCCCTTCTTTCACGACATGCGTTGCATTGGCGATTTGGTCATCCATGTCCTCTAAATCTGGTAGATCAAAAAGGTTCGGCATTTGGTCTAAATCATCTTCACTTAAATCACCTTCTAGATGAAAATCTTCCCCTAATGCAAAATGAATGGGGATTGGCGTGTCACTGACCCCAACCTCAACCGCGCAACCATGATTTTGAATCAGATGCTTTATTTGTTCCTCATAATAATAAGAATAAATATCTGGGCGTGTCAGCGTTGTTTCATAAACACCCGACTTGGACACAAAGCCATAGGCATATTTCTGATCAGAAGAGAGTTTTTTGTAAGAGCTCTCCGTGACCTCAATTCTAATATAGGGGTAAAAGCCACTGACTTTATCTTTTGGAATTTTTCCTTTTGAAAAAGCATCAAATTCCTTACAAAGAAACGCGATCTGTGCGTCATAAATGTCCTTCACCGCTTCGCACGCCCTGGCTGCATCTGTAAAATTTTTAGGTTTTTGTATTTTGAGTGTTTTTATCATACCCACCAGTATGACGCAAAATCATGAAAATTCAATGAATTATCCCAGCGTACAGCCCACAAGCCCTATCCTATTATAACATTAAGGCTGCAACGCTTCTGGGTTACAGTAATCGGCAAATCTTTTTCCTACATTTCTTCCTGTAACGCCTTTATAAGCATCTATAAGCTTACCTCTACTGTCATAAAAGGTTTGTTTCTCCGTTTCTGGGTTTATAACAGCATAGCGTGTAAATGGTAAGGTTTCACTAGGACAATTAGGCATAAACTCTATGTCGACTTTTTTAGCTTCAAATGCTTCAAGTGTATCGCGTACAGAAGTTATTTCTAAATTTTCTACTCCAAAGCGTTTTAGATATTCATCAAATACGCCTTCTGCAAGTAAAGCATTTTTGCCTTTTGTTAATAGAGGACCGTTGACGTGGGCTTCTCCTGCAAGGATTTTGATAGGCCCCGGTAACCCATGCTCTATTATAATAGAAACAACATTATATGCGTTAATGGAATCTATCAATGTGACCCCCTCGTTAAGAACTTGATCTTTTACAAAAGCATCCAGTTCATTGCCAAGTTTGGATTGCTCACCAAACATGCCAAAAGAAACAAGAGCTTCTGTAATGTTTGCTAACCTAGTACTCCTTTGGTTTACAAACCCTTGCTTGAGCGATTCCAAATCACTTAAAGAAATAGAGTCATTACCAGATGGACCTCTCCCTACAAAAGATCCCCTATCAAGTATTTCTTGTACTTCTGCGCTTGTAACTGTCCCTAGTTCTTGTTTGGTCTTTTGTAAGTCTTCTAGACCTTGAATAACATCATCATATGTATTCTTTGCCTCTTCATAGTTATCACCAAGCGCATTTACTATGAAGTCATTTGTATTACCATCGGCGACTGCTACAAGTCGACTAGCATAGGCAAAAGTTGGAATTCCAGTTTTTTTAAGTTCAGCAATGGTTTTAACAGTGTTAGAAGCTGTATCCGCTGTATTTTCAGAACCAAATCCTCGTATAATCCGTGTGAGTTGATTTTCTGAAATTTTATCATTATAAAAAGCTTCTAGAATCCCATTAAACGCAATTGGTAATTCCATCATAAATGCTGAATTGCTATCTAACTTTTCGGCTTCAATTAAGCTTCTAATATAGTTAGCACCTGCATAATTACTGTGCAGCTCTGTAATTATTTCTACGTGAGGACCTCTACGAGAGGAACTAGATTCTTCTGTAATGTCTGCAGCAGAATCACCTGCTGCGTCTAAATCAGTGTTATTCGATAGAGAATCCCCTACAGCTAATGAAAACGGAGCGAATAATGCAGCCGCAATTGAGGATATTGTTCTATTTACCTTAACCATAGCTTTAGTAAAGCACAAGCTAAACATTATGTCAATAAGCAAGCTATAAGAAGCTTCCTCAATAAACAGATATTGATTTTTTCCAGAAAACTATGCATTATGTGCCTCAATGAAACAAAATCTACGACATTTAACAGGCGCTTTAGCGCTAATGTTTTTACCTGCAACTAGTGGAGGCAACATTCAATCTGACCTGCCTGCTCAACTTGGGATCGGTGCACAAATAGGGGGGACAACGTTCGTAAGACAAAACTCCTGTAATGAATTTAATGGATCATCCACTGCTATTTCTTGTGATAAAAGTAATTTGGCGAGTCAAGTAACTGTTTATAGTGACGCAAAAGGTGTTAGCCTTGATGCGAGGCCATTACCCAATTAGACCCTTGGCAAAATCTTCGGCATTAAACGCCGATAAATCTTCAATCTTCTCGCCGACACCGATGGCATGAATGGGCAAACCATAATCATGGGCGAGCGAGACAACCACCCCACCCTTGGCGGAACCATCCAGCTTGGTCACGACCAAGCCCGTCACATCAACAACCTCTTTAAAGTTTTGCACTTGGCTATGCGCGTTTTGCCCCGTGGTGGAATCCAGTACCAGCACAACGGCGTGCGGCGCAGTTTCATCTTGCTTTTTAATCACGCGGATCATCTTGGATAATTCTTCCATTAAATTCTTTTTGTTTTGCAAACGACCTGCTGTATCAATCATCAACAAATCGGCTTGCTCCGCCGTCGCTTGTTCAAGGGCTTCATACGCCACCGCGGCACTATCTGCACCAATATCTTTTTTAATCAATGGCACGTCTGCGCGTTGCGCCCAGACATCCAATTGGTCTACCGCCGCGGCACGAAACGTATCCGCTGCGGCAATCATGACTTTCTTGCCTTGCTTAACATGATAGTCATGCGCCAACTTTCCAATTGTCGTGGTTTTACCCGCGCCATTGACACCACAAACCAACATCACGAAGGGTTTTTGCGCTGTTATATCAAGCGGCATTGCAACAGGTTCTAAAATTTTTGTCACCGATTGCGCTAAAGCATTTTTGATTTCTGCTTCATCAATTTCTTTATCAAATTTTTCTTTGGAAAAGTCGCTCACAATCTTCGCGGCCGTTTTTGGCCCCATATCCGACATGATGAGAATATCTTCTAACTCATCCAGCGCATCTTGATCCAATTTACGCTTGGTAAACACGCTTGTAATATTATCACTTAATTTAGATGAAGATTTTGACAGCCCACCAGTTAAGCGCCCAAGCCAACTTTTAGTTTCTTCTTTAGCGTTTTCTTGAGATTGAGGTTGAGGTTCAGCCACCTCAACAGATTCCGCGACAGGCGCATCTTCAACAACCTGCTCCACCGCCTCGCTCGCCGACTCTTCTTGTTCTTTTTTCTTACGCCAAAAAACCATTATAAAACTTTCCCCATTAAATGCTTATCGTTCATAGCATAAGTCTTAACCTCAACCAAGCTTCCGACTTTACAAGCCTTATCCAGATCAACCGCGGCGAAATGTTCAGTGCGACCAATATTATCCTGCTCAACAATCACTTGACGGCGTTGCCCAACATGACGTTTTAGGAATTTTTGAACCTGACCCTCACCCAGCGCACGAAGGCGTGCCGCGCGTTCTTTACGCACGGGCACATCGACTTGCTTATTGGCGGGAATATTCGCCGCTGGCGTGCCGGGGCGTTCGCTATAGGGGAACACATGCAAGAAAGTCAGGTCACATTCTTCAACCACATTCATCGTGTTTTGAAACATCTCTTCTGTTTCAGTAGGAAAGCCTGCGATGATATCCGCACCGAACTCCATATCGGAGCGCAGCTCCCTCGCCTTTCGGCACATCTCTATCGCGTCCTCACGTAAATGACGGCGCTTCATCCGTTTAAGGATCATGTCATCACCCGCTTGCAAGCTCATATGAAGGTGCGGCATCAAACGAGGCTCTTCGGCAATCAAACGCCATAAATCCTCATCAATCTCCACGGGGTCAAGTGAAGATAAACGCAAACGTGGTAATTCAGGCACCAACGCCAGCACACGGCGGATCATCTGTCCAAGGCTCGGCGTACCCGGTAAATCCGCACCATAAGACGTCACATCGACTCCCGTCATAACGATTTCGTTATAACCACTCTCGACAAGTTTACACACCTGCGCAGCAATTTCACCAATGGGGACAGAGCGCGAATTGCCCCGTCCATAAGGGATAATACAAAAAGTACAGCGATGGTCACAGCCATTTTGCACTTGGATGAACGCCCGTGCTTGCCCTTCTATACCTTCAATAAGGTGTGAGGCGGTTTCTTTGACTGACATGATGTCGTTAACCAATACGCGTTCAGTATCTGTCACTCCCCAAGTATCAGCTTTAAGTTTGAGGTCATTACCGATAATCTGATCCACCTCATCCATCTGAGCATAAGTTTGTGGATCAATCTGTGCAGAACATCCCGTCACGACAATTTTTGCACTTGGATTTTCACGCCGTGCCTTACGAATGGCCTGACGTGCTTGACGCTCGGCTTCCTTGGTCACCGCGCAAGTATTAAAGATAATCGCATCCTCCATCCCTGCATTTTTGGCATGGCTACGCATCACCTCGCTCTCATAGGTATTGAGGCGACAGCCAAAGGTCACAAGCTGTGGATCATTATTACTCATAAACTAACGGTTTATAGGTGTTTTAGGGACAGGTCAAAGAAAATTACCTTAAACCAATACCATATTGAGGCTCTCTTGTATCAATCAGTTATTCTTAATTTTTGCAACTTGATACGGATTTAGGAGTAGCTTTTCAAGTGCTTTTTCAACTTGATTGTTTGTCGATGTTATACCTTGCTTTAACAGCGCATTATCATTCGCTGTCCAAATACGATAATTTGTCATATCTTTAGTAATTGCAACACCAGGCGGAACAAAATTTCCTGAAACCTGCCCTTGAAAAACCTTCATACCAGACTTTCCGTTTTCAATTTTATTAATTTTCACAATTGTTGCTTGAGCCAAATTCTCAAAATGTTCTCCAATAACATAGCTGCTCGTTAAAGAAACAACATAAGGTGCCTCTGTATTAATAAGGGCATTTGCTTTCACAGCTTTACGGTCACTCGCCGAGTAATCCTCTAACTTCAATATTTTTTGTGGCTCAATCCAATCCGCATGTTTTACAAGTGCAATCAAATTATCGTTTTCTTGCTGAAAAACTTTATCCGCAGGAAAACTATTTCTAATTTCATTAATCCCAGGAAGCCTTTTTTGGCGGCTAACCTCTGTCGCTGCCATAGATACAGCAGCACCTATCAACCCCGCCCCGTAGAGATTTGTTTGAGGAACATTAACATATAAAGGCCTTTCAGGAGCTTCTTTAACAATATCTGCCTTAACTGGAACATCTTCAAATGACTTTGTTAGTTTCCCATTGGGCAACGAAGAACATGCACTTAATGATACGACGACAATAAAAAGACTGATTATTTTTTTCATATTTTTCCCTAATTTTTCAATAAATAAAACAAATATAGCACGATAGCTAAAACTTGGCAAAACCTGACTTTTATAAGTCAGGAATGAACTCGCGGCACTCTTGCGCTTATACCACACAGCACATCATATTTATTCGTCCCCCAGCGGTTGCCGATCTCAACAGAGGTAATCTCGGCATCACCTTGCGCGCCTAACACAACGACCTCTTCACCTTCTTGCACATCCATATCATCGGGCAGGCTAACATGACATTGATCCATACAGATACGCCCAACCGTCCTCAATTTACGCCCCTGTATCAAAACCTCATTCACATCGGCAGGGAAGCGCTGAAATCCATCAACATAACCAAGTGGGATAATCGCAATACGCTCCCCCTCTTTTTGGGTCTTATATTGCCCACCATAGCTAATCACATGACCTTTGGGAAAATGACGCACACTTAAAACACGCGCCTTCCACTGTGCGATTGGTGCCATACCATCAGGCAAAGGAAAACCCGCCTCATACGGTAGACCATATGTCACCACACCCGCACGCACCATATTGTAACGCGCCTGTGGAAATTTCAGCAACCCACGCGAATTGGCCAAATGAATATAATCTTGTTTGATATTCATATTCTCTAGCGTATCCAAAGCTTGATCGAACTTTTTCATTTGTTCAATAGAGCTTTCGGGCGCGGCCTCGGCAGAATGAAAATGGCTGCAGACGCCGACCATTTCAATATGCTCTGCGGCCTCAATCACTTGTGCGATGGGGGCAACATCCTCGGTAAAAACTCCTGCACGCCCCATCCCTGTATCTATTTTCAAATGAACTTTGGCTGTTTTATTAAGCTTGCCTGCTATCTCATTGGCGGTTTTGACTTGTTCCGCCGTCCAAATAATAAAATGCGTATCATCGACAATCATCGGCTCAATCTCATTCATGCCATAGGCCGTCACTCGTAAAAGCGGTATCGTCACGCCCGCTTCGCGTAACAATGCGCCCTCACCGCACGTGGCTATGCCCAACATCTCCGCGCCCGCTTCTTGCGCCGCGACGCCGCAAGCCTCAAGTCCATGACCATAAGCATTGCTTTTCACAATCACCAAAACTCGCGTATCTACCGTTTTTTGAAGAATTTCAATGTTCTTACGAAATTGACCTAAATCAACCTCCAACCATGTATTTCTTATATATTGATCATATTCAGACATAATATGCTTGCATAACACAGGCTATGACGCTATAAAACCCACAAATTACCGACATCTGGAATTATTTCAGTGTCTAACGATACCCCCCAGTCAGCGAAATTACGCCCACTGGGGTTGTTTTCGTTGTTATTTTAACCGTCATCCTTCGACTTGATCGAAGGATCTCGCAAGTAAAAAGAGATGCTTTGGTCAAGCCAAAGCATGACAATAATAAGAAGGGAAAGCCCGTAGCGCGTTTACGCGCCTAAGGGAATATAAAAAAGAAAGTAGATTCCAGCTTAGGCTGGAATGTGAAAGTAACTGAATTTAGAAAGAAACGCCCAAACCGACTTTAGGAGTGTTTGGGAAAATTAAATAAAAATGTTTGATTCACTAAGCGATAAATTAGGCGGAATATTTGACGGACTTCGGGGCAAAGGCTCTTTGAAGGAAGAAGACGTCAATAATGCCGCGCGTGAAATTCGCGTTGCGCTGCTTGAGGCCGATGTCGCCCTTCCCGTTGTTAAAGAATTTATCGAGATTATTAAAGAACGTGCCACTGGCGCGGAAATCACCAAAGGCGTGAACCCTGCACAACAAGTCATCAAGATTGTCCATGACACCATGGTTGAAATGCTGGGCGGTGATGAAGTGGAGGAGCTTAACATTGATGCCAAGCCCCCTGCCGCTTTCTTAATGGTCGGTTTGCAAGGTTCTGGTAAGACAACCTCGACAGCGAAGATTTCAAAATTTCTAACCGATAAACGCAATAAGAAAATCCTTATGGCGTCGTTGGATACTCAACGCCCCGCCGCGCAAGAACAACTTGCCGTACTGGGTGAACAAACTGGTATCGCTACACTCGAAATCATCAAGGGGCAAGAGCCTGTCGATATTACCAAACGCGCCATGGAAGAAGCCCGCCTTGGTGGGTTCGATATTGTTATGCTCGATACCGCAGGCCGTCTCAGCATCGATGAAGAATTAATGAACGAAGTCGCAGAGATTTCAAAGATTTCTAACCCGTCTGAAACGCTTCTTGTTGTTGATGCAATGACAGGGCAAGACGCGGTTAACGTCGCGCAAGAGTTCGACAACAAAGTCGGTATCACCGGTATTATGATGACCCGTATTGATGGCGATGCGCGTGGCGGTGCCGCCATGTCAATGAAGGCTGTTACTGGTAAGCCCGTGAAGTTGATGGGGACTGGTGAACAATGGGACAAGATTGAACCCTTCTACCCCGACCGTATTGCGGGACGTATCCTTGGCATGGGTGATGTGGTCTCGCTTGTTGAGAAAGCGCAAGAAAGCGTCAACGAAGAAGATGCTGCCGAAATGGCTGAGAAGTTCAAAAAAGGTCAATTTGACTTTAATGACCTACTCAAACAAATGCGTCAAATGAACAAAATGGGTGGCGCAGGTGCGTTGATGAAAATGATGCCTGGTCTAGGCAAAATGGCGCAAGCTTTGGAAAGTAACGAGCTTGCCGAAAGTACACTCAAAAAACATGAAGCGATTATCCTATCCATGACATTGAAGGAGCGTGAAAAACCATCCCTGATGAATGCCTCGCGTAAAAAACGTATCGCGGTGGGATCTGGTACAACCGTTCAAGATATTAACAAGCTGTGTAAACAACAACAGCAAATGCAAACCGTCATGAAGAAAATCAAAAAGATGGGCATGGGTGGCATGATGAAACAAATGAAGGGCATGATGGGCGGAAAGTCCGATGAACTTGATATGATTTCACAATCCATGGATCCTAATGCCTTAGCATCTGACATGATGAGCGAAGGGCCTCTAGGTGACAATCCTTTTGATGATAACAATGCACCTGCTATGCCTGCTGGCTTACCAGGGCTTGGCGCAGGTGGTGGCATGCCTGGCCTCGCTGGACTTGGTGGGGGGCAAGGAATGGGCATGCCCGGAATGCCAGCCCGTGGCGGCTCAAAGAAAAACCGTAAACCTAAGAACAAAAAAGGTAAGCGGAAATGATGAAAGACATGCTCAACATTTTTGCGGCGCTATTAAAACAGAATAAACGCTTATGGTTTTTGCTTTTTTTAATTCCTGCTATTTCACTTGTGCTCTCAGTAATATTGCAACAACAATGCTTTTTTACATTCACTTATGTTACCAACACAATCATCCCTCGCGTTGTTATGTTGACCATACTATTTATCTTTACAATCTTAGGGGTCGCTGCCTGTAAAAAGAACAAGGTTTCCTTCAAAATTATAATATTAAACATTATCGCCTTTGTAATTTTGTTTTACTCTATTCAGTTCGCAGGAATTCTACCTAGCCTGCTCCTCAAGAAAGTTTTAAAGACACAAACTTGCTCCAGCAGTGAACAGGCGCAAAAAGACGCTGGCTTGTTTTTAAAAACACAAGGCTCTGACGTCGAAAAGACCTTAAAAAAGACATTAGAAAAAACAGTAATAAGTGACGAAAATTTTACAAAAGAATTACAGGGCTATGCCGATAAACTGGTAAACGATAACCCTGAAATAAAAGAGATGTTGGAAAAACATCAAGACTCACAAAACAAAGAAGATAACTAAGAAATTAAACTAACTCATAACTAACATTTAAACTAAAAGGAGAACTAAAATGGCACTAGCAATGAGACTATCAAGAGGCGGACGTAAGTCCCGTCCATTCTATCGTATCGTGGTTGCGGATAAACGCATGCCCCGTGACGGTCGTTACATCGAACGTTTGGGAACATACAACCCCCTACTCGGCAAAGATGACGGCGAGCGCGTTAAACTTAACGAAGATCGTATCAAGCATTGGTTAGGTGAAGGCGCACAACCTTCTTACCGTGTTGCGGTATTTTTGGGTAAAGCAGGTATTGCACCAATGCCAGCAACACCAAACAACCCGAACAAAGGTAAACCATCTGAAAAAACAAAAATGCGTATCGCCGATAAAGAAGAAAAGGTGAAAGCGAAAGCCGAAGCAGCTAAAGCGGCAAAAGAAGAAGAAAAGGCAGCCGCAGAAGCCGCCAAAGAAGCGGCGAAGGCCGAAGCTGAAGCACCAAAAGAAGAAGCCTCTGCTCCTGAAGCTGAAGCTCCAGCCGAGGAAGCAAAAGCGGACGCGCCTGCTGAAGAACCAAAAGCAGAAGAGTCAAAAGCTGAATAATAAAACAAAACTGTTACCCTCTCCTTGGGGAGAGGGTGGCTTTTATTTTAATAAAAGTCGGGTGAGGGGATTTTTCTATGGATAAAACAACCGAAAACGCTCGCCAATTACGTCGCAATCAAACCGAAGCCGAAAAATTACTTTGGTCAAAATTGCGAAACAATCAATTTCATAGCTTAAAATTTAGAAGGCAACATCCCTTTCCTCCTTATATTTTAGATTTTTATTGTGATGACTTAAAACTCGTCATTGAGCTTGATAGCGGTCAACATAATGAAGAAAAAGATAAAGAACGAACCGAATTTTTAAAACAAAAAGAACTAACCATTTTACGATATTGGAACAATGATGTTTTGAAAAACATTGAAGGTGTTTTGGAAGATATAACGAATAAGGCAAACATCCCCTCACCTCAACCCTCCCCCCAGGGAGAGGGAGCAAGTAGAATCTGCATCGCAAAAATCGCAACCGCGCATGGCATTAAAGGCCTTGTGAAGTTGCATGTCTTTGCCGATGACAACAGTTTGGCAGATGGTATATTATTCACAAGTGAGGGCGGCGATAAAACGCTCTCACTTAAACTTAAAAACCAAACCGCGAAACATTGGCTCGCCGAAGTGGAAGGCATCACCAACCGTAACGAAGCCGAAAAGCTACGTGGCACTGAACTTTATATAGATAAAGACAATCTACCCGAAGCAAATGACGATGAATTTTATATCGCAGACCTCATTGGTTTATCTTGTATTGATAAAGACAACAAGCATATCGGAAAAATCATCGCCGTTGAAAATTTTGGTGCAAGCGATTTGCTCGAAATCCAACCAGATGGTGGTGAAAGTTTTTACCTTCCCTTCACTGATGACACTACTTTAAAAGTATCCGACACCACCGTGACTATCAAAATCCCTGAAGGGTTGTTAAGTTAATGCAATCTAGGCGGTGCCTCGTGTGTAGGAGTTGGCATTTTACTCTCTGAAATAGGTATTGCTTCACTAGGTTGCCGCCCTTTCTTTTTTGCAGCCTCTTCTTCAGCAACAGAAACTGTTAAATTAGGACGGTTATTCTTTATAGACCATGCTAACATTCTTTTATGTGTCTCTATATCTGTATGATCCAACCCCTTAACGTTAGCTTGCGTAACCAAACCAAGAGTAAAAGCCTTTACAGATGCATCACTAACATTGCCTTCAATACGCTTTACCGTTTCATAGAATACATCTCTATATTGTGATCCATGTTTATAAGCAGGGACATAACCACGTGCCGCAAACTGTAACGGCCAATTAGGTCTATTCATTGCCTTCGCCGCAGCTTTTGAAAATAATAAAACAATCAATTTTTTCATTAGTATTACCTTTAAATTAAGTTAGTCGAAACTACTACAAATAAAATAATATGTCAAATAAAATATTTAAAAAGCCATGCAATACTGTTGCCTTGGTAAAGACGCAGGCATTTCCCCCCTTTCTAGATATTGCACGCAATCTTGCGCATGCACGGCGGCATTGGGCACTCTTCCGCAATTGCTATTCAAAAAATCTACAGAGGATACATTCAACCTATACTTATTAAGTTTTCTAACGCTATCCTCTAAAACAACGCGATACTCGGCTTTTGAAGGACCAAAAACCATTTTCGACACCTGCGAGAACAACTTAGTAAGCTGATCTATTTTATTAGTCATATTGAACAATATGATAAAAAAGCTTACACCTCAATCATATTTGATATAAATATCCACCATGACACTGAATTTCAACCTCCTCACCCTATTCCCTGATATGTTCCCCGGCATGTTAGGGCAATCTTTAGCAGGTAAAGCTTTAGAGCGCGGTGATTGGAGCTATGACGCTATTAACATCCGTGATTTTGCTACGGATAATCACAAAACCGTTGATGACACGCCTTATGGTGGTGGCGCGGGCATGGTGATGCGTGCCGATGTGATTGAGCGCGCTTTATTGTCCATTCCCCCAACGTCATTCCGACGCAGGTCGGAATCTAATAAAAGCTCGGCGAATGATCTCGACCTTCGTCGGGATGACGATATCGGACGCAAAATCTACCTTTCTCCCCGCGGTAAAGTGCTCAACCAAGTACTCGCAAAAGAACTCAGCCAAGAATCCTCTCTCACCCTGCTTTGTGGACGCTATGAAGGGGTGGATCAACGCGTGCTTGACGCGCATGGGTTTGAGGAAATTTCGATTGGCGATTATGTGTTAAGCGGTGGTGAGCCTGCCGCGCTCATATTAATGGACGCCTGCATCCGTCTTCTGCCCAATGTCATGGGCAATGATGATACCGCCGATAATGAAAGCTTTGGCGCAAACACAGACGGCTTGCTCGAATATCCGCATTATACTCGCCCTGCCGAATGGACAGATTCCCATAACAACACACACATCGTCCCCGAAGTTTTAAAAAATGGCGATCACGCCAAAATTGAACAATGGCGTAAAGAACAGAGTAAAAAAATTACGAAGGCCGTGCGCCCTGATCTGTTAAGCGAATAGTTTGAGGGAGTAACCTATGCCTAACTAAACGAGCGACACCACTTAATGAGTTAAAAATTTTACTCGGTTTATGCTTTACAGCTTCAATAGAAAATGAATCGTATGATTTACAGTCACCAAACTGAGTAACTGTACCCACACCAATATCAACACCTTTATTGGCGACTAAATTTATTTTCAATACGGCAGGAACCCTTCTTGCGACTTGCACAAAAAAATCAACAAGCTTATTTGTATCTTTGGCCTTATAAGACCGTTGAATTCTTCTGCTTTCTACGCGTTTCTCTTTAACATTTAGACCACTATTTTTTGTTCGCGCTTCATCACTGTGACCTATCACTTTCATAAAGCGGTAATCTTCAAATTGATAATAATTTACGTTCGCCATACGCGCCCTTCGAATCAAGCCTGTATCTTCTCCACCCCACCCCTTACGTCGTTCATTATATCCACCAAGGGCAAAAAAAGTCTTTCTTGGCAAAGCTATACGTCCCCCAATGCCTGGGGAGTAGTCACTCATAGTTTGGGCAGATTTTTCATGAGGCTTAACGATCATATCCATATCTTTAGAAAAAATTTCATTTAACGCGCCAGAAAAATTAGGGCCTGTATAATTATCGGCATCCAGATTACAGACAACATCTCCCGTAGCCAATCGATGAGCCATGTTTTTTGCATGAGACATATGAAAATTTTTAGGATCACTCGTACGCGCATACACAATTCGGCCAGACTCAATTTCAGAAACTATTTGAGGGTCTGTTGTCATCCATTCATGCATATCGTCCGAACTGTTGTAATTTAAAACAACAAATTCAACCTCCAAGCCATCCTGATTTGGATTATCAATCAAGTTTTGAGGCAATGTCTGCTTCAAATGTTCCACTCTATCCATACATGTTGTACAAAATGAAATCTTCATAACTCGCAAAATATCTTATGACAAAAATAATGTCAATTCGTATTTAATAATTTCCTTGCTTTATAACAGTAAACCACCTATAAACGCTCTGTTTTTATGATTAAAACGAAAAAGAAGCTGCCTTCTAAGTAGATTAGTTGATTATCGAGCTTCGCTTAATATATCAAAAAACACGAGATCGCATTTATACGGATTTCGTGAAATTAAAAAGGATAAAAACATGAATATATTAGAAAAATTTGAAGCCAAGCAAAACGCGAAGTTCCAAGAAAACAGCAACATCCCTGACTTTGCCGCAGGTGACACCATTAAAGTTAACGTGAAAATCCGTGAGGGCACCCGTGAGCGTGTTCAGGCCTATGAAGGTGTTTGTATCGCGCGTTCTGGTAGCAACAACGCCAATGCAAGTTTCACCGTGCGTAAAATCAGCCTTGGTGAAGGTGTTGAGCGTGTGTTTCCCCTTCACTCCCCCAGAATTGACAGCATAGAGCTTGTCCGTCGTGGTTCTGTCCGCCGTGCGAAGCTTTACTATCTTCGTGATCGTCGCGGTAAATCTGCACGTATTTCTGAGCGTACAACAGGCCACGGTATGGAAGTTGTTGACGTTGAAGAAAAGAGCAAAGTGTCTAAGACACAAAAAGCCGCTGATAAAAAAGCCGCGAAGAAAGCTCAAAAAGCTGAAAACAAAGTGGCTGAAGATAAGCGTAAAGCAGAAAAAGTGGCTGCCAAACAAGCCGCTAAAAAAGCAAAAGAAGCTGAAGCCGCTGCTGCAGAGGCTCCCGCTGAAGCACCAGCAGAAAACACAGAATCTTAATTCTGTAACTCTTTTAATAAGAACAAAGAAAAAGCGCGATCACCATGTCGCGCTTTATTTTTATCTGTTTTGAAAATATATTACAAAAAGCTTGAGTAGAACCTTAAATTTTATCCAGTCCGCCAGCGATTTTTTCAATACGGGCGGCCATTTGGTCAATCGCGCTGACAATCTCCCCTTCATCTTGAGACGTAATTTGTAAGCCATCCAAAGACGCGGTATTTGTATTAGCCGAGGAATCACGCAGATCAAACATTTCATCGGCCATCACAATAGAAGCCAAAACGAGCAAATGCTGTTCATTTGTTCCCGCCCCTGCTTGCTTCATTTCTTTCACGCGGGCATCAACAAAATTCGCAAGGTCAAGAACGCGCTGCTCCTGCCCATCATCACAAGCAATGTTAAATTGACGACCATTAATACTTACACTAACATCAGCCATGGGTTACGCCTCCTCTTTCAAAAGATTTTCAACTTTTTCAATGGCACTATCCAAACGACTCGCCAAAGCTTTAGCATCAACATCGCTCTCTGACGCACTTGATGAAGTCGATGATGGCACAGAGAACAAATCAGGAGGAGACTTTTTCGCACTACCTTTCGCGGCACGCTCAACATTTTTCTTGGCGTTGTCTTCAGCTTGCGTGGCGGAATGCTCCAACCCTTGCAAAACATCGTTCAACTTAACCAGAGATTCTTTAATTGCTACAGTCACTTAAGGCCTCATGCTTATAGTTCAAATAATAATAGCTGATAATAGTAACCAAAACCCAGTACGGTCAAGCAATGGAATAGAGTTTTACCCAAGATTATTTGAAATATCCTTATTGACCTGCCCTATACAAAGTTGCAATCTATCATCTATCTACAACACGCAGATTTATAGGGGTTTCCATGGGGCAAGCACAGCCAGTTAACAATAATATGAATATAGAATTAAATTTAAAGAAAATGGCGGATACAATTCGTATCTTGGCGTTGGATGGTGTCAAGGCTGCCAATTCTGGCCATACAGGGATGCCGATGGGTATGGCGGATATTGCGACGGTGCTTTACACGAAGTTCCTGCAATTTGATCCAAAAAATCCACGCTGGTCAAATCGTGACCGTCTTATTGTTTCTAACGGCCATGGCTCTATGCTTCCCTATTCCCTTTCTTATTTAACAGGCAACGAGAAAATCACTTTGGATGAGCTGAAAAATTTCCGTCAATTGGGTTCACATACACCAGGGCATCCAGAAGTTGATTTTGACGCCGCTATCGAAACCACCACAGGGCCATTGGGACAAGGTATTTCCAACGCGGTTGGCTTTGCCATTGCCGAACGTATCCTCAACGAAAAACATGGCGATGATTTAAATCACTATACTTATTGCTTCTTGGGCGATGGCTGTGTCATGGAGGGCGTATCACATGAATCATGTTCCCTTGCTGGTCACTTAAAACTAAATAAGCTGATTGCTTTTTATGATGACAACAAAGTCACGATTGATGGCACAACAGATTTAACCTTCACTGAAGATGTCAAAAAACGTTACGAAGCCTATGGTTGGGAAGTTCAAGATATTGATGGGCATGATCATAAAGCCATTGAAGACGCGATTGCCCGCGCACATAAATCAGATAAACCAAGCTTTATCGCTTGCCGTACAAAAATTGGTTATGGCTGCCCAACTTTAGAAGGCCAACCAAAAGCCCATGGCGCGATCACAGGTGACGATGAGATTGCTGGCGTTCGTGAAAACTTAAACTGGCCACATGCTCCCTTTGAAATTCCAGATGATATTTTATCTATGTGGCGGTCTTTAGGGATACAAAGCCCTGCTAATGCTGTTTCTTTAGATATTGATTTAACTTCACTGGATAAGACTGTTGCAGGGCTTAAAAAATCCTTCGCTGAAGAACAACCTTCAAAAGCCACACGCCAACTTTCTGGCGCATGTTTGGAAAAAATCGTGCCCGCGCTAGGTTGTATGGTTGGTGGCTCTGCCGATTTGACGGGCTCTAACAATACAAAAGTCTCTGCCTCTAAATTTGTTGGCAAAGGTGAGTTTGATGGAAATTACGTTAATTATGGCGTGCGTGAGCATGGCATGAGCGCAATCATGAACGGTATGGCGCTTCATGGCGGTATCATCCCCTATTCTGGTACGTTCTTACAGTTTGCGGATTATTCTCGCCCTGCCATTCGTTTGGCGGCACTAATGGAGCAACGCGTGATTTATGTCAGAACACACGATTCTATTGGTCTTGGTGAAGATGGCCCAACCCATCAACCTGTTGAACATCTATCAGCGTTACGCGCCATCCCTAACTTATATGTTTACCGCCCTTGCGATGGTATTGAGACAGCAGAATGTTGGGAACTTGCGTTAAAATCTGAGACCTCTCCATCTCTTCTAGCGTTAACACGTCAATCTGTACCAAATATTCGTGATGAAGCCGACGAAGTGAATAAAGCCTCCCTCGGTGCTTACATTATTGAAGATTGCGAGGGTGACGAACCAGAAGTCACTATCTTCGCCTCTGGTTCAGAAGTCCAATTGGCGCTTGAAGCCGCAGAAGAATTAGGCGATGGCACGCGCGTTGTGTCTGTGCCCTGTATGGAACGCTTCTGGGGGCAAGATGGCGATTACATCCAAAGCCTAATCTGTAACAGCTCCATCAAAGTTGGTGTAGAGGCAGGTATCCGTCAAAGCTGGGATCGCCTTATCGGTGGTCATGGTATTTTTATCGGTATGGATAGCTTCGGTGCGTCTGCTCCCGCCGATCAACTCTTCGAACATTTTGGTATAACAACCAAAGCCATTGTTGACGCAGTAAAGGCGAAGAAAGCCTAATTTTCAGCCAATTTCTACGCCGCATTTACAAAAAACTCTTGTTTTCAGTGCGTTACAATGCTTTATTGTGACAAATCAAACTTATAAGACAACCCAAGATAGTAATAGGATAGTAAAATGACAATTAAAGTAGCCATTAACGGATTTGGACGTATCGGACGTAACGTAACACGCGCATTATTTGAATCAGAACGCGATGACATTGAAATTGTTGCTATTAATGACTTGGCGCCTTTGGCAACAAACAAACATCTACTTAAATATGACAGCGTTCATGGCTTCTTCCCTTTTGACGTTGAAACAGTTGATGAAGACACCATCATCGTTGACGGTAAAAACATTGATGTTTGCCAAGAGCGTAACCCTTCCGACCTTCCTTGGGGTAAGCTTGGCGTAGATATCGTTTTTGAATGTACAGGTATCTTCACATCTCGTGATAAAGCCGCGATGCACATCCAAGCTGGCGCGAAGAAAGTTCTTATCTCTGCGCCAAGTGGTGACGCAGACATTATGACGGTTTTCGGCGTTAACTCTGACAAAATAGTTGCGGAGCACGAGGTTGTCTCTAACGCCTCTTGTACTACAAACTGCCTTGCCCCTGTGGCAAAAGCATTGAACGATGCGATTGGTATTGAAAGCGGCTTCATGACAACAATCCATTCTTACACAGGTGATCAACGTATTGTTGATACCGCGCATGGTGATTTACACCGCGCGCGCGCTGGTGCATTGAACATGATTCCTACATCAACGGGTGCGGCCAAAGCCGTTGGTAAAGTTTTACCAGAACTAGATGGTAAATTAGACGGCGTATCCATGCGTGTCCCTACGCCAAACGTATCTGTTGTTGATTTGAAATTCGTCGCTTCAAAAGACACGAGCGTAGAAGAAGTAAACAAAGCAATCATGAGCGCCGCTGGCGGTGCGCTTGATGGTGTACTTGGTACATATGATGAACCTTTGGTTTCTGGTGACTTTAACCACAACCCGCTGTCTTCCATCTTTGCCGTCAACGAAACAAAAGTGATGGATGGCAAGCTTGTCCGCATCATGAGCTGGTATGACAATGAATGGGGTTTTTCAAACCGTATGTTGGACACAGCCGTTAAAATGCATGAAGTCGGTTACGCCAATTCAAAATCAGAAGCCGCATAAGGAAGAGAGAAATGGAAGCTAATAAAATCGTATCTGCTAAAGGTAATAGAATTCCTCTGAGTACAGTTTTTATA
>CAZYHI010000004.1:0-35342 GCA_964647515.1 uncultured Micavibrio sp. | reverse complement strand
CTAGCAAAGCTGTCGTTTCAGGAGTTTTATACCCGCCCATGGTGGCTTTTATAAAATCAGAAATATGTCTAAAAGATCTTGCATACCCTGTCATTTGATCATCGTTTATACGCAACGCTTCTTTTAATTTCTTATTATCATTTGATGAGACACCTTTAGGGTCTTGTAAACATTTTGTTAGAATATCAGCAGCAGTTGTAGCATTATCAACTTCTTCTTTTTTACAATATATTCGATAATTTAATTCAAAATCATGCGTGTCTATTTGAATGACAGCACCATTGTCTATTGCGCCTTGTAAAGATATATCAATCTCATACGCATTGATCATTGCAACAGGTTTTATACCCTTCGTCATTAAAGAAACTTCATAAGGTGAATGAGGGTTGCCCAACCCAGGACTAGCAATCATCCTGAAAATTGGCATTAACACATTATCTAAATTCAAACCCATAAGAAAATTTAACATAACATTAATGTCTAATTCAAATTTAACGGCTTTTCCCCTTGCCTTTCGTGCGTTTAAATGGTTTTTTATGTTCAGTTTTTGACGATAAATGATAAGGATATTTCAAAATGCCAAGCAATAATAATGCAGAAAACATAGCTGAATTTAAACAAAGCGAACCTCAAGCGCAAACCTCTATGCGTGTTTATTACGATAGTGATTGTGACGTAAACCTGATTAAAAATAAAAAGGTTGTTGTTATTGGCTATGGTTCACAAGGTCACGCCCACGCGGCCAACCTAAAAGATAGTGGTGCGAAAGATGTACGTATTGCATTACGTAGCGACAGCTCAACAAACAAAAAAGCGCAAGACGCTGGGTTCGAAACCATGGATGTGACAGAGGCCGCAAAATGGGCTGATGTGATGATGATGGCAACACCGGATGAATTACAAGCAGAAATCTATTACAGCCACCTTCATGATAACATGAAAGAAGGCGCGGCGTTGATGTTCGCTCACGGTTTAAATATTCACTTTAACTTAATTGAACCGCGTAGTGATTTAGATATTTTAATGGTTGCACCAAAAGGCCCCGGACACACAGTGCGTGGCGAATATCAAAAAGGCGGCGGTGTGCCTTGTCTGATCGCGGTTGAACAAGATGCCACAGGACATGCACAAGACATCGGTTTATCTTATGCGTCTGCTATTGGTGGTGGCCGTTCAGGTATCATTGAAACATCTTTTCGTGAAGAATGTGAAACAGATTTATTTGGTGAACAAGTTGTTCTTTGTGGTGGCTTATGTGAGCTTATCAAAAACGGTTTTGAAACTTTGGTTGAGGCGGGCTATGCACCAGAGATGGCTTACTTTGAATGTATGCACGAAGTGAAATTAATTGTCGATCTTCTTTATGAAGGCGGCATGGCCAATATGCGTTACTCTATCTCAAACACAGCGGAGTATGGAGACTATGTTACAGGCCCACGTATTGTGACGGATGAAACAAAAGCCGAAATGAAACGTGTTCTTGATGATATTCAATCGGGGCGTTTTGTACGTGATTGGATGCAAGAATGTAAAGCAGGTCAGCCTAGCTTTAAGGCGACACGTCGTAATAATGCCGAGCATGGGATTGAGGAAGTCGGTGCCCGCCTTCGTGCGATGATGCCTTGGATTGCAAAAGGCCAATTGGTTGATAAAGCGAAAAACTAAATTTAATTTTAGGTGATAAGAATTTAAAAAAAGCGGCTTTTATTGGCTGCTTTTTTATTGAAACGGTGTTTTGTTTACTTATTTTATTCGAAGTTGATACTGCGGAAGAAACGGCCTTCGTTATTATTGATAGTTGTAGTGGTCGTAAAATTAACGATCTGCAAGTTATCTATGTCATCACTGTTCAGTTCAATAATTTGACGTTCTTCTGCTTGACGCTGTCTTACGATATCGCAATTATGAAACTCTGGATTATCAAGACAAAACGCATCAGCATCTTCGGGAGAAAATGACAGAATGTTTGTGACAATCATTGCGCCCATTTGACCTTGAACTTTCAGCGCGAAAGCTTGTGAAGAATCAAACACAGATATGACAAATAAAAGCGATAAGGCAAAAAATTTAGACATGAATATCTAGACAAATACGCCAGCAAAAAACGGCTAAAGACCGTACTTTTGCAAGTGGATTTTTTCTCTCCCAAAACTAAGTAATGACAAAAAATTAGCATTGTTGTTTTAGGGTGAAAAGTATTTTGTAAATATAAAATAGATTTATACATTTTTTATAATACAGGCGCGTATCTTATAAGAAACGTTGGATTTCTTGGTGCCACTTATTTAAACATGATTCACGTTTTTCCGTAGCCATCTGTGGATGGTAACGCTTTGAAACCTGCCATTGATCGGCAATATCGTTCATATCTTTATAAATACCGATATGTAGGCCCGCCAAATAAGCCGCGCCTAGGGCCGTTGTTTCGGTAATATGCGGCACATCAACAATACAATTTAACATATCTGCTAAGAACTGACACATAAACTTATTATTGGCCAGACCGCCATCGATTCGCAAAATTTTAATATCGGTCTGCGTATCACCATAAAAGGCCGAGAGTAAGTCATGCGTTTGATAGGCTTGTGCTTCTAACGCGGCGCGGGTGATATGCGCCTTTGTACTTTCACGGCTGAGTCCTGTAATCGCTCCACGTGCATCAGGGTGCCAATAAGGCGCGCCTAACCCTGTAAAAGCAGGAATGAAATACACATCATTATTATCAAGAACGGACAAAGCCATGGCTTCGCTTTGCGCGGCATCATCAAAAAATTCTAAATTATCACGAAGCCATTGAATAGCAGCGCCCGCCACAAAGATTGAACCTTCGGTCGCATATGTTGTTTGACCATCAAGACGGTAAGCAATCGTCGTTAGTAATTTATTTTGTGATGCTTTAAATGTTTCGCCCACGTTCATCAGGGCGAAGCACCCTGTACCATAGGTTGATTTCACCATGCCCACATCAAAGCAGGCTTGTCCAATACTTGCCGCTTGTTGGTCGCCTGCCATTGCTGTAATTGGTATTTTGCAATTATTTAATATGGCTGTACCAAAATCAGCGCAATTATCTTTAACTTCGGGTAATATATCTTTAGGAATATTAAATATTTCTAAAAGCTCATCGTCCCATTCATTATTTTGAATATTATAAAGCATTGTTCGTGATGCGTTTGTTGCATCTGTTGCGTGTATTCCCCCTTTTGTTAAATGCCACAATAAAAAACAATCAACCGTACCAAATAAAACATCACCTTTTTGCGCACGTTGTCGCGCGCCATCAACATTGTCCAAGATCCATTTAATTTTGGTCGCTGAAAAATAAGGATCAAGTAAAAGCCCTGTTTTATTTGATATTTTTTCTTCTAAACTTTTATCTTTTTTAAGCTCATGACAATAATCCGCCGTACGGCGATCCTGCCAAACAATGGCGTTATATATAGGCTTTCCTGTATTTTTGTCCCAAAGAATAGTCGTTTCACGTTGGTTGGTAATTCCAATAGCAGCAATGGTTTGAAGCATGTTTTGATCTTTCAAGATTTCTTCAACCGCCCATTTCGTATCATGCCATATTTCATTAGCGTCTTGTTCAACCCATCCTTTTTGCGGATAAAAAAGTGTGAGTTCTTTTTGTTGTAAAGATAAAATATCACCCTGCGGTGAAAATAAAATCGCACGTGAACTTGTTGTACCTTGGTCAATCGCCAATATATTCTGACTTGGGTTATTTTTCTTAAGCGGCGGCATTGATGTATCTGTTTTTTTGCGTGTTTGCTTTTTCCATGATGTTAGGAAAAGCGGCCTCTAAATTATCTAAAGTTTCTTGGGTGACATGCAATCCCAACTTAGACCGACGCCATAAAACATCATCTAATGTATGAACAAATTCATACTGTATCAAATAAAGAATTTCTGCTTCATAGACATCCTGACCGTAATGTACGCCTAAATTTTCAAGGGCGGTGGCATCATTTAAGATAGCCGACATGCGCGTACCATAGGCACGGGCATAGCGGTAAATCATATAAGCAGGGATAAAATCATATTGCTCGCATTGCTGCGTTACGAATCTATCAAAATCACCATCGGCGATATCACCACCTGGTAAAATAGCATTGCGCGTCCATGGTTTTAACTTTTGTTTCGGATAAAAGGTCGCAACACGCTCCATCACATGTTCAGCCAGTTTCCGATATGTTGTAATCTTACCACCAAAGACAGATAAAATTGGCGGACCCTGACGTTCATCAACATAAAGCTTATAATCACGCGTCACTTTAGACGCATTTGTTTGCCCATCATCAACCAAAGACCGTACACCGCTATAGCTCCATACAACATCTTGCGGAGTAATCTTCTTTTTCAAAGACTGATTAACCGCATTACAAAGATAATGAATTTCTTTGTCAGTAATCTGTACGTGTGATGGATCATCACTATAGGGGACGTCAGTTGTCCCAATTAAGGTATAATGATGTTCATAAGGGATGGTGAAGATAATGCGCCCATCTTCTTGCTGTAAAATGAATGTCTGCTCACTCTCATACAGCTTCGGCACGACAATATGACTGCCTTGCACAAGACGTACATTGGGGGTGTACTCTTTTTCTTCTTGCGTGATACCCGATATATCAAGCATATTACGCACCCAAGGACCCGCTGCATTCACAATCATCTTGGCGGAGATACTAAATTGATCACCATTTAACATATTTTGTAAATTCACTTGCCATGATTTCTTGTCACGCGATGGGCTAAAATCCATACAGGCGGTTTGCGGTAAAATTGTTGCCCCACGTTCATACGCATCCATGGCGTTTAACACCACAAGGCGGGCATCTTGCACCCAACAATCCGAATAAACAAACCCGCGCTCATACTTATCATCTAATGGATCTGCATAATCGCTTTGACTAAAATCAAGCGGTTCAGATTTGGATAATCTTTGTTTCCCACTTAGAAAATCATATAGGAACAAACCCGTTTTAATCATCCAATAAGGACGTAAATGGGCATCATGCGGTAAAACAAAATCCATCGGCCAAATAATATGCGGTGCGGCGTTTAATAATGTTTCACGTTCACGTAATGATTCTTTGACGAGGCGAAATTCATAATGTTCTAAATATCGTAATCCTCCATGGATAAGCTTGGTACTGGCCGATGATGTGGCACTGGCGAGATCTTGCGCCTCAACCAATAACACTTTTAAACCACGCCCTGCCGCATCACGGGCAATGCCGCATCCATTAATTCCACCACCAATGACGCATAAATCGTAATCCATGACATTTAGGGTACATGACTTACCCCTAAAGCGGCAATTAAAATTCGATAAATTTCATGTAGTTTTCTATTGTCTTGCTGATTATCACTAGATTTTAAAAGGGTAATCTGAAACAATTATAGGTAACAAACGCTAAAGAATAATGTTTCCTTTATTCAGTATATTTTATTATCGATTTTTTTGGCTATCTCTGATGGTGATGGCTGTGTTTGTTATGACGTCACCACCCGCACAAACACAAGAGCCTTATAAGTCGAACATTTTACGTCCCGTCAGCGGTTCAACCACCTTAAATGGTGTACGTGGGTTAAATACCGTCCCAAATGCGCGTATGGATGATGTTGGTACAATACGCCTTGGCGCAGGAACAAGTGATCCTTACTTAAACAGCTTCCTCGGGTTTCAAATTTTAAAGCCGCTTTATATGAATTTTCGTCAAACAAGCGAAATATCCAGCCTGAATGATGCCGCTGATCGCGTTTATCCTGCCCTTGATTTTAAATTAAAACTGTTAAAAGAGACGGCGCAAAGACCCGCCATTGTCCTTGGCGCAGATTCTGTCATAGGTCACAAAAGAACATCCAGCGAATATATCGCCTTTTCAAAACGCAAAAGTAATTTTGATTTTACAGGCGGTATTGCTTGGGGGCGTTTGGCAGGTACAGGACATATAAAAAATCCTTTCAGTGCTATATCATCGCATTTTGACCAAGATCGGGATTTTAACAATGAAAACCCACAAGGATTAGATGGATGGTTTACAGGCGATAAAATTGGATTTTTTGGTGGTGTTGAATATTTTACACCTATTAAAAATTTATCTTTAAAGGCAGATTTTGGCGGTAATGATTACGACATCGAAAGCACAACCAATCAAAACTTCAATCAACCGTCACCATTTAGTTTTGGTGTTAATTATGCGCCATGGAAACAGCTTAATTTATCCGCTGGCTTTGTTGGTTTTGAAAAAGTGATGGCGCGTCTATCCGTTCAAGACCAACTTCAAAATTTACCTATAGGTATTGTATCAAAGCTGCAGCCACCCCGTCGTAAAAAAGAAGATGATGACGATAAAAATTTGGCAGAACAGGATCTTTCAAAATTAAATTTGCGTCGCTACCAATCAACGACTCAACAAATTGGGCAACGTATAAAAATATTAACAGATGCGGATGAAAAGATAGATATATCCTTACAGCATATGGGGTTAAAAGGGCCGAAGATCCGCCTTATTCGTCATGACATTGATAATGCGGTTTCTAAAACAAGTGGAAGCCCCGAAGAAATATGGCGCGATGTTCAATTTTTAAATCCAGCGCGTGATAAAATTTCTTTCAAGAATTTTTTCAAAGAATTGAAAAATACACAAGTTGATTATCGTTTTATCTTGGACAATCAAATAAGTTTCTCCGAAGATGATGCCACAATTTTATACCGCAGTTCTGCTTTGCTTGATAATAAAATAATGTTGCCCTATGGCCTAGTTTTAGGCAATGAATCACGCATCAATTTAGTTGACAACCTCAGTGATATACAAAATATCCGCCCCGTTCCAAATGATAGAGGACGCGGTGATGAAGCCAGTTTTGCGGCCAATCGTTTATCCATCAACCGTTCCTATGTTTCATGGTTGCGTAGTCTATCACAAAGCACACATCTTAATGTGACGGCTGGGTACTTAGAAGAACAATTTGCCGGATATGGCGCAGAAATTTTATATCGTCCCTTTGGTAAAACTTTTGCGATTGGTGCGGAAGGATGGAAGGCGATAAGACGTGATGCTGATGCTCCCTTTGCTTTGGGGATTACAGATGATGATACCATTACAGGCCATGCAAATTTATTTTATGAACTGCCCAACCAAACTACAACTTTATATGGTAAGGCGGGGCGTTATTTGGCTAAAGATTGGGGGTCGACATTAGGGGTACAAAATCAATTTAAAAATGGTAGTCAACTTGATGGATTTATCACGGTGACAAACAGGCGTGATCGCGATATTTTTAGTGGTAAAAACCATCTTTATGGCGGTGTAAAATTAACCGTTCCTATTGGAAAAGGTAAGTACTTGCCACAAGGCAGTGAAGTTCGTTTAACCACCACACCTTTTGCTCGTGATGCTGGGCAGATTTTAGATCATCCTAATAAGCTTTATCAACTTACTGAACCAATCTCGTACCGCCAGATACATCAAAGCTGGCCTGATCTTCTTCGTTAGAATCATCTTGAAGGGAGCAAGACCCGTTTAAGAATTTTTCTTCCGCTAAATAATCGGCTGTTTCACCAGGGGCTTTGCTATGGTCTTGCGCAGATTTAATAATATCTGTCACCGTACTTGCAATACGTTCAACATGGGTCACCATACTGCCGCGTTCAATATTAAAATCTTGCGGGTTATAATTGCTCTTGCGGAAATACTCATATCCTACGCAAATCACACCACCTGCATTAATCACATAGTCAGGAATGTATAAAATATTTTTATCCATTAATTTTTTGTCATGATGCGCTTTCAACAATTGGTTATTTGCCGCGCCGGCAATGATATCAACTTTTAATTGGGGGATTGTTTCATCATTTAAAATACCACCCATCGCACATGGCGCAAAGATATCGGCCTCAACACCGAAAATTTCATCGGGCTTCACAACCTCAATATCGCCTAATTCTTTTTTGGCGTTTTCTAATCCTTCTTCGCTAATGTCTGTGACGATAAGCTTGGCGCCATCTTGCTTTAATAATTGGCCCAAGGCCAAACCCACCGCGCCAACACCTTGAATAGACACACGCATACCTTTTAATGTTTTTTCATTATTATAACGCTCTGCGATTGCGGCTTTAATACCATGGTAACACCCCAGCGCAGTTAAAGGAGACGGATTGCCTCCTAATTCACCATATTCACTGCCCGCTAACATTTCAGGAGGTAAACCCACCACATGACCCGTTTGTTTGGCAATTTCAACCATATCTTCTTCTGCTGTACCACTATCTTCCGCGGTAATGTACGCTCCTTCAAAGCTTTCAACCGCCGCGCCAACGGCTTGCATTAACTCTGGTGTTTTATGCGTACGGTGATTGCCAATAATCACAGATTTACCACCACCAAGCGGCAGACCAGCCATCGCATTTTTATACGTCATCCCCCGTGAAAGTCGCAAAACATCATTAATTGCTTCAGCTTCGGTTGCGTAAGGAAGCATACGACACCCCCCAAGGGCAGGACCTAAAGTTGTATTATGAACAGCAATAAAGGCAACAATCCCATTCGCCAATTCAAAACGGCGTACGTGTTCATGTTCATCGTAAGAATCAAATTCGTTTAATAGTTCGGGGCCCAACTCGGTAAAATTCATATTCGTATCTCCACTCATATACATAAAGGTCGTTTAAAAACTTAGCGGTATGTATAGACAAATTACCTACCTCTGTCATGGGTAAAATGCTTATTTTTGGCAAATCAGCACTTTAAAGCCATTTTCTTCACAAACGGTGTCACAAGAGGCAAATAAACGCCGTAAAGACTTTTCATAGGGTAAATGAATATTGGCAACCATATAGAGGTGCCCTCTTTTCTTTAGGCTTGCATGCGCCGTTTCAATAAAGGATAAACCAATATCATGGCGGGTGCTTTTGCCCGCATGAAAAGGAGGGTTCATCACAATCCAATCAAGATTGGATATATTATTGTCTATAACCGTCAGATCAGTCCATTTATATATAATATCTGTACCCCCTGCCAAAGGTTGTAAATTTTCTTTAGCACAGTTCAGCGCATTATAATCAGCCTCTAGTGCACATAATTTGGAGATATTAGGGTGATTTTTTAAAAGCTCCGACGATAAATATCCATAACCACAGCCAAAATCTGCCCCCGCGCCAGATAAAGATGTTTTGATTTTTTCAATTAATAACGCTGAGCCTTTATCAATTTTATCCCATCCAAAAATACCGGGCTGCGTGGTAAAGTTATATGTATTTTTTTCAATTTGACGCGGCGCACCATTTTTATTATACGCCTCAATTTGCACGGAATCGCTACCCTTATTGTACGTCCAAACAATACGGCATTTACTTTTAGATAAACTATGCGGTGTTAAGCCACATTCTTTAAACCAGCTTTCAATTTTCTTTCCCCCTGCATCATTGGCTGCCACACATATTAATAAGCCTGACGGCACCAAATGTTTTAATGATTGCGCGATCATATAACGCGCCGCGTCTTTTTGTTGTGGTAGCGTACAAAAAATATTCTGGTATAGGTCTTTTCCATTCAGTTGATGCTGAATTGTAAAATCTTGATCCTTCCAAATTTGCGCCTCAGGTTTAAAATGATGCCGCACATCTAAATTTGAAAAATCACGGCTATGAGCGATATATTGTAGATTCCAAAATAATGTTTTGGCCGTTAAATCAAGTGGGCTAATTTGTCCTTTCTCAAAAGGGTGAAACAGCAAAGATGAAATATTGTCTTTCATAATGAAACAAGTGTAATGAAGTTAGGCGATATAATGAAGTATATATTTTTTGTTTCTTCCTGATTAAAATCAGTTTAAACAAGGAGAATGAAATTTATCATGCCTTTACCTATCCTTCTTCTTACTTTGTTTGTTGTGCAGAGTGCACAGGCACAAAATTCTGGTCAAAACAGTCCGCCTGCTTTTATAAAATTTAGCCAGAGCCAGCTTTTTTCTTTACCCGTTAAATGTACCATTGGTGAAGACTGCCATGTGATGAACTATGTCGATTATCAACCCGATGATGACGTACAAACCGATACCCATTGTCAGTATCGCACCTATGACGGGCATAAAGGGACAGATTTTGCCCTTTTAAGCGGTAAGGCTATGGAAGATGGTGTTGATGTTGTTGCCGCGATGGATGGTGTTGTTGCCAAAATACGCGATGGCGAGCCCGATCTATGGGCTGATCAAGAAAAGTTAGATGAGATTAAACAAAACCGTAAAGAATGCGGGAATGCCGTCATGATTGAGCATAATAATGGCTTACGTAGTATCTACTGTCACATGAAACAAGGTTCAATCACGGTGAAGCCTGATCAACCCATTAAGGTCGGGCAGAAAATTGGTGAGGTTGGCCTCTCTGGCTTTACGCAGTTCCCCCATTTACATTTTGGTGTGTTGCACAATAAAAAGGTGATTGATCCTTTTACAGGACAAAATAATCTAAATGAAGGCGCGTGCGGTAAAGTCAAAAAATCATTTTGGAAAAAAAATATAAACTTGAAATATCAACCTTTCACGATTCAATCAGTTGGGTTTTCTAATCAAATTCCAGATTTAAAATTACTTGAAAAAAATAATAAAAGCCCTGATAAAATTAAATTAGATGCCAATATATTAAGTTTTTGGATGATTGCCTATGGCTTACAAAAAGATGATGAAATTGTGTTAGAAATCAAAGATCCTAATGGAAAAATATTTGCGACCAATAAAATAATTCAAGAAAAGAAACGCGCTCGACAATTTTATTACGTTGGTAAAAAAATAACGAATAAAAAAAAGCTAAGCGAAGGAGCCTATACAGGATCTGTACGTATCACACGTGATGGCAAGGCGGGAAAAGATATTTCACAAGATAAATTCATCGCGGTTTTGATCGCTGAATAATAAAATCTCACTCTTTATTTTTTCGAATATAGACGTAAAACGCTCCACTGCCACCATCTTTAGGTTGAGCAGGTGTTACGTTCAAAATTTTATCTTTTAGGGGGGCTTCGGATAACCATAAGGGTAAATTTTGTTTTAGAACGCCTGTGGATGGGCTCAGCCAATCTTTGCTGGTCACCTTTGATTTCCCTTTTCCTGTAATCACCAAGACAGAGCGAATACCTGATTTATATGATTGAATAATAAAATGTTTTAGGGCTTCATAGGCCTGCGCTTGATTGAATCCATGTAAATCTAAACGGTACTCAATCGGCATCTTGCCTTTACGTATTTTTTCGGCTGTACGTTTATCAATTTGCAGAGCCTCGCTGATCTTATTTTTAGGAATAATAGGCATAATTTTTTCTTTATTAACCAGCTTAGCTTTTGCTATTGCATTGTCATCTATACTGCTTTGTTCATAATTTTCCAATAAAGCTTCAAAGCTTTCTTCGGTATTTTCTGGAATATCACTCTGGTTAGGATTACGCGCGATGTCGCGTACATGATTATCCCAAATCTCTTGATCTTTCTTATTTAAACGATATTTAGGGTCATTTTCATCCATAATAAGAAATCTTTTTGGGGTTTTTATGTTTGTCTGTCATAATAGAAAAAGATGTACAAAATAAAAAGATATAAAATTATAACATTAATATTGGTTGGATTGGGATTTTTATGCCTTTCCTACCTTGAAGCGTTTGCCCAAAAAAGGGTTTCGGCTTCTTCGGCGGAAGAGGTTGCTCTGGCCTTTTACCGCACAGGAAAAATTCGCCCTAATTTTGAATCTTGGATTAAAAAGCGCGAACCTTATTCAAAAACTGCCGTTGCTAGACGACCTAAAGTCTATACACAAGAACTAGAACGATTAAAAATTTCCTATAATAGTTTTAACCCAGAAGAGGACATTCTCGTTGTTCGCACGCTATCAAACGTAAAGCTTTCTGAAAAAAAAGATGAGAAAGAGAACATTACCTATCATGCAAAAGCGCAATTTATTGCCGCGCCTGATGTTACCTATTTTCCTTATGATTTTTTAGGGGAGCGTATTGCTTTATTTCCTTATGATTTAGACGATATGTTGAATAGAGAAATTTCTAAACAGCAACACCAATATATTGATAAAAAAATTAAACCGCGCGATCAGTTAAAAACAATCATTCGTATGCGCCCTTATGAAGCTGATTTTACTCAACCTCATAAAATAGATGGTTTGGATCAGTGGGCTTTTAAAACAAAAATTGCTTCCATTGAATTTTGGAACTCTGAGAATACACTAATTTGGGAGTACACCGCTCCTTGGTATATATCAGACCAGACAAAAAACCTAAGACAGCTCTTTCAAGATAGACCAGAGGGTATGTCAGGCAAAAAAGGGACGCCCAAACCCGTACCCAGTTTTGCAAAATAAAGTGTTTTAAAAAGGGTGTGATAAATGAAAGATAACAGATGTTTTCGAATTTAGGACCACTTTTTAAAACACAATTTAGGCAGGCAGAACCAAACGATGCCCGTCAGTCTATCCCCCATCAAGAGCGTGATCAAAACAGGCGCAATAACACCGAAGATGAACAAGCCGTCAGCTCTGAGGAAGCGTGGACAGATGATACAACGGTTTCTATTTTTGCTTTGCGCAGCTTCCTTATTGATTTTTTGAAAACAATACCAGGCGGAGAAGATTCAAATTTAATCGCACAAGTGCAAGAAAAAACCACGACTCCAACAAGGCCAAAGGAAAAAACGCGCCCAACAAATACCCATAATGCGAAAGCTGTACGTGCCTATCAAACAATGGCATCCCATAGTGCAGAAGACAAAACACCGATAAACGCACAAGATGACAATAGTGATAAACGGCCCGAACCTTCCGCCGATCAACTCGAATCACAAGAATTACGCGATATTCATAATTTAATTTTAGATTTGGAATTTCTTGAAAAAAGAGGATTGGCTCATTTAAATATTTTAAAAGCCAGCAGTTTTGTTGAAGGTATGAAGCAAGCCGTTTTATTGGCTAAATCAAAAATTTAAATAATAGCCCGTTTCATTGGTCATTAAAAAATCATTCAGATTTAAATTAGATTTTAATTTTTGACGCAAACGATAAATATGCGTTTCAAGTGTATGTGTTTCAACATTTTGAGCATAACCCCATACTTCATTCAAAAGCTGCCCTTTAGAAATAAATTTTTCATCAGAATCATCAATAGACTTATGAATATAAAGCAAAATATCCATTTCTTTTTCAGTTAAGCGTACCGATGTTTTATCTTTGGTCAGTTGGCTGGTTTTTGGGTTTAATTCTATATCACCCAACATAATAGGTGCCATTTCTTCATGGTTCATTTGCTGCTTCATGAAATTTTTAATTGATTCGGTTAAATTTCCAATACGTACAGGCGTGGTAAAAATATCTTCACAATCATTATCATCTGACACATCTTCCCGATCATCACAAATCAAAAAAACAGGGTTATTATTTGTATATTGCGATAAATTTGAAATGTTTGAATTTGCAAAAACAATCAAACAGTCTTTATCTTTTATCAAATTTATATCAGGTAATGTATCGTAAGATAGGACATCGTCAAATAAACTTCCCAGCGCTTCGCTTAATGCCTGCACTGATGTACGTTTTTGTTGTTGTGATGATATTACAATTAAGCGCATCTTTTAAACCTTGCGCTGTCTAATAACGTTACCATGCGCTGGAAAACCTTCATAATCTGTCATTATTGTAACACTATCACTAAGGTTATCAAACCCTTCAATCGTCATACGTGATAAAGACGTACGTTTTAAAAAGTCCCAAACACTCGTGCAACTATAGCTATGGGCTTTTGCCCCTGTCGGTAAAACATGATTAACGCCAATACCATAATTTCCGAAAGAGTTTGGTGTATATTCACCGATTAAAATCTCACCCGCGTTTTGGATTTGTGGCACAACCTCATCAGGGTTTTTGACTTTCACCAATATATGCTCGGCGGCATATTCATTACAAAATGCGATCGATTCAGCCATAGAACTCGTTAAAATCACACCACTATAACTTGCCATGTTGGTCACCAGCCAACCGCGTTGCGGCTCTGGTAATTGGTTAATCGCTTTCGGTAAATTTTGGTGTACGTATTTTGCCAATGCTTCATCATGCGTGACAAGAAGTGTCGCCGAATCAGGGCCATGTTCAGCCTCATTCAATACATCAAGAACGGTGTTATGAGGGTTAGCGGTTTCATCACATAAAACCAGCGCATCGCTGGGTCCTGCGGGCATACCAGCATCAATAAGGCCACTTAACGCCTGCTTCGCTGCGGCAACATAAGGGGAGCCAGGGCCCAATATTTTTTTGACAGCGGGAACGCTGTCTGTACCATAGGTCAAAGCAGCTATCGCCTGCGCGCCACCCACTTTATAGACGTTTTTAATGCCTGATATTTGCGCCGCATAAATCAAGGCGTTGCCGATTTTACCGTTCGCTTGCGGTGGCGTTACCATGGTAATATTTTCAACCCCTGCAAGGGTTGCAGGGATACCTAGCATGTAAACAGCGGATGGGTATTGATTCTTCCCTCCTGGCACGTACAGGCCAACAGAGCTAATGGGGGTAATTTTTTCGCCCGCAAAAACACCCTTTTCAATTTCCACCATCCATTCACGGTCTTTTTCAACACGTTTCATTTGTTCTTGATGAAATTTACGGACATTACCTGCACAATGATCTATGGCGTCTTTAACCTTTGGATCGAGAGTCTTGGCCGCCTGTTTAAATTCTTCTTCGCTGACTTTTAAATTCTCAATATCCGCCGTATCAAACTTCGCAGCGTATTTAATGAGCGCATCATCCCCATTTTGACGTACATCATCAATAATCGGCTTAACTTGCACCATAACCGCATCAATATCGGCTTCTGCGCGGCGCATGAGGCGTGTTTTCGTTTGGTCGTCAATCTCTGCTAAGGGGTAAAATCCAATATCCATAGTGTTTCTATTATTTATTTTATACTTGTCCTTTAAGCATTTTTTCTGATATTTAGCAATTCTTAGGAAAAACACGTTATGATATTATATCATGTGTTAAGGATAAAATTTGATGAATGAAACACCTAAATTAAACCACGAACCGAGCATCGGTGTTGAATTTATATCAGAGGCTTTATCGGCTAATGATTTAAATGATTTATGTGATGCAACTGACGCCGCCATTACAGGTGGTGGTGGTTTTGGTTGGACGGATTTACCAGCACGTGATGTTTTAGAAAATTATTGGAACGGTGTCATTACCGCACCAACACGCGAGTTATTTGTTGCCCGTCTTGATGATACAATATGTGGTACAACACAAATTGTTTTACCACCAAAAAATAATGAGGCACAAGGCCACATGATTACCCTCACCACCAATTTCGTTGCACCATGGGCGCGCGGTTTTGGTTTGGCCAAAATGTTACTAGAAAAAGTTGAAAAAAAATCTGTTCGTGACGGTTACGCTATTATTAATTTAGATGTTCGTGAAACTATGGACAAAGCGATAAAGCTTTATGAATCCCTTGGCTATCAACAATTTGGAACACATCCTTATGCGGTTCGTGCCCATGGCGAAACAATGAAAAGTCGGTTTTATTATAAAATAATTAACCCTGATTTATTCAAATAAAATTCAATTTAACTTGAAGAACGATTTTTCTTTTCTTTTATGCCGCTCAATCCCTCACGTTTTTGTAACACATCCAAAACATCATTAGGTTTCAGTCCTGCATCACTCCATAAAATCATTAGATGAAAAAGAAGGTCGGCGGATTCTTGCACTAATTTTTCTTTATCTTTTTTAATCGCCTCAATAATTGTTTCGGTGGCTTCTTCACCAACTTTTTGCGCAATTTTTTCTGTCCCTTTATCAAACAAAGACGCCACATAAGATTGCGTAGAATCGCTACCCTTACGCGCTTCAATCGTTTGGAATAAATTTTCTAAAATATCCTTAGTCATCTTGCTTTATCCTATTTTATACAAAGCGTGTTCTACGCTGCAATTTTCAATGCTTCGGAGGCATCAATACGGCCATCATAAATGGCTTTGCCGATAATCATGCCTTCAACGCCGTATTTAGCCGCCTCTTTCGTCGCCTGTACATCATCTAATGACCCCGCCCCACCAGAGGCAATAACAGGTACAGAAACATTTTTGGCCAATTCAATGGTATTCCCCATATTGATTCCGTCGCCTGTGCCATCACGGTTGATATCGGTGTAAATAATTCCGGCAAGGCCGCAATTTTGATATTGTGCAATCATCTCCAGCATATTCTGGCCGGATTTTTCCACCCAACCTTCGGTCGCCACATCCATGCCGTACGCATCAAGCCCCAAGACAATTTGCCCGGGGAAAGTTTCGCAAGCCCGAATCATCAGCTCAGGATCTTTCACCGCGACTGTTCCCAATATCACCCGACTAACCCCAGCGTCCAACCAATTTTCTATTTGTTCAAAGGTGCGAATACCACCACCTAATTGTATGGGTAAATCAACACTGTCTAAAATCGCATTCACGGCATTTTGGTTGACAGGTTTACCCTCAATAGCGCCATTAAGATCAACAATATGAATCCATGAAAACCCCGACTTGGCAAAATCTTGCGCCTGCGCCGCAGGGTCGGGGTTATAAATTGTCTCGGACTCCATCACACCTTTATGAAGGCGAACGCAGTTTCCATCTTTTAGATCAATTGCAGGATATATAATCATTTCTTTTTTAACCACAGATGAGCGCAGATGAAAACTGATAATTTCTTTTTTTGTTAAAAATCTATGTTTATCCGTGTCTATCTGTGGTAAAAATTTTCTATGCCTTACGATAAAAATAATATTTTTGCGAAAATTTTAAGCGGTGATATCCCGTGCGATAAAGTGTATGAGGATGAGTATGTCCTGGCCTTTCGTGATATTGCCCCACAAAAGAAAATTCATATTCTTGTTATCCCGAAAGGTCACTATATTGATATTGTTGATTTTGGTACGAATGCGAGTGCTGAAGAAATAACAGCATTTCACAAAGCCGTCAGTCATATTGCTGAAGAACAAGGATTAACTACGAATGGATTTCGTGCTATCGCCAATGCAGGTGAATTTGGTGGACAAGAAGTCCCCCATTTTCATCTTCATCTTTTAGGTGGTGAACCTGTTGGTTCAATGGTGAGTTAATTACTCTCTCGCTCCAGGAAAAACAATCACATTATCACCGACAAAATTGCTTGATTCAGTTTTTGGTGTTGTAGACTGATAACTAAAGTCTGGTGTTTGTGTTTTCTTGACATGCGTATCTTGCTTTTCATAGGCGATTTCAGCCAATACAAAATCTGCAATCTCCATATGGGCGCGTGCTTGAATAGATAAAAGACTGGCAAGCGTTGCGCAGGCCGAATCTGTTTCATTTAAATCTGCGTATAATGCGTCTAATAAATCAGCCAAACTTTCTAAATCTTCAGGCACTGTTTCTAAAATATCTTCATATACGTGTGATGGTATAGGCGCATTTAGATTATTACGCATCCATGATGGTGCATATTCATTTAAAATATCTGTTGCTTCTTTTTGGAGGGCTATCGCAATTGGCGCACGTCCAATGACTTTTGCGGCTAAATCTTGCGCACATAACGCAATCGCCATTAAGGCAGAATCTGGGTCAATCTCACTTAACGCCATATGCAATCCATATTGCATGTCTGATTCGACGTGTAGATCATGCCCTAATATATTTGATACCGCGAGCGGCACGATAAGTTGCTGCCGCATTTGTTCGTATTGATCGCCTGTGATTTGCCCTAACATTTGAAAGTATCCCTTTTAAAATATTCTTAGATTTTATGTCCCAAAGTTTTGTGAAGCGTTTTTTAAGTTCGCCTTACAAACTCTATTAAAACCGAAAAGAGTGAAAAATAACTTAACAAGACATGAACGAATTATTAACGTGGGGCATAATCGAGCATTTTATCAAATGTTTCTCTTTTGTTCTTATTTGTTTTATGCCATAAGTGAAGAATGACAGCTAAAATCAACACAATCGCATTTCAAGGGGTCGATGTTCAGCCCGTTGATGTGCAGGTGCAAATCTCTAACGGTTTACCTGCTTTTAACATCGTAGGACTGCCCGACAAGGCTGTTGCCGAAAGCAAAGAACGCGTGCGCGCCGCGCTTCACGCCTTGGGAATCTCCTTGCCGCCTAAACGCCTGACGGTGAACTTGGCTCCTGCCGATGTGAATAAAGAAGGTAGTCACTATGATCTCCCTATTGCGCTTGGTTTATTGGCGGCGATGGATGTTATTCCTAAATTGGAAATGGAAGAATATGTTGTATTGGGGGAGCTCGCCTTAGATGCAGGCATCCGCAGTGTCGCAGGTGTGCTTCCTGCGGCTATTCATGCGGCCAGTAATGATAATAGTTTAATTTGTCCTGATGCGTGTGGCGGCGAAGCCGCATGGGCGGGTGAGGATTTACAAATTTTAGCACCGCAAAATTTATTGCAACTGATTAACCACATTAAAGGCACGCAAGTTTTATCGCGACCAGCGGGAAAGTTGGCACAAACCGAAGTTGCCAAAATCACGGATCTTGCCAATGTTAAAGGGCAAGAAACAGCCAAGCGTGCATTGGAAGTCGCCGCGGCGGGCGGTCATAATATGCTGATGGTGGGGCCACCGGGTTCGGGTAAGTCAATGCTGGCCAGTTGTCTGCCCAGCATCTTACCACCCTTAAGCCCACGCGAAGCCTTAGAAGTATCGATGATTCATTCGCTGTCTGGTACGTTACCCGAAGGGGGGTTGATGAAAACGCGCCCTTACCGTGATCCCCATCATTCAGCCAGCTTACCAGCCTTAATTGGCGGCGGGCATAAAGTGAAACCGGGGGAGATATCGTTGGCGCATCATGGTATTTTATTTCTTGATGAACTGCCCGAATTTTCACGCGCAACATTGGAAGCCTTAAGACAACCTTTAGAAACAGGGCAAACATTAGTGGCGCGTGCCAATCATCATGCGACATACCCTGCACGGTTTCAACTTATCGCGGCGATGAACCCCTGCCGTTGTGGTTATCTTGGTAATCCAGAAAGTGAATGTACCAAAGCACCACGGTGTGGCTCAGATTATCAATCCAAATTATCAGGGCCTTTGTTAGACCGTATTGATATTCAAGTCGAGGTGCCTGCCGTTTCTGTAATGGATTTAAAAAAAGAACAAAGCGAATCTTCGGCGGTTGTGGCGCAACGCATTGCCAAAGCACGACAAAGGCAACAAAAACGCTTCCAAGATATTGCAGGTGAGCAATCTGTTATTAATGTAAACGCCCATGCCAATGGTGATGTACTGGAACGTGCCTTTATTTTGGATCGTGCCGCCAATGCTTTATTGGATAAAGCCGCTGAGCAAATGAGATTTTCGGCGCGGACTTATTACCGCCTTATCCGTGTATCACGCACCATCGCCGATTTAGAAGGTGATTTTGGTGATATAAAAGACCATCATGTCGCAGAATCTTTAAGTTACCGCAAAATAAATCTAAATAATTGATTTTATTGTATTTTTTATGGTAATTAAGCTGCAAATTTGTATCGCACAACCTTTTTCGCGTATTATATAAGTGTGGCAATAGGCTGAAACTCTTAAGAAAATATTAGTAATATTGCCATAATATAAAAAGAAGTTCGAGGAATAATAAAGGGGCACGCTCAAATAATGGTAAGCAACCAAGATCTAACGTTAAATGATGGTGCAAGCTATGAACAGCTCGTAGATGAACGTTCACGACTTGCTTATCTTGAATCAGTCGCAGAAAAAGAAATCGCAACAGCTGAAGCTGAAGGGAGTAAAATAGTTGGACAAGTTTTAGAAGAGGACAAAAGAGTACCAACAACATCGTCAAATGATGCAGCATATACACCCGCCGATCCTGGGTCAGCACAAAAAGAGCTTGCAGCAGAAGTTATTGGGCAAGTTTCTCCTGGTGTACAAGTTTTTCAAGCTGGTACAGCTGTTTTAGGCGAAAGCAGGATAAATGATTCCAATGCTGCCGATGTCGCCAAAGGCAAAAAAGCAGGATTGGTGAGTGCAGATGCCAAATCTATTCAAGATATCGCTAAACAAATGAAACAGCCTGCCATGAGTGGAGCTAATTATGGTGTCAAAGATGGTAACGTTGGTTTTGCAGAAGTTAGTAAACTAACAAAGGACATGCCTCGTGCTAATGCCAAAAGCCAAATACAATTACAACAAGTACAGGGCACTTTACAAAATGTAGTTAAAAATAGTTACGGCATTAAAGCCGCAAACCAGGAAGCTGTTGCTGAAATTGATCATAAATTAAGAACACAACCTAACGCAGCCGCTTCTCCAAGCGTAATGGGCATGGGTGGTCCTGCTATGGCGTATAATATAAAAGGACCAACCCATATGTCTGACGAAGAAACGACGGTGGTATAAATGGCTGTTGTTGATGGACTCGATGTTGCACAACCAGATCCTTTAATGGAAAGCTCGGTGGTACAAACAGCTAACCCTGTACAACGAGTTGGGAACCCCAATCTTGAATCAGCAAATGATGCAGCTAATAATCAGGTCGCTGGACAGAACCAAAAGCTAGCTATTACAGGTGCAGAACTTGGACATGCAGACGGATCCGTTAAGGAAGCTTATGCGCAAGAACCAACAGCTACACCAGAACCAGCACCAACAGGTATTGTTGCTGGGATAATACACCATGCTAGTAATGAAGTAGCAGCATTAGGAAAAGAGTTTAACTCAAGTAGTGGCAATACACCACAAACTACTTCTAATACTGAATTAGATCGTAAAGGAATAGAGGTGGCTGCTGCCGATAACGCTCAAATGAAAGCAAGTGAAAATCCTATTACTGGATTCCAAAATAACTTTAACCCCCCAGCTCTTGTATAATTTCCCTACAAATCATTTTCTGATACGCCGAGGGCAAGGTCAGCTAAAGCAATATCTTCTTTGCTCTCTTTTGCCATCTTTTTAAAATGACGAATCGCAAATGGAATGGTGACAACATAGCTAATCGACATCAAGGTTAATGTCGGCCACGGTGCTTGGATCAACGCTGCAATCATCACAACCACAAAGGCCAAAATCGGCATCGTCATATTAGATTTTACTTTTATTTGTTTGGTTGACCATGTTGGAATTCGGCTGACCATCATGCCCGCACAAAAGATCACCCACAACCCAACCAACATATTGGCAAAGGCCAGTCCTTCAAAAAATTCAGGCGCCATCAGCCATATATAAAGTGGTAAGAACGCCATGCCTGCACCTGCGGGGGCAGGGACACCAGCAAAAAAACCTTTTGACCAAACGCCTGTTTTTGGCATTTGCGTGATGTTGTAACGCGCCAAACGCAACGCTGAGGCTACCGCAAAAATAATCATGGCAATCCAACCAACTTTTCCTGATTCTTCCAACACCCATAAATATAAAATAATTGTCGGCGCAACACCAAAGGCCAAAAAGTCAGAAAAGCTATCAAGCTGTGCGCCAAATTCACTTTGTGCCTTTAAAAGACGGGCGGTTGCCCCATCTAAAATATCAAGCACCGCGGCAATTAAAATAGCAATGGCAGCCTGTTCCCATAGTCCATCAATCGCAAATTGAATCCCTGTCAAACCTGCGGCTAAAGCCATTAACGTCAATATATTGGGGATCAGCTTTTGATACTTTAAAAGACTAACGCTTTTCTCATCTTCTGAGGTCGTGATTTTTTTTTCTTTAGATGGTTTTTTTGTTGTAGGCATTTTATTGTTCTGAATCGTTCTATTACGTTATAGTGGCCGTCATGGCCTTTTTTGCTTTTGACTTTATATCTGCCAAAATAGTTTCTCCACCAAGGGTACGTTGACCTACACACACAATTGGCTGTACATTTTTTGGTAAATAAATATCGGTACGGCTACCAAAACGGATAAGGCCAAATCTTTCACCCGCTGTGACGTTCTCACCTGTTTTAAGATCGGTAATAATACGCCTAGCAATTAACCCCGCAATTTGTACAACACCAATATATTTATCATCATTCGTTTTAATAAGCGCAGCGCTTCGTTCGTTTTCTTCACTGGCTTTATCAAGTTCAGCATTTAAAAACTTACCTTCAAAATAAAAAGTATCCGCCACCTTACCATTAACGGGGTTACGATTAACATGAACATCTAATACTGATAAGAAGATACTGATTTTAGTGAAGTCCTCATCCGTTTCTAAATCAGATCCGAGGCCATCTGGTAAAGCATGTCCTGATGTAATTGAAATAACACGCCCGTCCGCAGGGGCGATAATAAGCCCTTCTTTTTGCGGTACGGCACGTTTAGGGTCACGAAAAAAATATAAAATAAATAGCGTGATGATAAGCGCAAAAATACCCAATGGCTTCCAAATTAATAGAAGTAAAATGGTCGTCGCTAAACCCCCACCAATAAAGGGATATCCAGCCGCATGCGGTTTAACAAGCATCGTACGCGTAATGGTGTCAATTAAAGACATGTGGGGTGTTTCCTTTATTAAATTTAACTGTGAAATAGAGTAGTTCTTTTATGACATATCGGTGGCGATGTAAATAAGCTGTAAATATGTATGTAAAATAATTTCTTGTTACATTTTTATCATTAAAACGTATTATTGTACTAGAAAGAGTGATTCACTTCATTTAGAAACAATAATCAAACAAATTAAGTATATAAGAGATAGAATATATGACCGAGATTAAAAATGTATGTGTGTATTGTGGATCATCATCCAATGTTGATGAAGCCTTTAAAGAGGCTGCAACAAAATTAGGACAATTAATTGCCACTGAAAAATGGGGTGTTGTTTATGGCGGTGGGCGTGTTGGTCTTATGGGATTGGTTGCCGATTCTGCGCTTCAACATGGTGCTTATGTTACTGGCATTATCCCTTCTCATATTGAAGAGCGCGAGGTTCAGCATGACGAACTCAGTGAGTTACATGTTGTTGATACTATGCATGTTCGAAAGCAAATGATGGTTGATCGCTCCCAAGCTTTTGTGATTTTACCAGGTGGTTTGGGGACTTTAGATGAATTATTTGAACTTCTTACATGGAAACAGCTAGGTCTACACGATAAACCGATTGTTATTGTCAACATGAATGGTTATTGGCAAAAGATGCTTGATGCCACGCAAAACATTGCCAATGAGGGCTTTATGCGACAAGAAGATCTAACGATGTTTACTGTGGTGCAAAGTGTTGACGAAGTCCCTGAGGCCCTTAAAAATGCACCATCAGAAAAATTTGACCCTACAACCAAATGGATTTGATCATTAATACCTCTTGAGATAACAGAACAGATGAAGTAGATTAATACCATGGTATCCTCTCCCACTCAATCTTACGGACATGAACTTGATATCGCTGATAGCTTTGCGTCAAAGGCGATTAATCGCTTGCGTCAAGATGGCATACCACCTGTTCCTCAAAATTTTGAAGTCTGGTATGTCTATTACGCCAATGTTAATCCTAAATTACGTGATGAGATTAACGAACGCCTGCTAGATCAAGATAAAATCACAGAACAAGATTGTAAGGATTTTTACGAGAAATATTTAAATTTAGGGCATGAGCGCGAAACATATCAACGCGCTGGTGATCAAATTAATGCAACGTTACATGATGTCTCCAATTTGATGCAAAACGTAAAAGATACAACCAATCAATTTACAGGGACATTAAAAGACGCCGCCGTAAAACTCGATAACGTTGAGGTACCTGATGCTGTTCGCTCTGTTTTAAAGCTGATTTCCACGGAAACAGATAAAATGTTGCAATATAATGATGAGTTGGAGGAGCGTTTAAGTCAGTCCTCGATGATGATGGGTGAATTAAAGCGCGATATGGAGCGTATCCGCCGCCAAGCCATTACAGATGGTTTGACCGGCCTTGCCAATCGTACAGCATTTGATGAACAAATTGGACGCATTACACGCGAAGCCAAACGTAATTCAGAAGTCTTTTCAATCATCATGATTGATATTGATCACTTCAAAGCTTTTAACGATGATTATGGTCACCAAATTGGCGATCAAGTTTTACGCCTTGTTGCGATGAGCCTTATTAATGGCGTTAAAGGGCAAGATATGGCCGCGCGTTATGGTGGCGAAGAGTTTGTTTTGATTTTACCCGATACCAATGAAAATGCGGCAGCAGCTGTAGCAGAAAATTTACGAAAATCTATTGAGAAAAAAGAAGTTCTAAACCGCGCCACAGGTGACAATTTAGGGCAGATCACTGTATCTTTAGGCGTCGCACAATATTACGGTGATGCCAATGCAGATGAATTAATTTCTCGTGCTGATAAGGCTCTATATGCATCTAAGAATAAAGGGCGAAATCAAGTAACTGTCGCCCAATCCCCACATCAAGCGAGCGATTAAAACATAATCAAGATTGTTGCTAAACCCTATCATCTGCTGATATGAATAGGGGTATGAGCTTTACTATTGATTACGATCCGCGAGAAGAAGAACAAAGCGGGCAGCAGCTGCAAAATTCTATCCAACAGGACCTCAATACCGCCCAGCAAGAGGCCGTTTTGGCGACTGATGGACCTGTTCTTGTGCTCGCAGGTGCGGGAACAGGCAAAACCCGCGTTTTAACAACGCGTCTTGCCCATTTATTACAAGCAGGGCGCGCCTTTCCTGGTGAAATTTTGGCCGTCACCTTTACCAATAAAGCCGCACAAGAAATGAAAAACCGCGTCAGCGATATTATGGGCGGTATTCCTGTTGAAGGATGGTGGCTCGGTACGTTTCATTCCTTGGCGGCACGTATGTTGCGCCGTCATGCTTCGTTAGTTGGGTTGGATTCAAACTTTACAATTTTAGATGCTGACGATCAGGTTCGCCTATGCAAACAGCTTTTAGAAGATCATCAAATTGATCCCAAGAAAAATCCACCAAAGACTGTCGCTGCTTTTATTTCGTCATGGAAAGACAAAGGACAAACCCCCGCCGATATAAAAGCCAATGATGTAGGTGACTTTGCAAACGGTAAAATGCTTGTGTTGTATACGCAATATCAACAAAGAATGAAAATTTTAAATGCTTGTGATTTTGGCGATCTTCTTTTGCACATGATTACAATTTTAAAAGACCCTAAAAATTCTAACGTACTGGAAGATTATCACAGACGGTTTAAATATTTATTGGTTGATGAGTATCAAGACACCAATGTCGCGCAATATTTATGGTTACGTTTACTCGCAAAAAGATCAAACAATATTTGTTGTGTTGGTGATGATGATCAATCTATTTATGGCTGGCGCGGCGCTCAAGTCGATAATATTTTACGTTTTGAAAAAGATTTTATTGGCGCAAAAACAGTACGGCTTGAACAAAATTATCGCTCAACAGGTCATATATTAGCTGCCGCTAACGCGGTTATTGGCCACAACGGAAGTCGTTTAGGAAAAGAACTGTTTACCGCCGCCGAAGATGGCGAAAAGCTTACCGTACGTGGTCTTTGGGATGGTGCAGCAGAGGCGCGCTGGGTCGGTGAGGAAGTTGAATCTTTACAACATAAAGGCGTTAAATTGAACCAAATAGCCATTCTTGTGCGGACAGGTTTTCAAATGCGTGAATTTGAAGAACGTTTCATTCAATTGGGTTTATCCTATCGTGTAATCGGTGGCCCACGATTTTATGAACGAAAAGAAATCCGTGATGCACTCGCTTATTTACGTGTTGTCGCCCAACAAAATGATGATCTGGCGTTTGAACGTATCATTAATATTCCTAAACGTGGTATTGGTGGCACAACAATTAAATCTCTTTATACGCATGCCCGCAAAAAATCCATTAGCTTATATCAAGCCGTTTATGATTTAACGCAAACCGATGAATTAAAACCTAAAATGCGCGGTACTTTGATGAAACTGATTGATGATTTTGAAAGATGGAAATCATTGGTTGATACCACAAATCATGGAGATATTGCCGCCATGATATTGGATGAATCGGGTTACAACAATATGTGGAAAATGGATAAAGCTCCCGATGCGCCGGGTCGTCTTGAAAATTTAAAAGAGCTTACTTCTGCGATGGAAGAGTTTGAATCTTTGCAAGAATTTTTAGAGCATATTGCTTTGGTATTGGAAAATCAGGGCAATAATAATGGTGAGTTTTTAACATTAATGACATTGCATGCCGCCAAGGGGTTGGAGTTTGACAATGTATTCTTGCCCGGTTGGGAAGAAGGGCTGTTCCCTTCTCAACGCTCCATGGATGAAAATGGTATGAAAGGGCTCGAAGAAGAACGCCGCCTTGCCTATGTCGGCATCACCCGTGCCCGTAAAAAATCCTTTATTTCCTATGTTGCGAACAGGCGAATGTATGGATCATGGGTGAATTCTATCCCCTCGCGCTTTGTTGATGAGTTGCCCGAAGATCATATTGATATAAATTCCGAACTCGGCATGATTCAGGCTGGACGATCTAATCATTGGGATTCTTCAGGGTTGGAAGGGGGACGAATTGCTGTAAAACAAGAAAAATCGCGTGAAACACGTACAATAGACGGCACGTACAGCACAGGTGATCGTGTTTTCCATGAAAAATTTGGTAATGGAACAATTATTCATATTGATGGTTCGAAGTTAGATATTAATTTTGAACAAGCAGGGCAAAAACGCGTTATGGATAGTTTTGTGCAAAAGGCTTGATTTTCTCCTCATTGGGGCTGGATTTTGTCCTCTAAGCTTACTAAATTAAGGGCAAGATTTTAGAAAGATAATTGGTGACAATGACTCAAACAGATAAAATGGCATGTGTCTTTGGTGGTTCTGGTTTCATCGGAAAACAAGTCACCCAAGAATTAGCCAGAGCAGGCTACCGTATTAAAATTGCAACACGCATTCCTGAAAATGCGTTTGAATTAAAAACCTGCGGTAATGTCGGACAAGTTGTTCCTTTTCAATGTGATTATAAAAACCCTGAATCCATCAAAGCGGCGATTGCCAATTGTGATGTGGTGATTAACTTAATCGGTGTTTTATTTGAAAAACGTAAGAACCGTTTTATGCGTATTCATTGTGATATCCCTGAAAATATTGCAAAGGCTTGTGCGCAAGAAAATGTAAAAAAATTCATTCATGTTTCTGCTTTGGGTGTTGATAAAGCAAAATCAAAATACGCCGCTTCAAAATTGGCTGGTGAGGTCGCCGTTTTAAAAGAATTTCCGAACGTCACCATTCTACGCCCTAGCGTTGTGTTTGGAGCGGGTGATTCTTTCTTTAACATGTTTGCCAAGATGGCGTCATTTTCACCTATTCTTCCATTAATAGGCGGCGGTCAAACAAAATTTCAACCTGTGTATGTCGGTGATATAGCTCAGGCCATTATGAATATCGCTGGTGGTAAAGGTCACAATGCGGCTGGAAAAACATTTGAATTGGGTGGCCCTCAAATTGTTACTTTTAAAGAAATTTATGAAATATTATTAACCCATATTAATCGTGAACGCCGTTTTGTTTCTATTCCTTGGTTTGCCGCAAAAATGCAAGGAATGGTTTTAGGCTTAATGTCAAAACCGTTATTAACGTGTGACCAAGTCAAAACATTGAAAACAGATAATATTATTGATGAAAAGGCGCTAAACCTTACTGACCTTAACGTTGAAACGACAGCGATGCGTACAATTTTACCGAGATATTTAAGTAACTTTAAAAAAGGCGGGCCCTTTTGTGACATAACAGAGGAACAAAATGTCAAAAAAGCGGCATGATCATACATAAAACAAACACACTTTCATGATGGTATGGCATCATGATAAAAAATAAAAAGAGATAACAAAGCATGAAATTTTTTATTTTACTATTTAGTATTTTAGTCATGAGCACTCCTTTTACTGTGCAGGCAAAAACTTCTTTCGGTATTGCCGCGACGGTGAACACAGATGCCGTGTCTGAAAGTGATGTGGAGGATCGAATGAAGCTTATTTTTGCTTCATCAGGCATACAAGATACACCTGAAAGCCGTAGTAAAGTAAAACCACAAGCTTTAAATATTTTGATTGAAGAACAATTAAAAATTCAAGAAGCTAAGAAAAACAATATAGAAATCAGCAGTGAAGAAATTGACAAAGCTTTTGGAACAATGGCCGCCCAAAACAAAATGGAAGCTGCTCAATTTAAACAAGTCATGGCCAACTCTGGTATTCCACATCGTACATTGCGTCGTCAGATTGAGGCGCAAATTGCATGGCAAAAGGTTGTAGGCAGGGTTTTACGTCCACGCGTTGACGTTACTGATAATGATATTAATGCCAGACTTGACCGTTTAAAAGAAAATGTTGGAAAAATAGAATATCAAGTTTCTGAAATTTTTCTTCCCGTAGACTCAAATAACAAAGACGCAAAAGTAAAAGATTTAAGCCAAAAATTAGTTGAAGAAATTAAATTAAAACGAGCACCTTTTGCCATTGTTGCCACCCAGTTTTCTAAAAGCGCGTCTGCCGTTCAAGGGGGGGGGTTAGGTTGGGTTCAAGAAGGTGAATTGCCTAAAGAACTTGATATTGTTGTAAGAAGCCTCAGCGAAGGGCAAATTAGCCCACCTATTAAAGGATTATCTGGATATTATATTTTAACCCTCAATGGACAGCGTACGATATCCGAAGAAAATTTACCTTCAGAAGAAGAAGTTTTAAATTCTATCGGCCTGCGACGTCTTGATCGTTTGCAAAAACGTTATTTATCTGACTTACGATCATCTAGTTTTATTGAGCGACGAAAATAGAAATACGAATAAAATTTTGTCTGATCAATCAAACAGCTCCCAACGAAAAAATATTTCTCAATTTATATCTTTGATGCCGCCTTTGCGCGATGTTATTGAACAACATGATTTACGCGCGACTAAAAAATTAGGACAAAATTTTCTACTTGATTTAAATTTAACTGATAAAATTGCGCGTACCGCTGGTGATTTGTCTAATGTAAATATTTTTGAAATTGGTTCTGGTCCTGGCGGTCTAACTCGCAGTATATTACAAAATAATCCCAACCATTTAACCGCGATTGAATTTGATACACGCGCCATCGCCGCTTTGCAAGATTTAAAAAAAATAGTTGATGATGATTTCTTTACGCTTATTCATGGCGATGCCTTGGCACAGGATTTAACCAAACTATCTAATGCACCGCGCGCCATTATTGCCAACCTTCCCTACAACATTGCGACTCCTCTACTCATTGGATGGTTATCACAGATACGCGAAGATCAAAACGCTTATCAATCAATGACATTAATGTTTCAACGTGAGGTCGCGCAACGTATCACGGCGCAAGTTGGTGATAAAGTCTATGGCCGCCTAAGCGTGATGTGCCAATGGTTATGTGATGTTAGGCTGTGTTTTGATGTCCCCGCCAGTGCCTTTACACCGCCGCCTAAAATAACATCTTCTATTGTTCATTTTAAACCACGAATTTTAAATGATCATGATCCTGATCCTGATTTTAAAGATATTGAAAAAATAACAGCTGCTGCTTTTGGACAACGACGTAAAATGATACGAACTTCCTTGAAAGATTATAAAGAATATTTTTCAGCTGTTGAATTAAATGAAACATTGCGAGCAGAAAATATTCCACCAGAAAAATTTGTTGAATTGGCAAAAATTTCAAATTTATAATCGTGTTATTTTAACGTCCTGATTTCACGCCTTTAACAAAATCGGTCAAGCCAATAAGACGGCGACGTTTGAGACGCTCTGCATCCAAAATCATTTGTGCCTGAGCAATGGCCTTATCAACATCGCGGTTGATAAGAACATAATCATATTCGGAAAAATGGGTAATTTCATCATTCAGCTTACTCATACGATCTTGAATTTGCGTTTCAGTTTCAAGTGTCGTTTTTGAACGCGCTCGAAGCCTATTTTCTAACTCTTTAGCCGATGGTGGCAATACAAAAAGTGTTACCAAGTCATCGCTTGCCATTTCACGTAATTGTTGCGTTCCTTGCCAATCAATATCAAAGATAACGTCTTGGCCATTTTGTAAAGCTTGTTCAACGGCACCACGCGGCGTACCATAATAATTACCAAAAACTTTAGCATGTTCGAGCATTTCATCATTTTCAACCATTTCATCAAACTTTGCGATATCACAGAAAATGTAATCTTTACCGTCAACTTCTCCTTCTCGCTGATGACGAGTCGTTGCCGATACTGAAATCACTAAATTTTTATTTTGTGCCAAAAGTGCGCGTGTAATTGTTGTTTTCCCTGCGCCCGATGGAGAGGAAAGAACATACATAAGGCCACGTCTTTGAAGATCCGAAACATCCATAATGCAATTGTAAACGACTATACAATTAAAGCAATCATGTTAAAGTAAAACCATGAAAAATCCTCAACATATACTTATCACAGGCGCATCTAGCGGTATTGGACAAGCTATCGCGCTTTATTATGCGGCGACAGATGTACGTCTTTACATCACAGGGCGAAATCAAGAACGATTGAGTGAAGTCGTTGATCTGTGCGAAGAAAAAGGCGCAATCGTTCAAGCTCAGACAATCAATGTTACAAATACTGCCGCCATGTCCGATTGGATTAAGTCTATAGAAAAACTTGATTTAGTGATAGCCAATGCAGGTATTTCGGGGGGGACAGGCGGCCGACAAGATGGCGAACCCGTTGAAGAAGCGCGTCAGATATTTAATGTGAATATTAATGGCGTTTTAAATACTGTTGAACCTGCTTTAGAAAAAATACGTACAGCAAAACCCGTAACAGGACAAATCGCTATTGTGAGTTCTTTGGCTGGATTTCGTGGCTGGCCCAGCTCTCCGGCTTACAGCACCTCGAAAGGATGCGTACGTTTTTATGGTGAGGCGATGCGTGGCGCCTTAAAAGACAGTAACATTCAAATTAACGTCATTTGCCCTGGTTTTGTAACATCGCGCATTACCGATGCCAATGATTTCCCTATGCCTTTTAAAATGGGTGCGGAAAAGGCGGCAAAAATAATTGCCAAAGGGTTGGCGCAAAATAAAGGTCGTATTTGTTTTCCATGGCCGATGTATTTTATCTGCTGGTTCATTGGCATCTTACCGGATTTTTTGGCGCAAAAACTACTGAGCAAAACACCACATAAAGATCCTTCAACTTAGAGGGTGATCTTTATTCTGCCGCTTGTTGCAAAGATGAAACGCGCCCATATTTTTCTTCGATTAATTCTGCATAAACACTCAACGTATCATGCGCCATTTTTTCTTTGGTAAAATTATGGGCGATATGTGCCATGGCATTTTGTGCCAAAATAGATTTTTCATTTTCATTTAAACTTAACGCTTCTTTTATTGCCGCGCATAAAGCATCTGCATCATGGGGTGGTGTTAACCACCCCGTTTGCCCGCGTATAATCGTTTCTTGTGCGCCACCATGATCTGTGGCAACGATCGGACGACCCATAGCTTGCGCTTCGATAGGGATACGGCCAAAGCCTTCAGGGTCGGTCGATGCCGACACAACAACCGTTGACAACATATAAGCCGCGGGCATTTCGGTACAATGGTTAATGATACGTATTTGCCCACTCAAGTTTTTTTCTTCGATAGCGGTTTCTAACTCTGCGCGATATTCTTCACGTCCTTGATCTGAACCAATCATCACGCAAAATAAATCAGGCTGGTTTAATTGAGCCATCGCTTCAATCAAAACATGATGTCCTTTCCACCTCGTTAAACGCCCAGGGAGCATAACGATATTGGCCCCATCAGGTAAACGCCATTCAGATGTTACCTGAATAATTTGCGCAGGCGTAACATTCGCAGGATGAAATCTGGCTAAATCAACACCGCGATGAATTAAACGAATATTATTTTGGTTCATTTCATAATTTTCAACTAAGTAATTGGCTACATAATTAGAGATAGCAATCACGCGTTCCCCCTTCGCAATAGCAGAATTATAAAAACGCTTTGCTTTCCCACCGATGTTATAAGGGGCGTGGCACGTACTCATATAACGTGCCGCCGTTCCCATGCACGCTTTCCATGCCGACCATGCGGGGGCGCGGCTACGCACATGCACAATATCCACATCATGTTTTTTAATAAGCTTTTTAAGGCGGCCAATATTACGCCACATGATCATGGGGTTTTTACTATGAACAGGTAAATCAATATGTGTTGCACCTGCACGGTTCAACTCATGTATACGTGATCCGCCATGTGAAACAACAATAGAATGTGATCCTGCCCGTACCAGCTCTGCGGCAATATCAATACATCCTTGTTCTGCGCCACCAGGGCCCAGCTCAGGGATAATCTGCATAACAACAGGTGCTTTTACTCCCTCGCGTGAATTTGTTGAATTTTCTATGATTTGTGCCATGTTATTCGGTAGGATAATATTGAAACAATAAGTTATTAATCAGTAGCACATTGTGAACAAAAATCCGATAAAAATAATGGAAGATAATAAAGTTATGACACAATTTTTACAACGTGAGCAAGCTGCCGATTTAGCTTACATCTATTATGAGGGAACATCAAACTTACCTGCTATTGTCTTTTTAGGTGGTTTTTGCTCCGACATGATGGGCAGTAAAGCTAGCTTTTTAGCGCAAGAATGTGAAAAAAGACAGCAAAGCTATCTTCGTTTTGACTATACAGGGCACGGTCAATCTAGCGGTGATTTTGAACAAGGCTGTATCAGTGATTGGGCGCAAGACGCACGCGATGTTATTGATCACTGCCTTAAGAACATGTCATTTATTTTAATAGGCTCGTCCATGGGTGGTTGGATATCATTATTATTGGCGCGTGACAAACCAGCGAATTTAAAAGCCCTTATTGGTATCGCTACAGCACCAGATTTCACCACATGGATGGAACGTGACATGAATGATGAACAGCGTGAATCACTAAATACGCAAGGATATTTCAAATTACCAAGTGATTATGGTGAACCATATGTTATTACTAAGAAACTTATTGATGATGGCAGGCAAAATATTTTGCTAAACGGTAGTCTTGATATTCAAGTACCTGTACGTCTTTTACAGGGACGTCAAGATCAAGATGTACCATGGCAAGTGGCTGAAACTATAAAATCAAATATACAAAGCGATGATGTTCAAATTTTTTGTCAAGAGGAGGGTGACCACAGCCTGTCTTCACCCGAAGATTTGGACTTACTTAATCGCATCGTTAAAGAACTGTCAGAACTGTAACTTATTTCTTCTTATATTTAACAGATTTAGTTTTGGCATGTTTATAAACAGCAAAATCATCGTTTTTACGGCGGCGTTTACCACCGAATGATATGACGCTATTTGTACAAGGCCAAAATCCAAATAAGGCAGAAAAGGATAAATAAACCAGCGTCATCGCCCAAGGGATCAGCCCTACAATCATTGTTGGTAACTGTAAAACAGGATCTAGTTTTGCTGTCCACGTTTCTGGATCAATCATACCGCGCGTGGCTTCCATCGTACTTGCGCTATACTCATTCCAAACCCACCCTGCATCACTGACTAGAAACTTTTCAGGATCAATGCGCAAAGCTTTCACTTCACGAATTTTTTCATCATCTGAAAAATAATTAATGTATAGATCATGACCCAAGGCCAATAAAAACGGGATTAATAAGATTACAAGTAACGTTTTGGCACCATCTGGCATTTTGAAAAATCCTTATTTGTTTCGCAAATTTATTTTGCTACCATCATTGTAGCGCGTCTGTTTTAGTCAGAAAAGCTTAAAATGATGCTTATTGGTGAGCTAACGCTTGATTTGAGCAATTTTATTGGATAATCTCCGCGCATCGCATATTTAAAAGCTAATCACACAAACATAAAGACTATGCGGACAGGTGGCCGAGTGGCTTAAGGCGCACGCTTGGAAAGCGTGTTAGGGTTCATCCCCTACCAGGGTTCGAATCCCTGTCTGTCCGCCATTTTCAGGTTGTTTTTTCCGCAGTATCAACTTTGAATAGATTTTATTTTCTAAGAACATCGGCATAATCAACTAAGACGCCATAATGAGGATCTTCGATGAGGTTAACTTCAACCATGTCTTTGGCTTTATCTAATAATAAAGCGCAATCAGGACTTAAATGAACCAAGTGTAGCTTTTTATTATGTTCGGTATATTTTACAGCCATGGCATCAATAGCTTCTAAAGCGGAATGATCCCAAACGCGAGCACGACTGAAATCAATGACGATATCATTCTCTTCATCATTATTGGGATCGACTTCTTCTTTGAATTTTGTGATTGAGCCAAAGAAAAGCGGACCATGAAGCTTATACACTTTATTACCATCTGTTTCATTTCTCCAAACAGTCACCCAAAATTTATTTGCAGATTTCCACGCGTAAACAAGAGCAGAAACAATGACACCAACGATAACCGCCATGGCCAAATCATGCCAAACCGTAACGGCCATCACCAAGAAGATAACAAAGGCATCTTCGCGTGGAATTTTGTTCATAATGCGAATAGAAGCCCATGCGAAAGTGGAAATCACCACAACCATCATTAAGCCTGTTAAAGCGGCGAGAGGGATCATCTCAATCCATTTTGAGGCAAATAAAATGAAAATTAAAAGTGATAGAGCGGCGACAATACCAGAAAGCCGTCCGCGCCCCCCCGATTTAATATTAATCATCGATTGGCCAATCATGGCGCAACCGCCCATGGCACCAAAGACACCGCAAGTGGCATTGGCAAGGCCTTGCCCTACACATTCACGTGAGGTACGACCCCGCGTTTCGGTCATCTCATCGATTAAGGTGAGGGTCAGTAAGCTTTCAATTAAGCCGATCGCCGCCAAGGTCAGCGCGACAGGGAAAATAATAAATAATGTTTCAAGCGTGAAAGGTACCATCGGAATATGAAATTGTGGCAAGCCGCCAGAGATGCTGGCCAAATCACCCACGGTTTTTGTCTCTAAATCTAGGCCGATGACAAGGGCACTGACGCTCACAATAGAAACCAAAGAAGCGGGAAGCCATGTGCCGATTTTAGGAATTTTGGGAAAAGCCCAGATGATAAACATGGTCAAGAGCGTGAGGCCGAGCATCAGGTTCATTTCCGTACCCTGAAGCCAGCCACCGTTGAAAATGACATCAATGGCACTGTGGTTGCTTTCTGCGCTAGAAGAACCATGTAATTCTTGTGGCGCTGGTTTTTTAAATTGTGCTAATTGAGCCAAGAAAATAACAATCGCAAGACCGTTCACAAAACCCAACATGACGGGGTAGGGGACAAGCCTGATAAATTTACCCAGATGAAATATCCCCGCTAAAATTTGCAAAACACCTGTGAGCAAGACAGCGGCGAATAAATATTCAACACCATA
>CAZYHI010000003.1:34299-45829 GCA_964647515.1 uncultured Micavibrio sp. | reverse complement strand
CATTGATAACACCTGTGATCATGTCCATGCCATCATCATTCAGGTTCGTATCATCCGTTGCACCAACACCATTGATTGCGATTGGCACAAGATTTTCAGTCACATCAATAGTAAGTTGCGCAGATGATGTATCACCGTCAGAGTCTTTCATCGTGTAATCAAACACATCTGTTCCACCTTGGTTACCGTTACGGGTATAGGTGTATGAACCGTCCATGTTGAGAACCAATGTTCCGTATGTACCTTGGAATGTTCCAGCAGTCGTCACCATCACATTCGCAAAATTATCAGCACCAATGTCATCATTATCTAGAACGTTACCTGTGGCAACAGTTCCATTTTCAGCAATATTGGCAGTATCATCAACAGCAACAGGCACACCATCTTGAACATCAACAACAATATATGTTGTATCAGAGTCACCATCAGAATCTGTAATTTGAACACCAAATACCAACCAGATTGTTGTATCACCAGAACCACTCGCTTGGTGATCAATGGCTTGTAATTGAGTATAAGTGTAAGCCCCTGTTTGTGGGTCAATAGACAATGTGAACACTGTTTCACCGCCCGTTGTTATACCAGCATACCCATCCGCAGTTGTAGAAATAACAACATCCTGGCCATTTGATCGTAATGTTTCATCCGCACCAGAAAGAATAAACTTAACGCGTGCATCACCATTTGGTGTAATAGCACCCGCACCATCATTACCAAAGTCATGTGTTAATGTCTCTTGGATAACGATCGGGCCATTGACAAGATCCGCTTCACTATAAGGATTGTTAAATTGATCAATAGAAGGTGCATCATCAGCTACACGTACTGTAATAAAAGCACTTGCCGCATCACCGTCACAATCATGCGCAGCGTAACCAAAGTTTAGGTTAATCACGTCATTTGGATTTGCACCATCCGCATGATCAAGAACACCAACCAATTCAAAGTTATATGTTCCATTTTCAGCGATAGTCATTGTAAATACTGTTTGACCAGCCGCCGTACCTGTATAAGTACCTGTTGCTGCATCAAAGCTTACAGTCACTGGCTGACCACCCGATGTAAGGGCATTACCTGTTCTTGACCCTGAAGAAGTAAAGTCACCATTACCAGCAACTGAACCTTCACTATCATTTCCAAAATCAATACCTGTGATTTGGCCAGACAATAGTTTCGCACCACCATCTGTTTCATCAGTTGTACCCGCAATAACATCTTGCACTTCTGGCGCATCATCACGAACATTCACAATGATTGAACCTCTTGCTGCATCGCCTTCGCTATCAACAGCATCGACATCAAATGTTAATGTGATAACATCATTTGGATCATTCGCATCCGCATGATCCAAAGAACCAGGCTGAGAATATGTGTATTCACCAGTCGCCGCATCAATACTCAAAGTAAAGACCGTTTCACCACCCGCAACACCTGTATAAGTGTTTGTCGCCGAATCAAAAGTCACAACAACAGGGTCACCACAAGATGTTAAATTACCACCCAAAACAGAACCAGAAGCCGCAAAGCCACCAGTTGCTTGGAATGTTCCATTATCACCGCCAAAGTCAGCCTCAAGTTGACCACCAACATTAACCTCGTTTGTTTCATCAAGATTCTCAACACCATTACCAATTGTTGGGTCTTCTGTTTGGAAGACAGGCGCACTATCAACGATATTCACAATGATTTGACCTGGTTCACTGTCACCGTCAAAATCAGTAATCACAGTACCAAAGTTCAGGCTAATAACATCATTCGCATCATTATTATCCGCATGATCTAAAGGACCAAATTGTGTGAATGTATAATCACCAGTTGCTGAATCAATATTCAATGTAAAGATTGTCACACCATTCGCAGTACCAACATAACCATTAGCTGTTTGCGTTACTGTGATCGCCTGTCCATTAGAAGACAAAACACCATTATCCAAAGAACCACCTGATGTGAATGTACCTGATGGTGCCAAAGAACCTGCGCCATCACTACCGAAATCAACAGAAACACTATCTGTAATGACAATAGGACCAGCAGATAAAGCATCTTCATCAATTGTATTTGTATCATCACCAGTCACTGGCGCATCATCAAGAACAGTCACATTAACAACTGTTGATACACTATCACCGTCAGCATCACTCGCCACGATACCAAATTGTAGGCCGATCGCTTCATTCGTATCACTTGTATCTGAATGATCAAAAGGTTCAATTTGTGTGTAAACATAATCTCCTGTTGTTGGGTCAATAACAAATGTAAAGACCGTCACACCATTTGCAACGCCAACATAACCGTTAGGCGTGGCCGACACATTAACAGGAACGCCACCAGAAGATAACACACCATTTGCCAGATTTTGACTAGCACTGAAATTACCATTAGGCAAAATAGATCCAATACCGTCAGCACCAAAATCAACATTGACACTTCCGGTGGCCGTAAGATCATTAGCACCCAAGTTTGTCTCATCTAAAACAACATTACTTGTTGAAAGACTTGGTGCATCATCACTAAGGCGAATTCTTTCGCGGCCAGCAGTAGGTGAACTAAACGCAAGCTGTGTCGGTCCAAGCGGACCAATAGCATCCGGAGAATTCAAAGAAATATCGATAGGAGAACTATTAAAACCAAATCCGGTGTTACCAACACCGCCCACTTCACCAGCGGCAGGCTCAATCTGTGCCAAAGTTTCTACGATATCAACTTCACCAGCAGCAGGTGCAATATTTGCAACTTGCTCAGCAACATCTTCTTCTGGTTTTACTTCCGCAAATTCAAGAAGCTCTTCAATAGGTTGCGCAACTTCAGTTACTTCAGTCAACAACTCTTCGACTTCAATCACTTCAGCATCAGCCAAAGTCAGTTCTTCTGGAAGCTGACCAGCCGCCGCAGATTGGAAGTTATTAATAACGACTTGAGAACCATCGGCGAATGTCAAAACCATTTGATCGCCATTTACTTCAACCGTTGCGGCATTCGCAGGATCGAAATTACAAACATATTGCATACCTTGCTCAACAGACACGCTTTGTGTCGTATTTGCTTCAGGCTTTGAAATAACAACAGTGTCTGCGTTCGTTGCCGCACCAGCTGCTGCTTCAATGTTATTAAAGCTCTGAGGAGATTGTGCGGAACTCGTAAGAACAGCAGGATCAATCAATGTACCATCATTCAACATAAGTAAATTACCATTCGCAATCACGTCTTCAAAGTTTGTGATGCTTAATTGCCCATCATTATTGAAGCTAATGATTAATTCACCATTATCACCAACACTTAGTCCTGAAATTTCTTCTGAACCAAAGTTTAGTCGTGCCGACACATCGCTTGGAATGTCATAGCTTTTCGCGTCATTGGCTTGTGGTTGTTGCAAAATAATATTGTTACATGTTGTCATTGGATGTTCTCCTCTAAAAAAATTTCCAATTTGGTTACTCTTTGTTTTTAAAATAAGCGCCACAAACAGTTTGCAGACTAATATCTTACTAAAAACAGTAATAATTCAATTAACTTTTTATTAACGAATGGCATATATATACAGCAAATAAGAAATATGTCAATAGTTATGTTCAAAGTATTTTTCGTAAGTTAGCAACTCTTTAGCAAAAACTACAGACTTATGCAAGTGGGTAAATAATACCCAGTCTTGGTTTAAATTCCTTACATAAGGTGATTAAAGCAAAAACCCCCTTCAACTTACAGCCAAATATTACGAAAATTATTGATTCAAATGCAAATAAATCAGAAAAACCCTTAATATATGGGCGTTTTACCCCTGTACTCTATTATCATTAAGCTCTACTTTAAGTTTATGGCCTTTGAATTTTCAAAATTAAAAGTTTTAATCGTCGAAGACGTTACCCCTATGCGCCAGCTTTTCATCACAGTTTTACGCAATTTAGGTATCAATAACATAGAGGAGGCCAAAGATGGCGACGAAGCCTTTGAGAAATTCTCTAAAAACAACCATGACATCATATTGTCAGATTGGATGATGGAACCCAGTGATGGCTTGGAATTAACCCATAAAATCCGTCGTAGTGCCGAAAGCCCTAATAAAATGGCACCCATTATCCTTATTACAGGATATAGCGCTTGGTCACGCGTTGAAACTGCCCGCGATAGCGGCGTCACAGAATTTTTAATTAAACCCTTCACCGCCCATGATATTGCCAAAAGATTAGCTTACGTCATTACCAACCCGCGTGACTTTGTTGAAACAGACAATTTTTTTGGCCCCGACAGACGTAGGCGCATTGACCCCGCCTATAAAGGTGAACTGCGCCGACAAGAAGATGAAAAAGAATATTCAGCCACTGGCAATTAAACAAAATATAACTCAAGCACGAGGAACATAAGATAATGAGTACAAATAATTCGAAAGTGAAAAAATATAAAGCCAGTGCTGACCTCAAACAACGCATTGGTCCTGGCCCTTTGGATGCTGCTGCTGTTAAGCGCGCACAAAATTCAATTGAAAATAATAAAATTGATTTTTCGCCAATGGGGTTGGAGTTTTTAAAAACGCTTGAAGACGCATTAAATGAAATAGAAAAAAATTCGAGTGCCGCACAAACAACCGAACAAATAAAAACCTTAATTGCGCCTGTCATGGAACTTAAAGCCAATGCCGCCATTTTTCATTATGCTTTGGTTGGCAACCTCGCCAACATTATGCTGAGTTTTTTAGAAAGCATAAACCAACTAGATAAAGACGCCCTATCTATTGTACGCGGTCATCATGATTCATTAAAACTCATCCTATCCAGCAAAATGACAGGTGATGGTGGCAAAGACGGGCAAATCATGGAAACAGAACTTAAAGATGCTTGCACGCGTTATTATAAGAAAGTCAAAAATAAATAGGGATCATCCCTACTTATATATAAGTGTTATATTTTTAAATTAAAAACTTAGCTTCTTCGCCATCGTCACTTGATCTAAATTTTCGATCTTGCTCATCACCTCATCAGGTAAAGGCGTATCCAAAGACACAAGACAGATAGCCGAATCACCGCTTGGTTTACGTCCTAAATTAAAGTCCGCAATATTTTGACCCGCTTCGCCCAAAATACCACCAACCTGACCGATAAGACCTGGTTGATCTTCGTTGCGGATAAACAGCATATTCTCTGATAGACCTGCTTCAATCTGCACGCCTTCAATATCAACAATGCGGGGTTCTTTACCCGTAAAGAGCGTACCAGAAACGCTACGATTACGTTGTTCTGTTTCCACCGTCACCGTGACAACGGAACGCCAGTCTTTTGATGAGCCATTTTTTGTTTCCGACAGCTCAATACCGCGCGCTTCGGCAACACTCATCGCATTAACCATATTCACAGTATCAGTCTGCTCTTTCAAGACGCTTGCAATCAACATCGCGGTGAGTGGCTTTGTATTTACTTCTGTTACCGTTCCTTCATAGGCAATATTAATTTTCTTAATCGCACTATCGGTGATTTGCCCTGCAAAACTTCCAAGCTGTTCAGACAATTTCATATACGGTTTCAAACGCGGCGCATCTTCGGCAGAGATCGACGGCATATTTAATGCGTTTACCACTGCGCCATTGGTTAAGTAATCACCAAGCTGTTCAGCAACCTGAATTGCGACATTAACTTGTGCCTCTGTCGTTGCCGCGCCCAAATGTGGGGTACAAACAACATTAGGATGTCCAAATAAAATATTTTCTTTGGCCGGTTCCACCTCAAACACATCCAGCGCCGCACCCGCAACTTTACCGCTATCCAAAGCTTCTTTTAAATCTGCCTCAATAATGATACCACCACGCGCGCAGTTAATAATACGCACGCCATCTTTCATTTTCGCAATAGAGTCCTTATTAATAAGCCCTGCGGTCTTTTCATTTTTCGGCACATGAATGGTGATAAAGTCAGCTTTAGCAAATAAATCATCCAGCTCGACCTTTTCAACGCCCAGCTCAACCGCACGGTCTTCGGTGAGGAAAGGGTCAAACGCAACCACGTTCATTTTCAGACCCACAGCACGATCAGCAACAATACCGCCAATATTGCCGCATCCGATAACACCAAGAGTTTTAGAGAATAGCTCAGCGCCCATAAATTTCTTTTTCTCCCACTTGCCTTGATGCGTTGACTCATTGGCTTGGGGGATTTGACGGCTCAGCGCGAACATCATCGCAATGGCATGTTCCGCCGTTGTAATAGAATTTCCAAACGGTGTGTTCATCACGATGACACCTTGGTTGGTTGCTTCTTTGACATCAATATTATCAACACCGATACCCGCGCGACCAATAACCTTTAAATTTTTAGCCACCGCCAGCACTTCTGGTGTCACGGTTGTTGATGAACGCATCGCCAGCCCATCATATTCAGGAATGGCCTCAATTAATTCTTCTGGGGTCATCCCCGTGTTTTCGGTAACGTCACAGCCTTTTTTTGTAAAGATTTCAGCCGCAAGAGGATTCATTTTGTCCGAGATAAGGACTTTTGGTTTCGCATTAGACATTATATAGCTCCTATTTTTGTCTTGTTGTAGGAAAACAGGCTTTCTATTTAACACAGGCAGGCGACAAAGCAAGGACAGCGTGATATTCTTACCCAAATTAACAAGGATAAAATGACCCAATATATTGAATTACCATGGCTGTTAGAGCGCGATTCACCACCTTTTACTGGCAATGAAATCAAATTCCCTGAAAGCCTCGTCCGCCACCTTTTAAAAAAGCATACAAAAAAAGGGGGTAATATCTTTGATCCTTTTGCGGGATTAGGCACAACATTATTTGTTGCTGAAGAAATAGGGCGTATCCCTTTTGGCATCGAAGCCAATGAGCAACAACAGCAATGGATTTCTGGTCAGTTAGAAAACTGGACGCACCTTGTGTGTGATGATGCCGCGAACTTGCAAAAGTACAACTTCCCTAAAATGGATTTAATTTTAACCTCACCACCCTATATGCCACGCCATCATAAATGGAACCCGCTTTATGGTGGTGATCCTAAACATGCGGGCTATGATAAATATCTGCGCCGACTGAAATTTATCTTTTCAAAGCTGCCTGCGATTATGAAGAAAAGCACGCCATTGATTGTGCAAGTCGATAACATCAAGAGCAAACGAGGCTTCACTCCCCTTATTCACGATATAGCACATGTGTTACAGCGCGATTTCATCCAAACCGATGAAACCATCGTTAAATGGAACAACGCCAAACCAGATTACCTATTTACAACGTTGTTGGGCTTTAAGAAAAGGCGTTAAAGATCTTACCTGCACTGAATCCATTAAAACATAGTAGAATCAGTCATTTATACCTCATTTATCAAAACATCTTTTATATCATTTTCAGTAAATTAGTGTTTCATATCAAAGGGTTAGGCTATAAATAAATTTATTATTAACAGGGTAGCCAAATCATTAATTAGGTATTATATTACACTCTCAATACCCTATTAAGAGCCTTACATGATTTCATTAAGACCAGATTTTCTTACGCAAATATCCCTCTCACCAGAAATGGTGAGCGCCGTCTATCAAATTGGCGAGTACAAGGGAAAGCAGCAATTATTCGACAAGCGCTTACCTGAAATATTAAAATCACTAAAAGAACACGCGATTATTGAATCAAGTGAATCGTCTAACCGCATTGAACAAATATATGCGCCACGCGAAAAGATTCGCGCTATCGTCACACAAAATGCCACGCCAGAAAACAGGTCAGAGCAAGAAATTGCTGGATATAAAGATGCCTTAAATCTCATTCATGATTCACATTCAGATATGAATTTCTCAACCAACATCATAAAAACGTTACATCAAGAAATGTATAAGTACCGTCCAGAAGATGGCGGTCAATGGAAAAACTCCGATAATGATATTGTTGAAAAAGATTCTATGGGCAGAGTTACGAAAGTTCGTTTTGAAACTGTAAAAACTTTTCAGACTTCAGATTATATGGAACAACTGGTTGAGCAGTACCATGTCGCCTTGAAAGAAACAACTATTCCACCTTTGATTCTGATACCACTTGTCGTTTTGGACTATCTTTGCATTCACCCTTTCGGTGACGGCAATGGTAGAACCGCACGCCTTATTACATTATTGCTTCTCTACCATCAAGGTTACGAAGTAGGGCAATATATAAGTTTGGAACGCATATTCGAGCAATCAAAAGAAAGTTATTATGATACGCTTTATAAAAGCTCTCAAAATTGGCATGGAGGTAAACATGATCCCCTACCGTGGATGAATTATTTTTGGGGCGTGATTATCAGTGCTTACAAAGAATACGAAAACAGAACCCACGCCATTAAAGACGGGGCCGGTATTAAAAGTGAAGTCGTACGCATCGCCGTTGAGCGCATGAACAATATCTTCACCCTCAATGATCTGGTTATTGAATGCCCAGACACAAGTAAAGAATGGATAAGGCGCGTTTTAAGAGACCTTAAAAAACAAGGCTATTTAGAGACCGTTGGTAAAGGGCGTGGTACAAAATGGCGCAAAATATAAAACTTAAGCCGCTTGCGCAGTTTCAGACGCTTTAGCTTCATTATAAGCCCAATCAATCCAAGGCATAAGCTTGGCTGTATCGCTTGGTTCAACGGTGGCACCGCCCCAAATACGGATACCCGCAGGCGCGGCGCGATAAGAGGCAATATCATACCCTGCCTCTTCGGCCTCCAAAACTTTGGTCATGGATTTAACAAACGCCAAACGGTCATCATCTGATTTTTCTTGAAACCATGGATCTGTAATTTTCAAACAAATGGAAGTCGTTGAAATTGTATTTTCATCTTCGGCCAAAAATTCAATCCAGTCCGTCTTAGCAACCCAATCAGCCACCGCTGCCAAATTATCTTGGCTACGTTTAATAGTTGCCTGCAACCCACCAATTGATTCAACCCATTTTAATGCATCCAGACAATCTTCCGTCGCAATCATGGATGGTGTATTTAATGTCGCACCTTTAAATGCCCCTTCGATAAGCTTACCACCTTTAGTGAGGCGGAAAATTTTCGGTAAAGGGCGGTTCGGTGCGAAGTTTTCAAGACGCTCAACGGCACGTGGGCTAAGCACCAACATGCCGTGTGCGGCCTCGCTTCCCAACACTTTCTGCCAACTCCATGTCACAACATCTAATTTTTCCCATGGTAAATCATAAGCAAAAACCGCCGATGTCGCATCACAAATTGTTAGACCCTTACGGTTCTCGCTAATCCAATCTGCATGGGGGACACGCACACCCGATGTCGTCCCATTCCATGTGAAAACAACATCGCGATCCGTATCGACTTGGCTCAAATCTGGTAACGTACCGTAATCCGCCGTCATGATATTAACGTCATCTAATTTTAGTTGCTCTGTGACATCTTTACACCAATCAAGACCAAAGCTTTCCCAGCCCAGCATATCAACACCGCGCTCACCCAGTAAGTTCCACATCGCCATTTCAACCGCGCCCGTATCAGAGGCAGGAACAATCGCACAGCGATATCCTTCTGGCAGTCCAAGAAGTTCAACATGGCGATCAATCACTTCTTTTAATTTAGCCTTACCGCCCGCCGCACGGTGCGAACGACCCAACCATGCATCTTTAATCACATCAGCGCTCCACCCTGGACGCTTTGTACAAGGGCCAGAAGAAAATTGAGGGTTGGTGGGTTTCACAGCAGGCTTGGTCATATCAATCGCTTTCTTTTATCTTGGATCGTTTCTAGAAATAAATCTAACTATGAGATAAAAAATTCTTAGCAATCTGTCTAGTAAAACTTGAGAATACACCTATATTAAAGTTTAGCTTTTTATATTTACTAGAAATAAGGAGCGACATGTATATAAATACATAAGCGACCAAATGACGCCGTAAATATAGAAATGGAAATTGCTAAAATATGACAAAACTATCGGTAAATTTGAATAAGCTCGCCTTGCTTAGAAATCAACGTGATGTGGGTTACCCTAACGTAATTGAGCACGCTAAGCTTATACTAGAAGCAGGGGCGCATGGCCTGACCGTCCATCCACGCCCTGACGAGCGTCATATCCGCAAAAGCGATATTGGCGAAATCGCCGCTTTTTTGAAAGATTGGCCAAAAAACAAAGAAGGTAAAACAATAGAATTTAATATTGAAGGTTACCCTTCTGAAGAATTTATCGCCCTATGTCTTAAACATGAATGCGACCAAGTCACATTAGTACCCGATTCCCCTCATCAAAGAACGTCAGACCATGGATGGGAGTTTAAAAACAACGACAACTTATTAACTGATGCCGTTTCTAGGCTTCAAGACGCAGGAAGGCGTGTTTCATTGTTCATTAACCCTGTCCCCGAATTAATAGAACACGTTGAAAAGACCACTGCACAACGGATAGAGCTTTATACGGGCCCTTATGCCGAAAATAAAATTGATTTAGAAGCGTACGTGAAAACTGCAAAATTGGCAACCGAATCTGGCATTGAAGTCAATGCGGGGCATGATTTAAGCCTTGATAATCTGGGTAAATTTATCACGCATATTCCCGAATGTGCAGAAGTATCGATTGGCCACGCCATCACCGGGGATGCTCTTATTATGGGGTGGAACGGCGCCGTTCAGGCGTACTTAACCGCCCTCGAATTTGGACAAAAGACTGCTAAAACCAACAAGTAAAAAGACGTACGGCCATGACATACATGTTAACTTTTGTTCATAAAAACAATGATTTAGATATAAATGTTCTACAAACTAACCTTGATTCACTCAACACCACGATAAACGACATCATCTGGCTCAGCGATAACAAAGCGGCACAAATCGAAACCAATCAAAAACTCAATATCAACGATATAAAAAAAATTCGGGGACAGCTTAAAACGTACAGCACAGACGTTTTTTATACGAAAGCGCAAAACCAGCGCAAAAAAGTTTTTCTTGCCGATATGGATTCAACCATCGTCACCTCCGAAACTTTAGACGAGTTAGCAGGCGAAGCAGGCATAAAAGATCAAGTTTCTGAGATTACGACACGCGCCATGCGTGGTGAATTAGATTTTTTTGATGCTATTCGTGAACGTGTCATGCTCCTAAAAGGACTATCCACTAGTGCTTTGCAAAGAACACTTGATGATACGCAGATATCCAAAGGTGCAGACACGCTGACAAAAACATTAAAGGGACATGATATTTTTTGCGTATTGGTCTCTGGCGGCTTTACTTATTTTACAAAAGACATTGCCCAACAATTAGGTTTTGATGCTCATCACGGCAATATATTAGGAATCGCCGATGAAAAACTGACGGGAGAGGTCATCGACCCTATTTTGGGTAAAGAAACGAAATTAAAATTTTTAAAACAATATGCGGTGCAGCAAAATGTCACACTTGGCGATTGCATTACCATTGGTGATGGCGCCAATGATTTACCCATGTTAGAAGCCGCACAAGATGCAGGCGGGCTAGGCTTTGGCTATCATCCCAAACCCTTACTTCAAGATACTTTAATCAATTGCATTATACATACGGATCTGACATCTGTTCTTTACGCCCAAGGGTATAAA
>CAZYHI010000003.1:0-34199 GCA_964647515.1 uncultured Micavibrio sp. | reverse complement strand
TTTCACGTAGAATAGAGATAATATTTTTTCATCCCTTCAAATTTTAAGTCTGTCACATGAGCGCCCAAGAAAAAAAGAAAAAAAATTTCAATATCCCTCAAAATGAATTTGACGCGCTGTTAAAGCAATATTGCCGTAACTATACGACAATGGCGCGTGAAGGGCAATTTGATAAAATCGTTGGGCGTGACGCCGAGATTGATCAAGTCATGCTGATCTTACTTCAAAGAAACCGTAAAAACGCCTGTATGCTCGCCCCTGCTGGAGTTGGTAAAACCGCCCTTGTTGCTGGCCTTGCACAAGCGATCGTTGCCGAGCGTGTGCCAGAATATTTAAAAAATGCGCAAGTCATTGAACTTGATATGTCCGCCATGGCCGCAGGAACAAACAACCCAGGTGAATTTCAAGAACGCTTCATCCCCATCTGTAAGGGTTTGGCCGAACGATATCACGACCCCGATTCACCTAAATACATCATGTTTATTGATGAGATACATACCATCATGCCGACGGTTCATGGCTCTGCCTATGCGGGCCTATCCGAAGTGATGAAGCCCTATATGACCGTTGGTGACCTTCACATTTTAGGGGCGACCACCTTAGATGAATTTAGAATGTATGTAGCGATTGACCCCGCCCTTGATCGACGGTTTCAAAAAGTAAATCTAAGCCGCCCAACAGCCGACGAAACAAAAATGATTCTAAAGGGTATCCGCCCCAGTTATGAACGCCATCATAAACTCACCATTCCTGATGAGTGTATTGATGAAGTCGTACGCCTTACCGAAGAATTTATGCGCAAAAGAAACCAGCCTGATAAATCAATCATTACCATGGATGCGGCATGTGGTTGGCAAAATATGTATCAAAGTGAAAATCGCGAATTATCTTTAGAGGCGGTTTACATGATGGTTGCCAAAGAAACAGGTTTAAACCCTGCGGCATTTACTGATATGACCATGAGCAAAAGCGAAGCCTATGATCCCACCAAAAACAAAGTCACCGCAGGCGCGATTGATTTTGCCGATACGGCTGAAGAGAGTGATGATTAACTTTAAAACAGCTTTTCAACATCCGTCATCCCGTGACTTGACCACGGGATCTTAGAAAGCCAAATAGATACCGCGATCAAGTCGCGGTATGACGACGATTTATATTAACAAACAAAAACAATTACACATCAACGCCGCCGTCATTTAATACCTTAACCAAAGGCTGCATTTGATCTTCATAGCGTTTCCATTTTTGAATTGATGTTTTATAAACAGGCTTCGTCACTTGTGACTTACTCGCCGTTAACACGGCACGCTTTTGTTTATGCGGTTCTAAACAGGCATCATGCCATGGTAAGCCAATATAATCGATTAATTGACGTGCCTGTCCTTCCAAATCATTCACCGTATCTTCATAATGAATATCCAAAATACGCCCCGGTAATTGCGCATGCCAATATTCCATCAAATCCAAATAACGCAAATATTCCGTACCCATTTCCTCTAAATCATACGACCAATACTGCCCCACCATAAAATTTTGTTTATAGTTCGAAAGCGCTGTATCCATTGGATTTCGACAACAATGAATGATTTTTGCATTCGGTAATATTGAAGCGATAAAGCCAAGATTCATATAATTTCCTGGCATTTTATCCGTGATGCGTTTGGCATCACCTGACTTATCACGCGCGCTGGTTAAATCAACATAAAGCTGTCCTGCCTCTTTTAAGTTCGCTTCAGAGATTTCATTAACCCGTCTTTTGGTTCTCATGATATCGGGCAGCTCTCCCGCACCAAAAACATCAGGGTGCGATGAAATAATTTGCTCCGTCAATGTTGTTCCCGAACGCGGCATACCAACAATAAAGACAGGCTTATCGGAATCAAACCCTTTATCTTTAAATTCTGTAATAACCGCAGGAGAAAATTCCAATTTTGTTTTTTGAAATATCTCTGGCTGCGCCGCCTCATCATAAGGAATCGTTTTACGTTTTTCTTCATTGGCTTTGTTAAGATAATCAAAAGCCAAATCATATTTTTTAAAATTCTCATAGGCACGCCCAATCGCAAAATAAAGCGATGACACAAAAATCGTTCCCATCCCTGTGACTTTTTCTTCCAACTCCAGCATTTTTTGAAAATCTTCATCATCTTCAGATTTAAATTTTTTGATATTCGAAATCGTAAAATAAATAAGTGGATGATCGACATTCACTTCCTTGGCTTTATCCAATACAATCTGTGCTTCATCATTTTTATTAATGGCAATTAAAATTTCTGCTTTAGTAATTAACGCGGGCATTAAATCTGGTGCAGCCTCTAGCGCCGCATCAATCGCAATCAAAGCCTCATCAATATCATTAGCAACATGTAGGATAGCCGCTTTTCGCGCCAAAAACATGGGCGTATCGGGTGATAACTCAATCGCTTTTTCAATCGCCCATAGGGCGTCGTCTGCTTCATCAAGACGCTCGTAAATACTCGATAATTTTGAATAAGCGCGCGGATCATCGGGTTTTCTTTTCAACGCCTCTTTCAAGGCAGCGTGTCCATCATCAAAACAAGCCGCCAGATAAAGCACGTCAGCTAAGTTTAAATAAGATTGTGCATCGTCAGGATTTAATTGAACCGCACGTTGCGCCGCAAAATGCGCCTGTCCAAATTCACCAATTTCAACCAAGGCTGAACTTAATGCATTATAAGCTTCTCCATAATCATCTTTAAAATCTATGGCATAACGCGACGCAATGACCGCATCTTCATATAAACCCAAATCATATAGACTTAAGGCTTTATTATGATGGGCTTGGTAATTTTTGGGGCGGACATTGGTGGCTTTGGTAAACATGTCGACGGCCTCTTCGGCGCGCCCTAAATCACGCAACGCACAACCAAGATTATTGAGAACATCGGTATCTTCAGCATTTAATTCTAGCGCTTTAAGCGCGATAGCTTCAGCCTGTTTTAATTGGTATGTTTCACGCAACATATTTGACCAATTGCTTAAAACACGCGCATCTTCTGGATGTTCTTTATGTGCCTTTGACCAAGTTTCATTGGCTTGTTTAAATTTTTCTTGTCTAGTTTGGCTTAATCCAAGATTGATTAAGCCATCTAAATTATTAGGAACAACCGTCAAAGATTTATTAGCAAACTCTTCAGCTGTATCAAATTTATCCTGATGCCACAAAGATAAAGATTTACGATTTAACGATTCAAGATGCGCTTCATCAAGCTCTAACGCCTTATCAAAGCATTCGATCGCTTCATCATGGCGTTCGGCCATATAGAACACGCTACCGTAATTACTCCAATATTGTTTTTCATTCGGTTCAATATCAATAGAATTTTTCATAAATTCTAACGCTTTATCAATATTTCCTAATTGATAATATAAAGCGCCCAATAAATGATTGGCGGTCGGATTATCTGGCACGGCGCGTAAAACATCATTATAGGTACGCTCCGCTAAGATATAATTACCCGCAACATGATGCCCACGACCCAGCTCTATCGCTTCGTCAATAGGCATTTCATACGTTTCATCATCTTGCTTGTGAAGCGCTATATGTTCTCTCATCTATTCTTAAATCCTCTTATAAAACATGATTAAAAGGCTAATACGTGCCTGCAGGAGTGTAAAGTTAAAGATTCATTAAGTACTTCATGTTATCCTCGTAAATATAGCGTGAAAACAGGGCTATTTTAATAGTTATGTTTTATCGTGATTATGGGTATTGAAAAAATTAGTATGAGAAAAACTTTTATTTAATACCATGTTATGATAGATTGTGAGTTCAATAAGCTTTGGATTAAGCTTATTCCCATCCCCTCTCTCATTCATGAGTCATTTCTCGGGTACTACTATTTTTTTATAAACTAATTAAACACAAACTATGTAAATAAAGGAGCTATTTCGTGGATATTAAAAAATTAGACATCAAAACAAAACTTACAGCAGGTACAGCATTAGCCGTATTAAGTGGTTTCGTACCGCCTGTTGTCAATCATGCACAAGCTGGGACGGCAAACATGCCTGTCACAGTACAAATCGTAACCGCGGTTAATGTTGCCAACACAAACGCCTTGGACTTTGGTCGTTTGGCTTTGACAGGCGCCGTAACAGGTAACAATCACACATTATCGCCAGCAGGTGTCACAACACCCGCAGGTGGCTTAAGTGTTGCCCTAGCAGGAACCCCAGGTAACTTCGATATTACTGGTGGTACATTGGCTGCAAATATTAACATTATTTATGGACCATCTGTGACATATAACGGTGGTAACATTGTTTTAGATCAAATCACTCTTGGCGGTGTCGGTCTAACGGCGCCCGTTGCCGTTGGCGGCGGTGCAACCGTTGTCGGTAACTTAGCTGGTGGTGGTAACACAGACATCCAAGTTGGTGGTCGCTTAAACTTCGTAACAGCACCAGGCGTCGGAAGCTTCAGCGGTAACAACGCTGTTATCACATTGGTTGATATTCCTTAATTCGTAACAATTTTCGTAATTTGAAAAAGCCCGCTTTTTTGCGGGCTTTTTTGTAAATTGCAGTGGTAATCATAAGTTACTTATTTATAATCAATTCAAATTTTATATTTTACTGGAGCATCGCTTTAATAATATGACTTCAAATTGGCGCACACTTGTTTGTATCTCTTCCTTGGCTGTTCTATCAACACCGCCAAAAATTGTTCATGCCGCGCCAACCATTAATTGCACACAAGGCATATCTTACGGCGTATTTTTACCTTCTTGTAATGGCGAAATAACTGTCCGCGCCACGGCAGCCAGCGGCACAATAAATAACGGCTGCCATTCACAGGTTGCTGGTGTTGTGCGTGCAGGAATGTGTAACGCGGTGACAACCTTAGCCACCGCAACAATGAACGCACGCATTACCTTTACAACACCGCAAGTTCAGTTCAATAACACAACTGGCGCGGGTCTTATTACATTAGACAATTACCGTTTACAAACGGCGGGGGGATCACAACTCAACACGCATACCTATGCCGCTACACTTTTAAACCCCACACATAGCTTTAGAATAGGAGGGCGTTTGCGTTTCGATGCCACAGAAATGTTAGGCAGTTATAACAACAATGTCGGAATCTGCGTGACCTCAATCCCATAAATAATAAAAAGATAATAGAAAAAGAAATGACCATGAAAAATTATAAAAAAATTTCCGCTATTTTAACAATGGCTTTAGCTCTATTAGCATTCAGCTATACCAGCGCATCAGCTGTCAGAATAACACCACCGCGCCTTGTCATTGGCGCGGATGTTAAAGTGCAACATATGTTTATTAAAAACACGGCGGATCAAACCGAAAGCTATCGTTTCAGCTGGAAGCACCTAGCCATGGACAAACAAGGTAACGTTCTGAATCTTGATAAAATCGGTTTGGAAAATGCCCCGCAAGGATACAGGCCATTAGATGATGTTATCCGGTTTTCACCGCGCCGCGCCGTTTTAAAACCAGGACAAACACAGCGTGTTACTTTTTTAATCAAACGATCCGCACAACTAACGGATGGTGAATATCGCAGTCACTTTCTTGTGCAGCGCGAACCTAACGCAGCCAGCACGGCACCAAATGATGCCAACAACAACGGTGCGTCTCAAAATAATAGCCAGCTTCCATCACCCGCCGTTGCAGTAGATGTGCTTATTTCAAGAGCAGTTCCTATCTATGTTTTACAGGGGCAAACCAATGCCGAATTAAAATTATTGGGCGTCGAGGTCAAAAAGAACACCAATAAAACAAAACCGCATCACCCTAACAACCTGGTTCATTTTAAAGTACAAAAAACAGGTAACCGCAGCCTCATTGGAATCGCTTCTATATATTGTGACCAAAATGGCAAAGAGGTCAAAATCAGCAAAGCCTCAAAAGTCTTTGCCGTTTACGCCGAAGGGGAATACAGAAATGAGCAAATCGCCGTTCAAATACCACCGTCAGGCTGTAATGCCTATAAAATAAAGATCAAAGGGCATCACGATGATATGTTGGCAGGGAAAATCCTTGCCGATCAAACGTTTCAAAAATAATATGTTATTAAAGGCATTATAGTTTTTTATTATCATGTCCCTGTTTTATTTTTTGTCATGACTACATACACAAAAATTTTACGCTTACCATAGCCTCAATTAATTTTTCATGAGAATTTAATTGCATCGTAAAGAGCATCGAAAGCTTTAGCATTACCACATAAAGTGATACAATCATGTTGGGTTATTCTACTTGAACTGTCACTAAAGCTTAATCTTATGAGCAACCATTACTATGGCAATAACAAGTTGTATATAATACAGGCTTTGATCGCTTGTATTATAGTGCTGGTGCTTTACGTACCTCCTACCTTTGCTCAGGATTTGGGCGAAGAAGAAACCTATGACGTTATTTTAGAAGTTAAGCGTGATCGGGATGTTTTATCAAACGCAATCTTTGGATTACAAAAAAATGACAAATATTATGTTCCCATTGAAGCACTAGCCAATGTCGTTAAATATAACGCCAAAACATCTTTAAGTAATGGTACCGTTTCTGGTTTTTTTGGATCAGAAGATAATACATACAGCCTGAACCTCAAACAAAAAACATTCACACGCCGTGGACAGTCATACGAATTTGATTCAAGTGACGCCATTACCCTAACCCAACAATTTGGAATAGGGGACATCTACGTCACGCCCGAATTGCTCAATAAGATATGGCCGCTCGACTTATCTCTTGATCCTCTCATCCAAGTTTTAGAAATTCAAACGCAACAAAAACTCCCCTATGAATTAGCCGCATCACGCCAAAAAAATAGAAATAGTCGCTTGAATAAAAACAGCAAAGATGGTGACGTAGATTTAAACTTATCTAAAATCAACAATCACTATAAATCATTTAGCTTACCTGTGCTTGATTTCACATCAACGACCAGCCTGAATGATGGATTTGGCCAGACGCTCAATATTCGTGGGCGAAATGATTTTTTAAAAACCCAAGCCAGTTATAATTTTGGCTTTAGTAAAAACCCGGGCGATCAAGCGCGATTTGAAAATGCGCGTCTACTATTTGAACGACAGTCCTATGATAAAGGTGACCTCCCCCTTGGATTACAGCTCCTACAATTGGGTGACATCAGGCCCCGGCAATCACGTTTGATTGATGGCGTCCTCACGGGGCGGGGCTTGCTTATCTCCAGCGAACCACAAAAACAAATCATTAATTTTGACGAGATCACCGTTGAAGGGACAACAGAGCCGGGTTGGGAAGTTGAACTTTATAGAAATAATGAACTTATTGGCTTTCAAATCGTTGACGATCAGGGGGAATATCGTTTCCAAAATGTTTCGTTAAATTTTAACAACACGGTTATACGCACTGTTTTTTATGGCCCCGAGGGGCAAGTCAGAGAAGAAGAAGAAACATACAACATCGCAAACTCTATGTTATCGCGTGGTAAAACCGTTTTTGAAGCAAGCGTTTTAGATGTCAATCGCGACCTCATACAAACCAGTAACCGCCGCCGTAATGCCCCCGAAGGGATCGGCGCAAATTATAAATTAAAGCGCGGCATTTCTTCATGGCTCTCTGGTTTTACAACTTTTACATCTACTCCCACCCAAGAAGGTGATCGAAATTACGGTACATTAGGTGTTAATCTTTCTTTATTTGGCGCATCAGGGTTAGCCGAAATTTACCAAGATTTTTCTGGTGGCACGGCCTATGATTTACGCTTAGCAGGAAATTACGCTGGTACAAACATCAATTTAAGAAATTCTATTTTTTCTAATTTCGAAAGTGAAGAGGCTGAATTTGGCGATTTAGCGCGCACATCACGAACCGAGCTCTCCTTAAGCCGCCCCTTTAAATCAAAATTCGGTAGCCTTGGTTTACGCTTTAACGCCGACCATGAAGAGTTTGAGGGCATTGATGACAGAACAGAATTTGATTTTTCACAAAGCTTTGCCAGAAATAGATTTCGTATCACACACGGTAACACCATTGATTTAATTGATAAAAATCATCAAAGAACTGATGGGCGAGTCAGCACAACCTATCGCATCAATCCCAACTGGCAAACGCGATCTCTTTTAAATTATGATATTTCCCCCAACCTTGAATTACGCAACATGCGTTCTGAAATTCGATATCGTGATAATAAAAAATTTACGGCGTCTCTTGATAGTGATAGAAATTTTCAAAATCAAAATTTTCAATTTGGTGGGCAAGCCTCTTATGATTTTGACAAATTTCGTACAGGACTTAACGTTGATTGGAACGAGCAAGACGGATTCCGCTCCTTCCTACGCACAACATTATCCGCCGCACCATACGGTAAAAATAATAACTATATCCTCAGCAGTCAGAACCTGTCCAGCCGTTCCGCTTTAAATGCCAATGTCTTTTTGGATAAAGATTACAATGGCGTGTTCAGCGAAGGCGATAAGATTATTAAAGATGCCAAAGTCGATATAGGGCGGCGTGAAACAAACCCCTCTGATGCCAGCGGTCATGCACAATATTTAGGCCCTGCCAGAGATGATTATGAAAACATCACGCTGAATAATGAAAGCTTAGAAAACCCCTTCCTGATCCCTAACCAGTCCGGGTATCGTTCTCTCTTACGACCCGCTACCGTCATATCGGCAGACTTTCCTGTTATTGAAACAGGTATTATTGACGGTATCATCTCAACCAATACAGGGGCGTTAGCGGGTGTCCGTATGGAATTGTTACAAGACGGCAATGTTATAAACACCACATCTACGGCCTTTGATGGCTACTACAACTTTGAATATATTAAACCTGGGTTATATACCATACGTATTGATCCTTCTTACGAACAAGTTCGTATCCCACCGAAAGAAATTTCGGTTACTTCCGAAACTTTATTCCAAAGCGGAATAGATTTTCAAATTCTTGAGCAGGCTGATGAAGTAGATTGCGCCAATGGAACACGTGACGGCAGAATAACCCAAAAATGCCCTAACACCATTGCGCAAGTCGGGAACACGCAGCCTGCCTCTCTTTTTCCAACCCAAAACAATGCCCCGCGTGTTGATAAAATTCGTATGGCAGAGCGTCCAACATTTTTACGCCTTGTCTTAGATTACGATAAGCCACCAAGCCCTTATCAGGTCAGCATCGCAAAAGATAACAAAGAAATCACTGTTATCTTTGCCAACGCACAATGGAACGTCGGAGCATTTTGGGAGAATAATGAATCCAAAATCTTAAAATCATATTCGATTGAAAAATTAGAAAATGGTAGCATCAAGATGATCTTTAAGCCCGTTGATACCATCAACGTAAAATACAGCGAAATATTAGAACCCGACCACACAGGCGGACACCGCATCTATTTTGATTTTATTAAATGATGCAAAGCTGTCATTCCGAACAAATGTGAGGAATCCCTTTCACCTTGTGAGATTTCTCAGTCGCATACGCTTCTTCGAAACGGCAAATACATAAAAATTTATTATTTTCTTTGGGGTGTTTGGGCAAGACGTTGCAAAATATCATCTAGCTGATCCAAAGTGCGGAAGCTGATAACCATTTTACCTTTCGCCTCATTCGCCATATCAATGGAAACATTCATACCAATTTTGCTCGACACCTCTTTTTCCAAAGCCAGCGTATCCGCATCTTTTTTGGCAAAACCTTGTTTACCTGTCTTAGAAGAACTTCTTTTTTTAATATCGCGCCCCTCAGATTGGGCGACATATTTTTCAGTATCACGCACGGATAAATTATTTTCAATCGCATGCAAGGCCAATTCAAACGCCTTATCATGGCCAATCAACGCACGCGCATGCCCCATGGTTAAATCACCAACATCAACCATGGTCTGTACAGAATCTGGTAAGTCCAAAAGGCGAATCATGTTGGCAATATGGCTGCGGCTGCGTCCTAAAATCTTACCAATTTCGGTATGAGAATTATCAAACTCATCAACAAGGCGCTTATAACCACGCGCTTCTTCAATCGCGCTTAAATCTTGGCGTTGTAAATTTTCAACCAATGAGATTTGAAACATTGTTTCATCATCCATATCGCGAACAACAACGGGAACCTCATGAAGTTGTGCCTGTTGTGAGGCGCGCCAACGGCGTTCTCCCGCAATAATTTCATAGTGACCAGAACGTTTCGGGTCTGGACGCACCAAGATCGGTTGAATTAATCCATGCTCAACAATGGAGACCGCTAATCGTTTGATCATATCATCATCAAAATATTTTCGTGGCTGAGTCGAGCAAGGATAAAGTTTCTCTACACCAACTGTTTTTCTTGATCCTGATAACTCTTTACCATCACCATCTAAATTATCATTTTCACGGCTGGCAAAGGTCACTTCCTCATCACCAAAAAGAGCATCTAAACCGCGTCCAAGTCCGCGACCCTTGGGGTTTAGTTTTTTTTGATCTTTGTTTTGATTTGTCATTTAAGTATTCACAATATTTAAAAATTAATTTAAGCAACTTGGTTCGGTGATAAAAGTTGTCTATTACCAGTTATTTCTTTTTCTCTTTGTAAAACTTCTTTAGCCAACGAGATATAAGCCCGCGCACCAGAAGATTTCATATCATAAATAATAGCAGGCAGGCCAAAAGAGGGAGCCTCGGACAAACGAACATTGCGCGGAATAACGCTTTTGTAAACTTTATCGCCAAAATATTTTCTAACATCATCAGCCACCTGCGCCGATAATTTATTACGGCGATCAAACATGGTTAAAACAACGCCATGAATATCCAAATCTTCATTAAAGGTGCCTTGAACACGCTCAATCGTTTTCACCAAATGACTTAAACCTTCAAGCGCATAAAATTCACACTGCAACGGCACAACAATTGAATCCGCGGCGATAAAAGCATTTAGCGTCAATAGGCCAAGAGAAGGCGGGCAATCAATAATCACATAGTCATAGCCCATTGATGTCCGCAAAGCATTTTTAAGGCGAAACTCACGCCGCGATTCTCCAACAAGCTCAATTTCCGCACCCGACAAATGAATAGAAGAGGGTAAGACATCTAAATTCGGCACTTTTGTTTGCTGAACCGTTTCCAACACAGCCGCATCTTCAAAAATCACATCATATGTACTATTGCGAAGACCTGCACGCTTAATCCCAAGACCCGTACTGGCATTGCCTTGCGGATCAAGGTCAACAAGCAAAACCTTCTGGCCAATCGCACTTAAGGCTGTCGCCAAATTCACAGACGTCGTCGTCTTACCAACGCCGCCCTTTTGGTTAGCCACAGCTAAGATACGTGGCGTTTTATTACTTTGCTCTAAATCAGAATTATCATCCATATTATTTATAGACCTCGCTCTTTGTATGGCGGAGTATCCCCCTATGAATTTTTTCACTGTACGTGAAACCATACTTTCACCTCATATCCCTGCAAACTTACTGAATAACCCATAGATAACAAAGAAAACGGTCTCAAATCAAGTCATTATATGATTTTGTTCTTTTATCACTCAAATAAAGAAAAGGTTTATAGCCGCTGAATATTTGAAAAAACCAAGATCGACGCGTTTTCATCCGTCTTACTCGCATGGCTCTGACAATCATACTGCCAGTCTTTTGATAAAGCCAACAGCTCCTCTTGCGCCTTCACGCCCTTGGGAAAGATAAAGACAAGTTCGGGGTTTTTCTCAACCCATTTGTAACAATAGTCAAATAAGTCGGGCAAAGATGCCAACGCCCGCGCCATAATCACATCAGGCACTGTTTCACATGAAACAGCTTCTATTCGCTCATTATGAACATGCGCAAGGCAATCCGTTTCACGTGAAACGGCCTTTAAAAAACTACATTTCTTTTGATCGGCCTCAACCAAATACATCGTAATATCTGGCCTTGATATCGCCACAACCAACCCAGGGAAACCGCCACCACTGCCCAAATCAAAGATAGTTTTGGCATTATCAGGGATATAGTCAATAACCTGCATTGAATCCTCAAAATGTCGGTCCCACGCGCTTTCAAGCGTTTTCGAACTAACGAGATTAATCCTAGATTGCCACTTATCAAGCAGCCCTTGATAAATTTTCAACTTGTCTAATATCTCTTGTTTCACGTAAATTAAGCCGCCCGCTTTTTCACATGGCGCAACAAAGCAATCACAGCCGCAGGAGTCACCCCAGGTATCCGTGAGGCCGCGCCCAATGTATCAGGGCGCACTGTTTCTAACTTCTGACGCACTTCGTTCGATAAACCGCCAATATCCGTATAGTCCAAAGAAGATGGCAGCTGTAACGCTTCATCCTTACGAAAAGCCTCAATCTCGGCCATCTGCCGTCCCATATAACCCGCATAAAGCGCATCAATCTCAATCTGCTCACGCACGTCATGGCGAACAACGGATAATTCAGGCCAGATAGCTTCAATTTGCGGCCAATCAATCTCAGGATAGCGCAACAGTTCAAAAGCCGAACGGCGGCGACCATCTTGATTTACATTCAAACCCGCCTCGACCAGTATATTCGGGGTCGCCGTTAAATCATTGGCCAAAGCGCGGCCAACTTCCAAAGCTTTCTTCTTCTCATTCCACACTGTTTCACGTGAAACACCAACGCAACCAACGGCAATCCCCTTATCTGTCAGGCGTTGATCAGCGTTGTCAGAACGGAGCAATAAACGATATTCGGCACGGCTGGTAAACATACGGTAAGGCTCAGGCGCGCCGCGCGTGATAAGATCATCAATCAAAACACCAATATAGGCTTCAGCACGGTCAAGGGTGAAGCGTTCAGCCGTCGCAATATCATCAACGCGAGACTGTAGCGCAGCATTCAAACCAGCCATCAGGCCTTGCGCCGCAGCCTCCTCATATCCCGTTGTTCCGTTAATCTGCCCCGCCAAGAACAAGCCCGAAAGATGTTTAGATTCCAAGGTGTTGGTCAAATCACGCGGATCACAATAATCATATTCAATCGCATAGGCCCACTCGATAACCTCAACATTTTCAAGGCCTTTAATGGTTTTTAACATCTCCATTTGCGCATCAATGGGTAGGGCATTCGATATACCATTCGGATATACCGTTGAATCGTCTAAACCCTCTGGCTCTAAAAATATTTGATGGCGATCCTTATCGGCAAAACGCACAATTTTATCTTCGATAGACGGGCAATAACGCGGCCCCGTTCCATCAATTTGGCCTGAATACATCGGCGCACGATGCAAGTTATCACGGATAATCTGATGCGTCTTTTCATTGGTATAGGTGATATAACAATCAATCTGCGGCACAGATATCTCATCATTCAAGTAAGAAAAAGGCACAGGTCGATCGTCGGGTTTTTGCGCGTCTAACAAATCCCAATTAATCGTGTCGCCATTCAATCTTGCAGGTGTCCCCGTTTTAAGTCTATCCAGCCTAAAACCATTATCCAGCAGTGTTTTTGAAAGACCCAAGGCAGGCTCTTCTCCGACCCGACCCGCAGGAATTTTCTCTTCACCCCGATGGATAAGACCCTTTAAAAAAGTCCCCGTTGTCAGCACAACTGTACGTGCTTTTAGGGTTTTTCCATCCGCCGTCACCACACCAACAACGCGAGAGTTTTCACCAGAATTTTCAATGACAAAGTCTTCAACGCCGCCCGCCAATAATGTCAGATTATCATAGTCTTTTAATATCGCCTGCATATTCTCACGATAGAGTTTACGGTCCGCTTGCGCCCGCGGTCCACGAACAGCGGGCCCCTTCGATGCATTTAACATTCTAAATTGGATACCTGCCTTATCAATAACGCGCGCCATCACCCCATCAAGGGCATCAATCTCACGCACCAGATGACCTTTGCCCAATCCACCAATCGCTGGGTTACAAGACATGACGCCTATTGTTTCTAATTTATGTGTCAATAATGCCGTATTCGCGCCCATGCGCGCCGCCGCCGCCGCCGCTTCACAGCCTGCGTGACCGCCACCAACGACAATGACGTCATAATCATTTATGTCTGCCTGAATATCCACTTGCACCATGGAAGGCTTTATACAGAAAACATAGTGAAATTGCGAGTCTTTTTGTGGCGGTTGAATATAGAAGCGGGCTGTAGCGATTATTTCCCAATACAAAAATCTTTGAAGATAACATCGAGTAAGTCTTCAACATCAACACGTCCCGTAATACGCCCCAACGCATTAACCGCAAAACGTAAATCTTGCGCCATCAGTTCGGGCTGTGTTTGTTGCAAAGCGTTCACTAAAGATTGCTGACATTCTTCTAAATTTTGTCGGTGACGCTGACGTGTTAAAGAGGGCGTTTCACGTGAAACTTTAAACTTATCGACAACCTTAGCCGTTAAAACCGACAATAGAGCCTCTATCGATGTTTCTTCTTTGACCGATATAAAAACAGGTTTAACCCCTTGTTTCACGTGAAACGCTTTTTTGTCTAATTCTGTCAAATCAATTTTATTAACAACAACGACACTATCTTCATCAATCAGGTCAGCAGTATGTTGATCTATTTCCTCCAAACCTCCATCAAAAACCAAAAGACGTACATCTGCTTCTTTTGCCTTTTTTAAAGCTCTTTGAATGCCCTCAGATTCAATTTTATCCTGTCCCTTTTTTCCAATTTGGTCAGGTCTCAAACCTGCTGTATCGCACAGTAGGATGGGGTATCCGCCTAAATTAAGGGGTACTTCAATAATGTCCCGCGTTGTTCCTGCAAGATCTGAAACAATCGCAATATCACGTTGTGCGAGTAAGTTGACGAGCGACGATTTACCAACATTTGGTGCCCCTATAACCGCAATTTGAATACCATGGCGTAAGCGTTCGCCACGACGGTCATCATTTAAGTGATTTTGAATATGCTGGCTTAATTTTTCAATCGCAGGCTTGGCTTTGGCCGTCTCCGTATCGGGAACATCCTCATCAGGAAAATCAATAATCGTTTCAACATAGGCAAGGGCGCGGGTTAAATCCTCCGCCCAACCATTATAGAGTGTGGAAAGCGCACCACCCATTTGCAGCAAAGCTTGTTCTTTTTGTAATTTAGTCTCCGCCTCGATCAAATCACCAACCGCCTCAGCCTCGGTCAGATCAAGACGCCCATTATCAAAGGCGCGGCGGGTAAATTCACCATGCCCCGCCATGCGGTGGCCGTCCATGCCCGATAAAACATCAAGCAATTCTTCAATAATTGCAGGCGAGCCATGACAATGATATTCGATGGCGTCTTCGCCTGTAAAGCTGTTAGGGGCTTGAAAACCAATCAACATCACTTGGTCAATGACGCTGCCATCTTGCGGGTTATAGATGGAGCGTAACGCCGTTTGGCGCGGCGCAGGAGCCTCTACGCCCTTTAACAATAAAGTCAATGATTGCCAAGCGGCAGAGCCCGATACACGAATGATAGAAACGCCCGCCTTACCAGGCGCGCTGGACAGGGCAAAAATAGTTGCTGGGCATGAAGATGGCTCGCTCATAGGCGCAACTTACCGCAAAGCACCTTAATCACAAAGCAGATATTACAAAGAGGATATTGGCGGCGCGCGCCTGTCGTGTTACCTTTCATCACCAATGTTAAAGAACAACGAAAATAAAACATAAAGACAACTATGCCAGATTTAACCATTCCCAGCCGCGATGGAAAAACTTTCAATAGCTATATCAGCTTTCCCAAAGACTTAGGGAAAGGCGACACCGCGCCTTGCATCATTATGATTCAAGAAATTTTCGGCGTGAACAAAGTCATGCGCGACAAGTGCGATTGGTTATCTGATCATGGCTTTATCGCCTGCGCTCCTGATTTATTTCATCAGTTTGAAGCGGGGATAGAACTTAACGATCAAATACCAGACGAATTACAACGCGCTTTTGATTACTTTGGAAGATTCAACATCAATCAAGGCATCGAAGATATAAAAGCAACAAAGCATGTATTGCGCGGCCACGCCCAAAGCAATGGCAAAGTCGGCGCGGTGGGTTATTGCCTTGGCGGTAAATTATCTTACCTCACATCATGTCACAGTGATATTGATTGCAGCATAGGATATTACGGTGTTGGTATTGAAAATATATTGGCAGAAGCCAACTCTATTTCATCACCGCTTATGTTACACATTGCGGAAAAAGACGGGTTCGTTCCGCCTGAAGCACAAACGAAAATCCACAATGCTTTGCACGATAATAAAAACATCACACTTCATTCATACGCAGGTGCCGATCATGCTTTCGCACGCGAAGGTGGTGACCATTACGATGAAAAAGCCAGTGATTCAGCCAATGAGCGCAGCCTTTCCTTTTTAACTCAACATTTAAAAGGCCATTAAGCCATTGGAAAGCAATCCTGAAATTCCTGATCAGCTGGTTCAAAAAGCCCTAAAACGCATTCATGCGTTAAGCAAGGGTAATGGCGTTAAAAAAGGCACACTTAAAATCATTGAAAAAAATGCAAAAATTATTACGTGTGAAGCCATCACGCATATTGATTTATCCCATGAAACAACCAGTAAGCAACAAAAGGGGCAACATCAAGTTGGTGAAATTATTGATGATATAAATGCCTTACCCAAAATCATTGAGAATCTCTCTAAAGAAGCGATCAAAAATACTCAAATGCGAAACACAATTTCGGATATGATTTTAAATCGCGGTGATAAAGGCTTTGCCCTACATGGACAAGAATTTAATATCGACGCACTGAACCGAGAATTTTCTTCTTTTGATCCCTGCCAAACTTGCCAAGGGCAAGGTAAGGGCAACTGCCAAACCTGTCAGGGAAGAAAAGTTGAACAATGTCATCAATGCCATGGACGACGCTCAATTAATTGTAGTTTATGCCGCGGCAGTGGGCGCATCAATGGCTCAGATGGACAACAAAAACAATGCACGCAATGTTTTGGTAAATCGCAAATTAACTGCCCCCGATGTCAAAGCCGTGGTACCGTTTCTTGTCGTCCTTGCAACGGTTCGGGGCAATCACAATGTAACAATTGTGGTGGTGTTGGCGTTTTTACAACCATCACGCAGTTACTATTTAAGATAAAAACTCTATTTGAAATTGATCGTACCGCCTTGCCCGCGCCGGTTGTTAAAACCATCGAAAATAATGGGACGCAATTGGTTGAAAAAGGCCATATTCATGTCAAGGGAGAGGCCGTCAAGCGTGAGGATGGCGGCCTTGCCCTGACATATAACGTCAATTTTCCTTATGCTCAAGTTGATTTCGGTGTGAATGGCAACCCCAATAAAGTTCACATGTTTGGCTATAAAGGCAAAATGCTGAAGCTTTCCAATTTTATCGATCAATTGGTTGAAAAAAATTATGCCTTGTTACAAAACGCAAGCCAGAATAGCGGCAATGTTGTCGGCCATATTCGTAAAGCCAGTAAATCCCGCATCATTGGCGAGGCGATCTTACTTTGTGTCACGATGCGCCCTAAAAAGGCAATGATGGCCCTCAAGAAAAAATATCCCATGGGTGCCAGTAATGACCTCATCAAAGATCTTATTATCCAATCCAATGCCGCGCTTATTAACATTAGCCGAAAGAGTCATTATGGCGGCCTTGCCATTGGCTTAGCTATTGCCGCGCTTATCAATGCCCTTTATTTTATCGGTCCATTGCGTCAAATAATCGCGGGTATAGTCGGAAATAACGGAACTATTTTAATGATGGCTGATCTGGCCTTTATTCCACTTGGCGGAGCTATTGCTATGTTTGTTTCTAAATATATGGCGGCACGCCCATTGAAAAAAGCGCTCGGCTCTCTCATGCCTGAACGCCAGCGCGCTAGCTTTAAACCACGCAACAACAACGCTTCTTGGCCTGCCTTTATCGGTGGGGCGGTTGTCACCTTTACGGTTATTTTGATAACAAAATTTATCACTATTGCGACAACGCCCGCTTGGTTCCCTTTTTAAGCTTATTTTTTTATTGACATAATGTACAAATTTAAGATAAAAACGTCTCTTAAATAAACAAAAGAGATGGGCATGCCAGATAAAATTGCACTACGAACAGAAAAATTGGGAGATGTAAACACACGCATCATCCAATTCGCGGGAAGCAACCCTAATATGCCAACGGTTTTGTACCATCCTGGTATGTTTGGTGATTTAGACAATTTAACAAACATACCACGCCTTGCGTTGGAATCTGGGTGTAGTTTTTTAGCACTCAACACCATTGACCAAGACCCTGATGGAACATACCCGCCTCCTAATATTGATTTTGACCGCGGCATGGAAATTATTAACGCAGCATTAAAAAAATACACGACAGAATCAGGCATCATTGCAATCGCAAATTCCTATGGTGCAACACCATTAACCGCCGCCTTTCGTGAAAACACGCAAATACCAATAAAAGGTTTTTTTGGTATGGCAGCCACACTGCACGCTTCAAAGGTAATTAAACAAGGCCTTTATAGGCACTTAAACAGTTTAGAAAATGGCAAGCAAATCATTGAAAAATTTGAGGCTGGCGAAAACCTAAAAAACCTCCCTTACCCAAGACCGCCAGAGGGTTATATTCTAGTCAATCTTAATCGAGATTTTTTTGACAAGGCACAACAACACTCACAGCCCCACGAAGCCATTTATGTTCACGGCTCTATTGTGCATATTTACGCTGAGGATGATACCGTAGTAGAAAAGAAACACAAGTCTCATATGTTTACGGCTTATCAAAATGGGGCAGATCCAAAGATTGTGCCCGTTGACGGTGGGCATTGGTCAAAACAAATCGAAACGACAATAGAAACAGAATTACCACTCATGTTACAAGCGGCTTAAAACCTAATCGCTTCCGCCTCAAATTAACGAAGCAGGAGCGATCAAGGGACGTATGATTGGGCATACGTTACCGATAGGCCATCATATATTATCGCATATTCAACGCCTGATTTTTCTTACAACCGCGATAGGCCGCAACAGCATGGGCATGGGATGTGCCACCTTTCGCTTTTTGATGATCAGGCATAATATTAATATGGTTGTTACCAGCAAAAAATTTGCGAGAGCCAAGAGCTATTCGAACCCCCAAAACAAAACCTAGTGACGCTGGCATAGCCTTTGGAGCAGCAGAGTGTTGACTACTGTCCGTTTGAGCATAGTAATCTTTGTGATGGGCATCATAGGTTGTTTGATGCGCTGTAAAAAAGGAGAGACAAAGACCATGATCAAAAAAAAGTTGAGGAGATTTTTTTAGTACATCAGATGTACGGGAGAGAGTATAATTTTCGCGCATCTCCTCTAATGTTAACGCGGAAGCTTTCGTTGTTTCGATGGCAAAAGCAGGCGCAATCATTGAAAGAGCTAGAACAAACCCAAATAAAATCGCAAGAGGGTAGGCAAATCGTACAATATTTTTACGTTTAAAAAATATGCGTCGATTATTGCCTAAAGTAATTTTATTTTTTTGTAAATGATATCCCATATCCACCACCGTTTTTATGTTTATGCCGCTTCTTTTATTGGCGGCTTTTTTATTTTCCTTCATGGATAACATCACGAGAAAAAACGTCATCCATAATTAATTAAATCATGAGCGGCGACATTATAGCAATCACTATCGTTTCAAATTTATTTTGAATTTTATCTAATACTTCAAAAAAGCTGGGCTTTACACCACTTGTATCAACGTTTTTTATGTGATAAAATACTGCTTAAGAAAAGTGACTGAGTGGCTGAAGGTGGGTAGCGCCGCTTAACGCGGACTACTCCCTTGTTAAATTTCTAACAAGGCGTAGGTTCGAATCCTGCCTTTTCTTTCAGATTAAAAAGCTCTTCTATTTACTGATTCATACCATTAAAGAATTCATCGTTTGATTTGGTTTCTTTCATCTTACCAAGCAAGAATTCAACCGCATCAACGGTTCCCATTGGGTTAAGAATACGGCGCAGCACCCACATTTTCTGTAGCGTATCTTTATCAACCAGAAGCTCTTCTTTACGTGTACCAGATTTTTGAATATCAATCGCAGGGAACACACGTTTATCAGAGATCTTTCGATCCATAACGATCTCTGAATTACCCGTACCTTTAAATTCTTCAAAGATAACTTCATCCATGCGTGATCCTGTTTCAATCAAGGCGGTGGCGATAATCGTCAATGATCCGCCTTGCTCCACATTACGTGCCGCCCCAAAAAAACGCTTTGGACGTTGCAACGCATTGGCATCGACACCACCCGTTAGAACTTTACCCGATGACGGCACAACGGTGTTATAGGCACGTGCCAAACGTGTAATAGAATCCAGCAAAATAATAACATCGCGTTTATGCTCGACGAGGCGTTTTGCTTTTTCCAACACCATTTCAGCCACCTGTACGTGGCGTGAAGCAGGCTCATCAAATGTCGAAGAGATAACCTCACCGCGAACGCTACGCGCCATATCGGTAACTTCCTCTGGACGTTCATCAATCAACAAGACAATTAAATATGCATCAGGGTGATTTTCAGCAATTGACGTTGCGATATTTTGCAACATCACCGTTTTACCTGTACGCGGCGGCGCAACAAGCAATGAGCGCTGACCAAAACCAATAGGTGCCGTCAGCTCAATCAAACGCTGTGTATATGATTTTTTCGTTGGATCTTGAATTTCAAGATTAATCTTACGATCTGGGTAAAGCGGCGTTAAGTTATCAAAGTTAATACGATGGCGAATTTTTTCTGGCGCTTCGTTATTAATGTTACCAACTTTTAAAAGTGCAAAATAACGCTCGGATTCCTTTGGTGCACGAATTTCACCATCCACAATATCCCCAGTCCGCAAACCAAAGCGGCGGACTTGCGACGGTGATACATAAATATCATCCGGCCCTGGTAGATAGTTCGCCTCTGGTGAACGTAAAAAACCAAACCCATCTTGCAAGACTTCTAAAACCCCGCCGCCAATAATCGGCGCGCCTTGCGCTGCGAGCTCTTTTAAAATGGCAAACATCATTTCTTGCTTGCTCATCGTATTGCAGTTTTCAATATCTAGCTCTTCAGCAAACGCTAATAGTTCAGCCGGTGAGCGGGTTTTTAATTCCTGTAAATTCATGATTTTAGTCTCTTTGATTAAAGTAGAGGGGTCATACGATGTATGAAAGGGTGGGTGTGGTTATATTACTTCTCTTTTAAATTATATAATTGGAAAATATCTTTTCTTATTTAACGTCCGCGTGGAATAACTTTTTTCGCGTCTTGGCCTTTAAAGCCGCACAAACCCTAATAATGTTGTGAAATCCAAATAAGATAAGCCCGTTATACGCACAGGCTCTTGATGAGTCAAGCCTTTCTTGTGAAAAATAATTATGAAAATATTGTTGTACTCTTCCCCAAAAGACACTATATAAGTAAATTATGAATAATGTTACAAAGCATCAAGGGTTTAGCCTACTCCAGCAAGAGTTTATCAAGCCTGCAAACCCATTTGAACAATATAGTGGTCCAGATTCTCAATATCTAAAACACATACATCACAACGCTGCCGGCATTGTTTTTAAAATACTACGCGAAATATATAACGCCAAAGAAACTAGCACTGCTTTTTACCCGAAAAACGAAAACCATCTCTGCTTAAAATTCACACTACCAGAATTCAGTAACAACTGTGAATTAGCTCTTAACGACCAGGATGCATTAGCGGCGTTTATTCAAGACGTAAAACAGATAATTAGCATCACAGATAACATGCATTTTTTTCATGGAGATCCTGATGCATCGGAAATACCCTTAATGGCCTTTGATATTGACACATCAATCAATGTTTTTTACCAGCTTATTAGAGAGCAAGGAGCGAATATGAATATTATAGATGATGTCAATTACTTAAGCACCCATGTTAGGCATTGGCAAAACAAAGCTCTACCACAATTCAACCATTAAAACGGTTCGGCGACAGCCATGATAACAATCAAGATCATCAGCACCGTTGGCACTTCATTCCATAGGCGATAAAACTTCTCAGAACGCGTGTTTTCATCGCGCTCAAAAGCTTTGCGCCATTTTGAAAACGCCATATGGCAGGCACTCATCAATACAACAAACAACATTTTGGCATGCATCCAACCGCCCGAACTCATTAAATCGGGGTTTGCAAAAATCATCACCAAACCGAATATCCATGTTACGATCATCGCTGGATTCATAATAAAACGCAGCAATTTACGCTCCATTGTCTTTAAGGTCTCGGACAGCTCACCACCCTTTGGCGCATTTACATGATAAACGTACAGGCGCGGCAAATACAACATCCCCGCCATCCATGATATCACAGCGATTAAATGCAAGCTTTTTAGCCAAAGGTAATTTTCGAGGAGGAACTGAGTCATAATGTTTATGTTTCCTTATCATTCTGGCGCATACAGCAATTTTTAAAACCAGACGGACATATTGGTTCACCTGTATGCGAAAGTGTTTTATTTTTACTTAAATTATTCAGTACTAAATTTTTAAGCCCTTCCATAAATGGCGCGCCTGTTCCAACCGTCGGTACACGATAAAAATCATGCAGACCCATTTTTTCTGCCTCCTCACGATATTCAATCTCAATCTCAACCAAGGTTTCAACATGTTCTTGGGTAAAGGCATGGGGCAAAATAACCACACCGACTTTGTCATCAGCAGCCTTTTGCAAGGCTTCTTCCGTCGATGGGCCAATCCATTTTAAGGGCCCGACGCGCGACTGATAACAAATTTGCCAATCAGGGTTTTCAATGCCCGTAATTTTTACAAATTCTTCCATGATTTTTTCGGCGCTTTGTTCGCATTGCCATTGATAGGGATCACCCGCCTCAATAATTTTCTCTGGCAAACCATGGGCGGACAATAAAATACGCAAAGGCTTATCTGATTTTTCAATTGATTGATTATAAACTTCGGCAATATTTTGTGCGCAGCTTTTAATATATCCTGCATCCCATGGGTAACAACAGATCGTCGTTGTCGGTACGTCTAAGCCTAGTTTTTGACAAACCTTGCCCCATACTTGCAAAGATGAACGTGTGGTTGTCGTTGAAAATTGCGGATAAAGCGGCAGTAACATAATTTCATCAGGCGCATATTCTTGTACTTGTTTTACAACTTCATCGGCCATCGGGTGCCAATAACGCATACAGGTGAATGTTTTAAAATCACCTTGTTTTTGTTCATTCAACATGTTTTGCAATAAATTTGCCTGCGCCGTTGAATTTTCTAACAAAGGGGATTTATCACCAAGCTCTGCATAGCTATCGCCCGCCTCACGTTTTGACCGACGGATAGAAATCATCTTGGCGAGGAAAAAGCGTACGGGTAAAGGCGCCGCAATAATATTTTTATCCATAAAAAAATTGAACAAGAAAGGCTTAATGCTGGCTTTGCTATCAGGCCCTCCTAGATTAAATAATATAATGGCTGTTTTTTTGCTCATGATTTAAAATTTCTAATAATTTCGCATAGTTGCTCAACATGCGCTGGTGGTGTTTCTTTGATAACACCATGCCCCAAATTAAAAATAAAGGGCTTATCGGCAAATATTTCTAAAATCTTATGAGCTTGGCGTTTTAACGCCTCACCACCTTCTAATAAAATTTGTGGGTCAAGATTACCTTGAACAGGGATCATACTCTGTAAATGATCCTGCGCCCATTCAGGTTCCATTGAATAATCCATACCAATAGCTTGAATACCCGTTTTTTGAGCATAGCTAATTGCATTTTCGCCTGCCTCACGGGGGAAACCAATGACGGGTATATCGGGATATATAACACGGATATTTTGAATAATTTTAGCTGTTGACTCAATCGCCCATTTTTCAAATTCTTGTTCATCAAGCAGTCCCGCCCAACTATCAAAAAGTTGAATAATTTGCGCTCCCGCTTCGATCTGTTTTATCAAATACGCACTGGTTGCTTGAACCAAAATACCAATAAGTTTTGAAAAACTTTGAGGGTCAGTTTGCGCCCATTTTTTTGTTTGAACAAACGTCTTGCTACCGCCACCTTCAATCATGTAACAAGCAACCGTCCAAGGACTTCCTGCAAAACCAATTAAAGCCGTATTGTTAAATTTTTCATCTTTTAATTTTTCTTGTGTTAAAGAAACCGTTTTATAAATGGGGTTTAATGTTTGATGGATGTTTTCAAGATTTAAGTTTTCGATATCGTCAAGGGTTTTTAACGCGTTTAATTTTGGCCCCTCGCCTGTTTTAAATTTTAGATTTTGTCCCAAGGCTTGAGGAATAACCAAAATATCGGAAAATAAAATAGCCGCATCCATACCAAACCGACGAATAGGCTGTAGCGTCACTTCCGATGCCTGTTCGGGGTTATAAACTAAATCCAAAAACCCCCCTGCTTGGGCACGCAATTCACGATATTCAGGTAAGTATCTTCCTGCTTGGCGCATAAACCAAAATGGAATATGATTTGTTGTTTGATTGTTTAAAATTTTTAATATTGGTTTGGTCATTTTTTAATTTTATTCCTAAAAAGCATTCTTGGAAAAATATCCTTGAAAATCATTCCTGCATGTAAGCAAAAAACTAATAATATTAAAAGAAATAAAAAAAGGTTGTAGATAGTAATAGGGCTTGTGTGAATCGGGGATTAATTTTTATTCAGAGCCTTATACATGCCTTCACATTTAACAAAGACCTTATAAATATTAGGAGTCGTTGATTTTATGATTTGTTTTATCATTTATAAAATTTAATCCTACTCACAGGCAGGATAAACCTAAAAATAAATTTTGTAAAAGTGGGTAAGAATTAAATTTTTTTAATCCTCTATTTTAAACATTTTCCATGCACAATTTCATACATGACCATAAATAGAACAAACGAAAATATCGAAAATAAAAGAGGGCTGTTTATTGAAAGAAAGTAAAAGGCTTGCGAATCGATTCGTTTCGGGAGACACTGTTATTTATGTTTTCAGATGCCTATATTACAATCGAACATGGCGATGCTGCCGCTCTTTTAGATGGGTTGCATTCGAAATTAGATGGAGCACCTTTTGATCCTGTAAAATCGCGTATATTAAGCCATTCTTTAAGCTTTTATCCTGATTACACCCTTTATGAAGTGAATGATTTTGATAACAGTCCATCACGTATTGTCTCTTTTATTAAAGGTAAAGATGACCTTATTCATATTCTTGATGGAACGAATGAGGCGATTTACAGCCTTAATCAATCACAAGCTGTTCAGCTGACAGATGATAATATCACGACATATGTTCGTTTTTTCTTTCATTATGTTAGGGGGCGTTTTGGCCGATTTAATATTGTAGAAAATATTGATGATATTCGTTGGCGAGAAGAGCCATCGCCCGCAGGACGTAAAGCCTTGGGCCGTATGATTGAGCCATTGATGTTGCAAAATAAAGACGAAGAGGGTGGGTATCATCTAAAGGCGAGCATTATCTTTAAAGATTCATTGTTTGAATCTGAGGTTTTGATTAAAAAAGATGGAAGCGTTTCCCTCAATAATCAAGAAATGTTGGTTGAAGATATTCCCGTTCTTGATGACCATTTCCAGCAATAAGCCCATTTTCGTGTATTATGGTTAATAACTCTTAACCCCTTGTTAATCCTTATCTAATTCATACAAAAAACTTTCACAAAAATGCTGTTTTTGTCGTTTTTGGTAGGATTTCGTTAATCCTTTTGCCCCCATAATAGATAAGAAGCAAGATTTTCTTATCTTGCGCATAAAAAAATTGGGGCATTGGGGTTCATCATGAGCAAAGAAACGACAAACAATCCATCATGCAAAGATGGTAAAAAATTCAAGGCTAGAAAATTTAAAATGGCCTATAGTTTAAATAACTGGCAACCAGTTCAATGCACCTTGGTGAGTGATCAACCATTTTTCTATATGGATGAGCAATGCGATTTTGATGATGATTCTCTTTTGTCGGAAGAGTTTTTTGAAGAATTTGAAGCTATGAGCGAGGAGATTTGTTTATCGGAAATAGCCTCTATTCAAAAAAAGATAGATGGCTATAACAATTGTTCTGCACAGTTTAGAAAAAAAGAAAATCAACGCTGTAACGAATTTGCACAGAATGCTGAATCTATTGAAGTAATAAATCATGCAAACGGCCATGGTATAATTGATGATACCGTTATTGAAGAAATTAAATTTGTTCTTGGTCAAAGCCGCATGGCAAAACATTTGTTAGAGTTCGCTGAAAATAACAATGTAGAAATTCTCTGGAGTCAACAAATCGATCATGCCCTGTATGATAAAAAAGCGAATAAGATTTTTATTCGCCCTGATTTAACATTGGAAGACCAAGTTTTATTATTGGTTCAAGAATTACGCCGCCATTGGCAAGATAAAAATGGTGCGATGAAAGATCCACTTTCTTTACATCCCGACTACGCCATTCTTGTTCATCGCGCACAAAGAGCAGATTTAGCCTGTCACGTTATACGCTGTGCATGGGAAATGAAGCTGCAAGGTAATCAGAAAATATGGGCGCGTATTGAACAATCTTCTTTATCTGATTTAGGTAAAGCATTGGCTAGAGAATCTTTAAATGATTTCCGTACGCTGAATAATGGTAAGGCTTTAAGCGCTGTGTTTGAAACGTGGTTTTTGTCAGAGCGTTGCCGCCAAGAAGACCAAGATTTGATTCAGGCGATGTTGGCCGAACATCGTTGTTATGTATATGGCGATGAAATATCTTCTTATAATGCGGCTTCCGATGTTATCTGTAAATTAGGAACGCAGCCTTTCGGCAAGAATTACCTGGCATCTTATGCGCAAATGATCTTAAGTGATGCGTTATTTACCGATGTACGCGATCGATCAAATGCTAATTTCCTTTGGTTTATTAAGTTTGAGCGCACATTTCAAGAAACGGAACAAGAGTTGCACTCTTCAACATTTATAAAAACGAACGGCATCGATCGGTCGGATAATAAAATAAAATTTGAGGACAATCAGTATGAAAGTGGATTTTTCAATCCCGAAGGCCCCAAAGGCTTTGATAACGTCATTCACGTTCAATTTGGCAGAGGAATCGACCTGCTTTCCAACGAACGACCCATATAGTGGAGGCGCGACGATAGAGATGCGTGCCAATCGCTTTATATCTTTGACCAAGCCACGTTCTATTGATCGCTCTTTAGGCAATTATGACTGCGACCAAAAATCTAAAATATCTGAATTTGATTTAACCCAAGATGATTTTTATGACATTGAGGCGTTAAATTCTTTAGATGTGAAGCATTACAAAAATTTAGATGCTTATCCTTATATTTTTGAAAGTGATTTTGATGTTTTAAGTTGGGCGACCGCTATGATGACGGAAAGCGCGATGGGTTTTGCCTTGTTGAAAGAAGTGCAAAATGCGGGTTGGGCTATTTCCTTGCAAGACCTTGATACGGGTGGTTTTCATCTTGATGTCGCCAATAAAGTGGTTGAGCTTGATAATTTTAATATGGATGCAGTCTCTTTAGGGCGCTCTGCTTTTTTTAGAAACACCCTTGTTTGTGTGATGGCCAAGGCGTTACGTGACATTTGGCAAGAAGAACGCTGGGGCGCATTTGAAGATAACTATAAACCAGATTCAGTTTTGTTGCTGGAACGCGCACGTACAGCAGATGCAGATTCTATTTCAGTTCTTATCGCATGGGAGTTACGAAACGCGGGATATGATGATGTTTGGCGCCATGTTTTGACGGCCGATGATGGTGATATGGCGCGGGTTTTGATGAATGTTTTGGAACGTTATCCGACCGCCCCGTATAACGGTATGGCTTTGGCGCATATATTTCGCCAATGGTATGCGGATGAGGCGCGTGTTGATGCGCTGGATCATATGGCGTTGCAGCAAATGGATTATGTCTTGGAAGAAAATAATATTTCTTTTGGTGATAAAAACGCACTAGCTGAAGAATTTGAGCTGTTATCTATCTTACCAGATGGGTGTACGTATCTAAAAGAGTTAGGGGACACCATTGTAAAAGACCCATTCTTCAATAGCTTGAACGATCCTGTCAATCAATCCCATCTTTTTCAAATTGTCTATGATACCAAGGTGACGTACGCACATGGCATTCCGTTTCGTGATGCAAAATTGGCACGAAAATTTTTACATGCTTAAATAAACGGACGGTGATTTTATTAACGGGAAAGGCTTATTTTCTGCTTATCTTGATGCGGCCATGCTGTTAGGATGTATTCGCTATGAATACAGACAATCAAAAACCACCAACCCATGACTTTCATATGTATTTGGTTTCCGATGCAACTGGTACAACCTTGCAGGGTTTGGCGCGTGCGGCTTTGTCACAATTTGAAGGAGTGAATCCATCAGAACGTTTTTGGCCGATGATTCGTTCGGAAATTCAACTTGACCGCGCCATTGCGGATATAAAAAAAAGACCAGGGCCTGTTTTATTTACTTTTGTTGATAAGGTGTTGCGCCGTAAATTACAGGCGGCTTGTGCCGAATTGGATGTGCCCTGTATGCCTGTGTTAGATCCCATTTTACGCAGTATGTCTTCTTATTTAGGTGTGGCACCGCAAGGTGTACCAGGCTTGCAACATGCGTTGGATGATGCGTATTTTAAACGCATTGATGCGGTTGATTTTGCTCTCGCTTTTGATGATGGACGTAACCTCGATGGTTTGGAAGAGGCCGATGTTGTCTTGGTTGGCGTATCGCGCACATCCAAAACGCCGACTTGTATTTTTCTGGCGCGGCGGGGGATTAGGGCAGCGAATATTCCGCTTGTGCCACACGTTCCGTTTCCTGAACATGTCTTGAAGTTTAAAAAACCACTTTTTATTGGCTTGACGGAAAGTCCAAAACGTCTTGAAAATTTACGTCGCTCTCGTTTAAACGCCAATGAAGAAGATAAAAACTTTAATCAAAACGAATATTTAGATTTGGGTAAAATCGAAGATGAAGTTAAATTATCGCGGCGTTTATTCTCAAAAAACAAATGGCCCGTTATTGATGTGACACGAAAGTCGGTTGAAGAAACAACAGCAGAGATTTATGCTATTTTACAGCGACATAAGAACCGCATGAAGAAACAAAAACGACAAGAAGAACAATCCAATGAAACATAGTTTGATATTGGCTTCTGGCAGTTTTGCGCGTCAAGAAATGCTGCATCATGCAGGGTATGAATTTGATATTATTCCTGCGGATATTGATGAAGAAAAAATTGCGTCTGGCTTAGATGAAAATAAAAATATTGCTCTGGTGTTAGCCAAAGAAAAAGCGAAATTTATTTCTCAGCAAGATAAAGAAAAATATATAATTGGTTCTGACCAAGTATTAATGATGAATAATAAAATATATTCTAAAGCGAAGAACAAACAAGAAGCCAAAGAAAGATTAATGGAGTTTCAGGGTAAGACACATACGCTTCATTCAGGTGTGAGTGTTTTTAAAAATAACGAAGAATTGTTTTCTTCTATAGATAGTGCAAGCCTGTCGATGAAGGCGATGACAAGCGACGATCTTGACCGTTACTGTGAACAAGCAGGCGATGTTTTGACATCATGCGTTGGTTGTTACGCGCTGGAAGGCCTTGGTAGTCGTTTGTTTGATAAGATTGACGGTAATTATTTTACGATATTAGGGATGCCTTTATTGCCCTTGAGTAATTTTTTGGACGCAGAAGGGTTCGACTTATGAAAGCGGCAGTTATTGGCTATCCCATTCATCATAGCAAAAGCCCGCTTATTCATAGGCACTGGCTGGAGCAACATAATATTAAGGGCAGTTATGAAGCAATAGAAATAAAACCTGACGGCTTGACGGCGGGCGTTCATGATTTAATCACGCAAGGATATGATGGCTTTAATGTAACGATTCCTCATAAAGAAAACATCATGCAGCTTTGCTATGACATTGATACGCACGCACAAAAGATTGGTGCGGTAAATACCGTTGCAATTAAAGATAGAAAGTTATTTGGTAAAAACACAGATGCCTTTGGGTTTATTCAAAACATAAAATCAAAAAATGAGTTTAATTTTAAAGATAGTAAAGCTCTTGTCTTAGGCGCTGGTGGGTCATCGCGTGCCATTTTATACGGCTTAATTGGTGAAGGTGTTGATGAAATTTACCTGACCAATAGAACAAAATCAAAGGCGGTGGAATTACAAAAAATAAATGCTGAAAAGATAAAAATTATTGATTGGGAAGAAAAAGAAAATTTTCTTGAAGGTATAAATTTATTGGTTAATACCACATCTTTAGGGATGATTGGTTGTCAGAATTTAGAAATTAATTTAGATGGTTTAAATATAAACGCGACAGTAACCGATATTGTTTATGCGCCATTAATGACTCCGTTATTAATGCAAGCACAAAAACGCGGTAATAATATTGTAACAGGAATTGGGATGTTGTTACATCAAGCGCGCCCTGCTTTTGAGGCATGGACAGGTGTTTTACCTGATGTTACGACGGCCTTAGAGCAAAAGGTGTTGTGATGATTATATTAGGTTTAACGGGGTCAATTGGTATGGGTAAAACCACGGCAGCGGCGATGTTGAAAAAAATGGGCTGTGCGATTCATGATGCTGACAAAGCCGTTCACCAAGCGTTAGAACCGAATGGAGAAGCTTTTGAAGAGGTTGCGTTGAGCTTCCCTGCTGTGTGGGATAAGAAAAAACGCATCATTAAACGCGACGTTTTAGCTGATATCATTTTTAAAGATATTAATCAAAAATCCGTGTTGGAACAAATTCTTCACCCTGTTGTACAGCGTTCCCAAGCTAAGTTTATTAGGGCGCAAAATCGTATGGGACGGCGTGTCGTTGTTTTAGATGTTCCGCTTTTATTTGAAACGGGCGCGCAAGCGCGTGTTGATTATACACTTGTCGTCAGTGCCCCTTATCATGTACAACGTATGCGTGTTTTAAAACGATCAGGTATGAACGAAGAAAAGTTTCAACATATTTTAAAAACACAAATGCCAGATATACAAAAACGTCATTTGGCAGATTTTGTTGTTTCAACAGGCATGGGGATGGCGTACACTTATCGGTGTTTGATGAAGGTGATGAAAGAAATAAAATGAGAGCGTTGGTTGTTTACCATCATAACGAAAAGGACTTAGGATCGTTTAAAAACGTTTTAGAGCAGCGCGGATTTGATATTGATTATATCTATGGCGCAGACGATAAAATGGCGGAACATGACCCCTTAACGCATGACTTAGCGATTGTGATGGGCGGATCAATGGGGGTGTATGAAAGCGATCAATACCCTTATTTATTGAATGAAATCAGCTATTTAAGGAAAAGATTGGATAGTGATTTACCAACATTGGGTATTTGTTTGGGTGGCCAGTTGATGGCAAAATCATTGGGCGGTGATGTTTATAAAGGTACGAATGATAAAGAAACGGGCTGGCGTGATATTCATGTAACACCAGAAGGAGAAAAATCTGCGGTATGTCACTTGGATGCATCACATACAAAAATGACGCAAGGTCATCAAGACACTTTCGACTTACCAACAAATTGTGTTTTATTGGCATCGTCAGGCCAATATAAAAACCAAGCTTTTTCCTATGGTAAAAAAGCGTTAGGGCTTCAGTTTCATCCAGAAATGAATGAAGACCTTATTTGGGCTTGGCTGAATGAAAAAGATGATTTTTTGACAACATCAGACATGAGTAAAGAACAGATTTCCGATGATACAAAACTTTATATAGAAACATTAATACAACAAACAGCGAAGTTTTTTAACGCATGGTTGGATGATGTGATGGAGCATAAAAATGCGTGAGATTGTTTTTGATACAGAGACAACGGGGATGGACCCTGCCGGTGGTGACAAGATCGTCGAAATTGGCGCGGTTGAGCTGGAAAATCACTTACCAACGGGGCGTACTTATCACCAATATATTAATCCTGAGCGCGATGTGCCCGCAGAGGCCGTGGCCGTGCATGGGTTGACACTTGATAAATTGAAAGATGCACCAACTTTTGGCGAAATTGTCGGGGACTTTATGGATTTTATCGGCGAGGATGCCAAGCTCATCGCGCATAATGCAGAATTTGACATGAAGTTTATTAACGCTGAAATTGGTACGTACGGTTATCCTAAAGTTGATCCAAAACGTGTGATTGATACCTTGGTGATGGCGCGTAAAAAATTTCCGGGAAGCCCAGCAAATTTGGATGCGCTCTGTCGTCGCTTTCACATTGATAACACATCACGGACGTTGCATGGTGCGTTGCTGGATTCTGAATTGCTTGCCGAAGTTTATTTGGAGCTTCTTGGTGGGCGCCAACAAGGGCTTGGCTTAAACCCCGAAAAGAAAATTGATAAGCAAGAAAATATCGTACAGGTGACACGCAAATTCAGGGAACCACGCGTATTTAAAATCAACGATGAAGAATTATCCGCACATGGTAAAATGCTTGATGATATTAAAGATGCTATTTGGAAAGAGAATTAATTTGGAATATTGATCCAACTGGTTCCACCGCAAAAAACCATTTTGTCGTTGGTTGTATCATATTGCATGGCACCCTCTGCTCCAGCAATTTTAGATCCAGATGCGGCGCATCCTGCCCCACCAGTACCAGGGGAGTTCGTTACGTCGTATACAGTCGTGTCTGCGCCGCACCATTGAAACACATGATTTGTTGTATTGTAGTCCATTCTACCTTCGCGTGTGCATGAATATAGGCCAAAAATTTCAGATGCCGATAAAGCACGGTCATAAACACGCATGTCATCTATTTGACCATCTGTTTCCAAATCATAGCTTGCGGCGGTTCCCCTGTGCAGTTTTCCTATACCCGCATGAATGATGCCCAAGGGGTTTCTTATATGATTGCCAGAATTTTCTATGATACCATTAACGTATATCTCATAAAAAGTGCCATTTTTGGTGATAGCAACATGGTACCAATCATCTTCTGTTAAAGCTGTTGTTGAAACCATTGTATTTCCCCCAGCCGGATTTCCATTCCATCCGAAAGAGGCATAATAAGAACCGGCAGATTGGAATATTCTAAGTGATATATTGTCATTTGTAGAGTTCTTTCCTTCTGAGTAAAGAACAGGTGCAGCGGGTGGGCTGTCATTATTCAAGAAACTATCTAGTTTAAACCAAGTGGCGAGGGTAAAACTGCCCGTTGCACCCATATAAGGTTGCAAGGCGGGGGCAACTTCAATCCAATCATTTGTGCCATCAAAGTCAAGAGCCGCATTGATTTGTCCTGTTACGTTGTCACTGCCTGTTAAGCCACCAAGCATTGTGCCATTGTTACTTCCTGCACTATCTACCGCCACTGTTCCACTGGTTTCGTCAAGCTTCCAATGGGCGACAAGTCCACCACCGCCTTCAATGTATAAATCATTAATTTCACTTGCGGATAAAGCACGGTCATAAACACGAACGTCGTCGATCTTTCCTTCAAAAAACCTCAGAGAGCCGTTTCTTGAACCTATATATAAAGATGATATGCTTGTTGGTGCAGGGGATATTATTTTTGGTGAATCACTAACTTCAATACCATTTAAATACATTCTATATGTATTTCCATCGCGTGAAACGGCGGCGTGGTACCATGTATTTTCATTAATTTGAATATCACTATTAATGGTGCCTTTTATGTTATCATCTTCATAGACACGCCATCCTAATTCATAAGCATTGCTTGTATTATGTCTGACAACCAAGAAAACATAGTCAGTGGATGGATCTTCTACTCCTGACATGATTGTTGCAAGTTCTCCTCCGTCAATGTTGGAAGAATTAAACCAGGCAGAGTAGGTGTATTGTGTTGAAGATGCTGTTGTTTCATTGGAGACGATATAATCAGTTGATCCATTAAAGGTTAAGGCTGTGTCTATTTGCCCTGTTGCTGTATCACCACCTGTTAACCCGCCAGACATTGTTCCATTATTGTTGCCTGCGCTATCTGTTGCGATTGTCCCGCTGGTTTCATCGAGTTTCCAGTGCCCGACGAGTCCATTACTACCGCCTGTATTTTCACCATCATGGACAAGAACGGGTATGTTGTGATCTCCGGTGTCTCCATTACCTAGTTTGCCGAAGTCTCCGTTCCCCCAGCAGTAAGCTTTGTTGTTGGTTCCAATGGCGCAGCTGTGTTCAATTCCAGCGCCTACCTGCGTAAAGGTTCCAGGGCTTTCCCCGGTGTGCACTTCTACCGGCGTGTTGTGATTTCCTGTGTTTCCATCGCCTAGTTTACCGAAATCTCCCCACCCCCAGCAGTAAGATTTATTGTCGGTTCC
>CAZYHI010000002.1:23363-46460 GCA_964647515.1 uncultured Micavibrio sp. | reverse complement strand
AAATAGATACAATTAATATTACTCTATCATAATACAGCAGTATGTTTAAGAAAAACCTAAGATTTTAAGGAAAAAACGGCGCAATCACCCTTCCAACTGTAACGCCCACTTAAATTGGGCATGATCGGTGGTCATATCGCCACGGATAACAAGTTGTTTGGTTTTACGCGGACGAATGCCTGAACCGAGATAAACACTATTATCCAGCTCCAACTTCCCACCAACGATGGTAAAGCGCCACCCTGTTCCGTTATTAAGGCGAAGTAAGGCTTCCTCCCCTCCTTTAATAAGCGAAACCATAACCTTTGGATGAAGGTGAAAACGTAAAGCGACATCATGCGGTGCAGCCAAACCAGTGGCGCAAGTTAAATTATCTTCACCACGAAAATCATGCCCTTTTTCGGCCATATAAAAACGACGACGATGGGTAATACCATTAATCGGCACGTAACCATCATGGCAAGCATCAATCAAGACAACTTCTTTCTTATCATCCCGATCGACAACAATAGATTTTGGACGATGCCCCATTGACCCATCTTTGTTCAGATCACACATATTACGATCATCAATGATGAGCGTGTTATGCGCCGGTGTTGAACGCAAAGCATCTTGCCATTGCGGACAGGTTGGATGCGTTCCACAATTCACAAAAATACGTTCGCGCCCATGAGAAAATTCAAATGAGAGCGGCGCGATATGTGCGGTTTGATCATAAGGCCATGACGGCGGCTTACCCACATCAGCCAATAAAAGCGACCGCCCCATTGAAACACGCTCATACCCTGTATGGGGCAATGAATTAAGCGTACGAGCGCGGCTGGAAGCCTGCATCACGGTATTCTTAATTTTTTCTGCCGTCGATTGCTGGCAATTATTAAACAGTGCAAAGCTGCCATCACCATGACGGAAAAAACGCAACGCAGGAACGGCGCGGTCAAGCCCATGTTGAATTTTAGTAATTGCAGGATAACCTGCCTGACGAATAGCGGCACGAATATCAATTAAAATACGTACAGCCTCCATCAATGTTTGCGGGTTGCGTGATACGTGCCCACCATCGCTCAAAATCTGTTTACCAATTTGCTCATCAAGCAAATTTAACGCTTGTTCTAAATAATTTTCACGCCCCTCTAGGGTCAAACCACCATAGGCCAAACCTTTAATCGCATATAAAAGCGGCAAGCCAGAGAGCATCCCAGGTAAGGCGCGCGCCAAATGACGTAATTGACGTACAACACTATCAAGGAAGATATCTTGAAATTCTTCAGAGGCACTTTCACCAAAAAAATCATAACCTGCCAGCCAGTTCCCCAAACGGCGACCGACAATATCACTGCGCCACGTCACCTCATCCCAGTTTTGATGATTATCAATCCAATTTTCAATCATCAGCCGTGCTGATTTTCGTCCTGCATCGCCGCCAAGCGCACGCAAGTCACGAATCCAATCAAAACCATGAATATGGTTGACCCAGTTTTCACCCGCCTCTTCGGGAAGCCATTTGGCATCGTGAAGCTCTAATCGATCACCCTCAATGGTAAACGCCCCAGAATGAACCAACCAACGCGCATTATCAGCATCCCCCGGCCATAAATCACAAGGGCTGAACAGTAAATTATCAGGAATCGTGCCACCAAGACTCCAATTATATAGTGGAGAATTATACGTTAATCGCCCTGCATGGGTACGGATTTTCTTAATCGCTTGGCTCTGTAAGGAATGAAGAAAGGACATCAATAAAATCTATCCCCTTAATGCAGCAATATTTTGCGCGTATTGATCTGGCCCATCTTTAAAAACAGACGTACCCGCGACCAAAACATTCGCCCCAGCGGCAATTACATCTTTGGCTGTGTCTGGTGTAATACCACCATCAACCTCCAAATCAATGTCATGACCAGACGCATCAATACGCCCCCGAATATCGGCAATTTTATCAAGCACAGGAATAAAGCTCTGCCCACCAAAGCCAGGGTTAACCGTCATGGCTAAAATCAAATCAACATCATCAATGATACAATCTAAAAAATCAGTCGGCGTCGCAGGGTTGAGCGCAATCCCTGCCTTTTTACCCAGCGCACGAATTTGTTGTAAAGAACGATGAATATGAGGTCCAGCCTCGGCATGAATGGTGATAATATCCGCACCCGCATCAGCGAAATCTTTTAAATATTGGTCAACAGGAGCTATCATAAGATGAACGTCAAATATCTTCTTCGAGGCTTCGCGTACGTGTTTCATCACAGGGGCACCGAACGTAATATTGGGAACAAAATGTCCGTCCATGACATCAATATGGATATAATCTGCGCCAGCGGCGTCAATCGCCGTTATTTCGTTGGCCAGATGCCCAAAATCAGCCGATAGAATAGAGGGCGCAATCTTGATGTTTTGCGTCATGGTAAGCTTTGCTTTGTTGTATTAAAAGTAGGAGAAGCCCTATGTATATAAGTGTATAGCGATTCTATCCACAGTGCAAATATTTGGGTAAAATTTTGTAAAAAAACAAGCCGCCTTAAAAAGGACGGCTTGCGGAAAATTAAATGTTTATTTTTTTTAAAGCTCGGATGGGTGCTTACTTTTAATAGAAGACCACTCACCGTTGGCTTTTGTAATGTTTCCAGGAATATCTTTTTCCCAAATTTTCTGAACCTTCGGCACCAAGTTTAGGTATAATTTACCGTCAACCATCTTATAGACAAGGGGATCACCAACAAACTTTTTACCTTTGGTGACACCAAATGCACAATATCCACCGTAAGCAGGAAGGTATTTAGCAGGATCTTTTTTGAAAGCTTTTTTGTTTTTATTATTCGCAAAAAGATATGTCACACCGTTATGATAGGCAACACTGTTTCCGTCACCTTTGACAGGAACACCATCACCTTGATGATAAGATACGAGATCGTAACCTTGTACAGCAACAGTATCAATGGCGACGCTTTGTGCGTTAGACAATGACGGTAGAACCAGCATGGCCAGAGCAAAAAATGGTAAAAATAAACGTTTCATAATTGTAATTCCTTTTCTTATATTCACGTTAAAACTTCATTTATCCTCAACTGAAGCTTGTTTTCAAACAAGACAAGCAAAGCTCATCTATCATTAACGGTACATTCGCCGTACATCTGCACAAGGTTACAAAAGAAGGTACGTTATCGCTATTTTAGGCCCAGGATCTATAAAAAGTATTGAGTGTTCATTTGATTTGCTTTGTGAATTTTTTTTAAGCTAAGTCATAAGATTTTTTTGAAATCTCTATACCTGATATTAAAGTATAATCATTCTCTTGATTTATTCTTTCTATAAGCGCACCACTACCAAATCCAATTTCAAGAAAACTATCATCTTTCGTAATATTTAAACATTTATAGTTAAGATCGTTCATATTACAATTTACTTTATCCAAATATTTTAAAACAAAGTAGCCAAAAATACCTTTTGGATGCCCTAACTGTTTCAAAAGTTTTTTAGAAAAAACCATCTCTATACCTTCACCAACCTTGCCACATAAAAACCATCCATGCCGCCCAAATCACCTAAGTCGGCCAGATGATAAGGCAAGATGCGTACATCACCCTCTTTAGTAATAAGCTCTGACAAACCACCCACCTCATCGGCGGTGATCGGTTTACGGACAAAGCCCTCATTGTTGGTCAAGAACTGACCAACCTGCCCTTCCCCTTCAGATTTTTGAAGCGAACAGGTGCAATAAATAATCATGCCATCGGGCTTAATCATCTTGGCAGTGTTATCCAGCAACCTTGTTTGTAAATCACCCAGACGTGACACATCATGTCCAGATTTAAGATGCATGACATCAGGATGACGGCGCAGCGTTCCCGTTGCACTGCATGGCGCATCAAGCAACACGGCATCAACAGGCTCACGCGGCAACCAAAGCGCACCATCGCCAATGGCAATCTCAACTTGGTCTTTAAAACCCATCCGTGCCATATTTTCAGTCAAACGCTCCATCCGTTTTGCGGAACGATCAAGCGCGATGACTTGTGCGCCTTGCGCCGCCAATTGCGATGTTTTTCCCCCCGGCGCAGCGCAAAGGTCAATCACAGTCTTATCTTTTATATCACCAAAAAGGCGCGCAGGAATCGCCGCCGAGGCATCCTGAACCCACCAAGCCCCATCATTAAAACCTTCCAAGTCAATAACACTGCCGCCGCCATGACGGCGAAGCGAGCCCGTAGGTAGCATTGTGCTATCCAAAGTCTCCACCCAATGTTCTTTATGGTCTTTTAAAGTAATATCTGTTTTGGCTTCGGTTAAAGAAGCTTGCGCAATTTTAGCGGCATCAGTTAAACCATAATCCTTTACCCATTGTTCTAAAAGCCATTGCGGAATATTGGTTTGCGCCTCATCCATGTTCGCTAACCAGCCCTTACCTTCGCGCCCAATACGGCGAAGCAGCGCGTTAATTAAACCTTTTTGACGCTCCATCTTTTCGGCTTCGGTTAAACGAACCGTGACATCAACGGCGGCATGGTCAGGCACGTCCATAAATAATAGTTGCGCGATACCAACATAAAGAAGGTAATAAATCGTAGACGGGCGAAGCTCTTGCTTTTTATCTTGCGCCTTTTCAATCAACGTATCCATTTGACCTTTACGACGCAGCACTGTCGCCACAATCATGCGGGCTAAATTCCGCTCCCGCCCCTCTAAAATATTGAAGTCTTTATGACGCGCAAGCGTCTGATCAAGCGGAGCCTTCTTACCCAAAACTTCTACTAAAATTTTATAAGCCACTTGGCGGGTATATAAACCGTTATCGTCAGACATTATGCTTGTTCTTTGATGAGGAGTCTTTATCCATGAGCTCATTTTCAAGGTCACAAGACAGCTCAATAATTCGCTTATATATAAGTCGCATATAATTCTCTGTGCCACCGAGAGATTTTGCTTTTTGCCCTGCTTGGTCAATCACTTGTTCAATACGTGTCGGAAGAACTACAGGAATATCATGTTCTTCCTTAACATCAGCAACTTGATGGACTATTTTTTCGCGTTCCACCAATAATTTGATGATTTGTTCATCAAGAGAGTCGATTTTTATCCGTAAAGGTTTTAATATTTGTTCCATGAATAGGAGAATACCCCGATGAGCAATAAAAAACCAAGCATTAAAATAGAGAAAGAATCGGAAAAACGACAAAAAGAAGCCAATGAGCTTAATCAAGATTCTCCCGAATATGGCGGGCAAGAAGGTCCCGACCCCACACGCTATGGCGATTGGGAAAAAGGTGGGCGTTGTACAGATTTTTAGCTTCTTTATAAAAGCCTCAGGCGCGTAAACGCGCTACGGCAAAAAAATCTTCACGGATTACGGCCAAATTCAAGAAAACAATTTTCTTTTACACATCGTATTTTTGTAGAAAAAATGTGTTTTATTTGATATGATAGTAACCAGTTAATTCTAACTAATTTGTAACAACGTCCAATCAACAAGGGTTCTCCTTGAAATATCAAATATATGATGAAAAAGACATGAAACTGAGAGGCGGTCACGCCCATCTGATGATTAATTTGTTTTGTTCATTTTTGAATGTTTTGAAGCCGCGGTTTTTGCCAGCGGCTTTTTTATTGCCTTTACCGCGTATGACTCACTTTTTTTCTACACTATGTTTCCCTTTAACTCATAAAGCGAAGGAGCTTTTTCATGCCTAAAAAATCTCGTAAAAACAGCCGTCATAATTCACACCATCATAATGTTGTTAATCCTTACTTTGAAGAAAACGGCGCACCACGTGATATAAAGGGCAATACAGGGCGAAAAACAAACAGCGCAGATTGGCACCCCCTTGATGAAACCATTGATGGAAGACGGGATAAAAAATATGTGAAAAACATTAAACCGCGCTCCGCAGGGCAAGCACAACTGATGCAAGCCATTGATGAATATAATCTAACGCTTGCCGTGGGCCCCGCCGGAACGGGAAAAACATATATCGCCATTTCAAAAGCTGTGGAAGCTCTTGAAAAAGGGGAGATAGAACGCATTATCCTATCACGCCCCGCGATGGAAGCAGGCGAATCCATCGGTTATCTCCCCGGTGGGTTAGATGAAAAAATGGCGCCTTACTTGCGCCCTTTATATGATGCCCTTGGGGATCGCATGGGTGGTAAAAAAGTCCGTCAATATTTAAGCGATGGAACGATTGAAATTGCCCCTGTTGGTTTTATGCGCGGGCGAACGCTTAACAACTCATACGTTGTAATTGATGAAGCACAAAATTGTACTTACGGACAATTAAAAATGTTACTCTCACGCCTTGGCTGGCACTCCACCATGATTGTGACGGGTGACCCCGACCAAAGCGACTTATTAGATGGCGTGTCTGGCCTTTCCGATATTATGAACCGCATGAAACCGTTAAAAAATGTCGCTGTGAGTGAGTTAGGATCAGCCGATATTGTCCGTCACCCCTTAGTGGCAGAAATGCTGACCGTCTTATAAAGGACGCTTTAAATTTTATTTTTCATGCGCTATAACAGGCGCATGAAAAAATCACATATCATTCGCATCGTTGTTATTTTAATTATAGGTTTAAGCGCGGCGGCCTTTATTGCCAATAACCAAATTCAACGCTCCGAACAACTCTATAAAAAACCTATTAAAAATCCAGACGTTGTTTCTAAAAATTTTGGTGGCGCGTTTACTCTGACCAATCATTTAGGGCAAAGCGTAACTGATAGCGATTTTAATAATCAATATCGTTTGATTTATTTTGGATTTACTTATTGCCCCGCCATATGCCCAACAGAATTACAACGTATCAGCACGATTTTAAAAAACATAGAACCAAAAAAGTCTGACCTCATTCAACCATTATTTATCACCGTTGACCCTCAGCGTGACAATGTTGAAACCATGAAAAACTATGTCGAATTATTTCACCCACGCCTGATCGGTCTAACAGGGACGCCCGCACAAATCGACGTTGCCAAAAAAGCATATAAAATTTATGCCGCAAAAGCCCAAGATGAAACCATGAGTGACTATACGATGGATCATTCATCTTTTATTTATTTCATGGGTTCTGACAACAGCCTCATTCGTATTTTCAAACTCGATGATAAAATTGACGATATGACGCGCTTTATTCAAGATTATATCTCATAATCTTGATTTTCACCTTCACAAAACAGGCAAAAATTTTACAAATAGCCAAGATAAACAAAAGCAGCCCAAAAAAGGCGAATTCTATATTCGTTATTGCTGATAAGTTTGTCCTCTTCCCTTGTTCTATGCCATAGTAAGAGTTAAGCTATTATGGCTCAATGGAGTGATTCGTTTAATATAATAGACAGTTTTTAAGGGTTATTTTAATTTTGATAAAAAATATTATAAAAAGAAAAAATCTTGTTTCGTTTTTGGCGTGCACCTCATTTTTATTTATGACGGCTTGTACACTACCATCATTACATAATCAAAAGCGCGATCCTCAGGTCGTGGCCTCTCCGGATCGAGTATCGTTAATGTTAGCTGAAGCGGCGGACAAAGCCTCAAACGCGCTTGAAACATTGGCCGCGGTTGAACAAGCAAAGGCACCTGCGGTTGCCGTGCAACCTATCCATAACGCCCCACCAGAATTAAACCGTGCCATGACAATTACATGGGTTGGCCCTGCTGAAGGTCTCGTGAAAAAATTAGCGAATCGCGCCAGCTATACATTTATCACCGTGGGTGATAGGCCCCCTGTTCCTTTGACCGTTAATATTGATGCAGAAAATCAACCTATTATTGATATTTTACGCGATGTTGGTTTACAATTTGGTCAACGCGCAGATGTAAAAGTTGATGGTGTACGTCAAATGGTTGAAGTTCATTATGCGCCTGTCACAGGTTTGGGAAGGTAGCTCCCTATGCGTTTATTGACCAAGCTTTCTTTAAAACATGCTTTGTTAACAATAGGGTGTCTAACAGCGTTGGGTTTTACGAATAATATTGCTTGGGCGCAAACAATGCCGCCGCCGCAATTAAATGATCTCATTAACTTACCCAAAGAAAACAAAACTACTGACAAAGCTTCCCCGTTACCACTTGATATTCGGGGGGACGCTATCAGAGAAGCAGCCTCTTCTTATGGTGCGCGTGGTGGCTTGGCTTGGCGTACGTTTCACATTAGGCAAGAGCTTGATGGCCGTGCGCGTTACCTTGATAAGGTGTTTGATTTCAGGCAATTGTTAATTCCTGCACCTTCGGGCCTGTTGATGGAACCGCCCATCGTTTCAGAAGCGCTTGATGCGACGGTTATTAATCGTCAAGGACAAAACGCAGCGCTAGCCGATAAAGTTTTAAACATCAACCAAAATGTACGTATTGTGACAGTGGCGCGCACGTGGCGCTCTTATCTTGAGCGGCAATGGGGCGATGTAACGCCGCCGCCTGATATTTTACGCCCTTCAAATGCAGAAGAGCGTAAAATCTGGGAAGAAAGTATACGGGCAGGATTTACACAAGGAACAACGCAGGCTGACGATATTTTTCAAACAGATCTTAACAAACTAGTTGCTGATTTTCGTGGAATGGTACGTTACCGTTCTTTATTAACGCAAGGTATGATTTCACCACCTTACACCACACAAGTTGATCGCGGTATAACAGGTGGCGGCAATACCATGCGTATTGGTGATCGCGCTTTATCTATAACTGACATTCCTAAACTACAGACCGGATATAAGAAATGGCAGCCCGCAAACCGGTAAGTCTCCTTAAGCAAAAAGATAATATTGCGGAAACTTGGCCGCATGAACCAGCACGTTTTACCGACGAAATAGTAGATGATTTTTTTCTATGGTGTGTTAAAAAAGATGCATCTGATATTACCATTCAAACAGACCGCCCAGTCTATAACGAAATTAATGGTGCGTTATATCCCGCTCTGTTCCGTCCTGTTGATGCGGCGGATATGAATGTTTTTTTGACGCGTATTTATGGCCCCGATGCAACCGCACGCTTGGCTGCCGGTAAAGATTTAGATTTATCTTATGAAGTACGTCCTGACCGTTACACACGCGTACGTTTTCGCGTTAATATAACGGCGATTTTATCACGCGGTCGTGATTCTGCCCAAATTACCATGCGTGTTTTACCCAGTGAACCTCCGACAATGGAGGATTTAAATGTTGAAGAAGCAGTTATTGATTCATGGAACCCACGCCAAGGTATGGTGATTGTGACAGGGCCAACGGGGTCAGGTAAAACCACATTACTATCTGCAGGAATTCGTATGTTGATGGAACGCAAACGTGGTTGTGGTAAAATTGTCGCCTATGAAGCACCGATTGAATATGTGTATGATGCGATTAAATCCCCACGTTCTCTTATTTCTCAAACAGAGATTCCGCGACATTTACCTGATTTTGCCCATGGCGTCCGAAATGCCTTACGCCGTAAACCTAACATCATTTTGGTGGGGGAAGCGCGAGATAAAGAAACGATTTCTTCAGCGATTGAGGCAGCACAGACGGGCCATACTGTCTATACAACAACACATACAACTGGCGTAGCCGCAACAATACAGCGTATGGTGGCAACATTTGATGCGAATGAACGTGCTGAAAGAGCCTATGCCTTAATGGAGACTGTACGTATGGTGGTCACACAAACTTTGGTGCCTAAAGTATCAGGAGGACGTACAGGCGTGCGTGAATGGATGGTCTTTACGGATGAAGTGCGGGAGAAATTTCTTGATAGAGACTTCAAAGAATGGCCTGCTGAACTTGAGCGGATGATACCATTTTACGGTCAAACAATGGCCAGAAGTGCCGAAATCTTATTTGAAACTGGCGATATTGATAGACGTACATATATCCGTTTATCAAATTCCACTGGCGCGGGTGGTTAGAAGTAAGGTATAATTAATTTATGGGACAGGCAGAAGATACCGCAGAAGAAAGAGTCAATTGGCATTGGCGTAATTCAATGAAACCTGTTCTTTTTTTCGGGGTTGATGCCCGTGCAGCAATTCCATTATTTATTTTGTTGTTTTATTTCCGCCTTGAGACATTTATTATCGCAATCTGTAGTACGCTGTTGTTTGTGGCGTTGGAAAAAAGAGGGTTAAGCTTCCCTTGCGCTTTGAGAGCCTTTCGCTCATGGCTCAATGGTCAAAAAAGACCTGCTTGGACTGTTTTACGCCGAAAACGTTTTGTCGATTACGGTTGATAAGCTGATTCTTGAATAAACAGCAAGGCAGTCCTTGCGTTTTTGATGATGACGCTATAGTTTTTTCTTTATATGAACTAAAATTATCAAAAGGACGTTTGCTGATGCCGCGTTTTATTCTTTTCTTGTTTTCATTGTTATGGATGCCTGCACTCGCTTTTGCAGGTTTTGAGTGGGTGCCACCTGTTCAGCAACATGCCGCGCCCATTGAAGCAAATCCTAACAATACAGACCATAACATCATAGAAAAATTTCCTGCGCCCACGGTTGTTGCCCAACCATTGGCCAATGATACGCCAATATCTATCATTCCAAACCAACACAACATGCCGCGCCCACCACAACAACATGGAGGGGTGGCTGCGCCATCAGATGTGGTTGCTACTGTTCCCGACATGCCTTTCACAGGAACATCATCACGAAATACTATTTCTACAAAACCAAAGACATCATCTGGTAACAAATTAGTTATTGATCCGTATCCCTTACGTGGTGGTACGTCATCACCTCCACCACAATTTGCAATGGCTGGTGCCTATAAAGCGATGGGGGAAGAGGCACGTATTTTAAATCCTGTAAAATTAGGTTCTGATCTATCAACGGGTGTTGGACGTCAAAAGAAAGCTTACGTATCGCGGCCTATTAAATCAGTTTCAGTTTCTCCTAGAAAACCTTTTATAGGCGGTAGCGGTATAACACCGATGATTGGTGGTGAGCCAGCACCTTTACCAAATGTGGCCACGCCACACGCATCTATGCCGATTAAATCTCACGCATCAAAGACATACGCGCAAGCAATTGGTTTTGGCCGTGACCTTCCTTTGGCTTTGGCTATATCCCAAGTCATCCCTTCAGAATTTACCCATAGTTTTGTTGAAAATATTGATACGGGTATCACCGTTTCATGGGAGGGCGGTAAGCCTTGGAATCAAGTTTTGAATGAGATGTTAAGACCCAAGAACTTGACGTCCGTTATTCGTAACAATCGCGTGATTATTCAACCGATGGCGAAACTTTAATCTGTAGTAGTTTGACTTTATAAGCTTACGTTTTTATCGCCCTAAGAAATTAACCAAACTTAAATCAGAAATAAGTGCGGTTACACTGAACGACGCCTCCAAGCCCGTTTGAACCTGCTGAAGCTTTGCAATTGTTTCCGTTAGATCAACGTCTTCTGCATCGGCAATAACGCTTTGTAGAGAGTTTTGTTCAAAAACATATTGCTGTGCAATCACTTCCGTTTGTGCAGAGACAAGTTGCAAACGATATTCTTCTCGCTCAAGCTTATCGACAGAGCCAACAATTTTTTGTGCAATATCATTAACGACAGCAAAGAAAGCTTCTTGCTTTTCCGTCGATGGAAAAGGTGGAATGTCTGACCCTGCATTGATAGCGGTTGGGTCATTTAAAGCACCTGGTGCAAATTCTGGTGGCGGAAGGTTTTTCAAAACACCAAGGGCGATAACCAAATCTTTAATGGCAGGATTATTACCAAGCAGTGTATGGTCGAACTCTGAGTTCTCATCAACCCTGACACTGACTTCACCTGCTGTACCATTGACAAGGCTTTCTGAATAACCAAGGACATTTTCATTAACGTTAGAATAAGCATCAATAAATTCTTCTGTTGTGATAAGACCTGACGCCCATTCACCAAAAAATCCAGATTGTTCGAGAGGCGGGTTTGTTAAATCATTCTCATCGGGAACAAAATTTCCTAAATATGAGTCAAATTGCCCTGTATTCTCAAGAGGTCTTGTGCTGGAATCTGACCCTGCAAATAAGAAACGTTCGCCATCTTTACTGTTAATGAGGTCAATAATAAAATCATGGACATCAGTGGCCAACTGTTGTGTTGTTTCAAAATTGGGTAAATCACCACCTTGAACAGACGTCGTGATAGCAGCGGATAACGTATTGGCTTGCGCCGCAATTTGTTGAACGGCATTCACAGTTAGCTCAATACGGCGCTGCCCATTTTGAATATTGGTTACATATTGTTCGATAGAGTTTAGATCGGCGCGTGCGCGCTGGGATTTTAAAACATCACCGCCTAAACCAGAAAATTGTTGAGTTTTTTTGCCCGTTGCAATTTGCGTTGATAAAGTATCAAGATTGATTTGCTGACTTTTTAGTCTTGATATCTGATCAAGTGCTTGTCCTAGATTTGAAATGCCCGTCATTTTATTAATCTCCTAAAGGTAATAAATATTATTATCGTATTGAATTTAGTAACTCTTGAAACATCTCATCAGCGGCGGTGATTGTTCGTGCGGCGGCGGCATAGGCCGTTTGCACAACAATGAGGTGTGATAATTCCTCATCAATATTCACACCTGATTCATCGCTGAATTGTCGTTGTAAAATACCGCGTAATGTATCTTCGTTTTCAAATGCATTTTGTGCTTGTTGATAATCTTGCGCCGTTTCGTCAACGACTTTTTGTGCATAATCAATAAGACTGGTTGAACTGAATATACCTGTTGAAATGGCGGCGTTTGGTCCTAAGTTATCATTTCTAAAATTAACAAACTCACCAGATCCATTCTGTGTTTCAAATTGGTAAGCAACATTTGTAACAGGCGATCTTTCAACCAATGTTGCACCAGTCCCTGTGAAGCTTCCAAATAAGGCGCTTACGACACTGACACCATCTTCAACGCTCGCGCTTGTCGCTCCGGTGGCTGTGAAACTACCGCTGGTGATGGTGATATCGCCGCCATATAAAGGTTCTGTGACTAATGGTGCGCCTGGATTAAAGTTATCATCATCAATACCGGGTCGGATAGTTAGTCCACCATCGGCATTTTGTTCCACGAATAAGCCAGGAATACCTGTTTGTGTCGTCGGGTTATAGGTCAGTTTATCGATAAGCTCTGTTACCGTATCACCCAGTTCAATTTCGATTGTATGTGTTGTTCCATTACCAATTTGAATGGTAAAATTTGGATTTTCGGCGGCAAATGTTCCTGTTTGAATACCAAGCGCTTCAATAGCGGGTTGTGACATGGCTTCGGGCAGACTTGGCGCGGCAGGATCACGATCAATGATAATATCTTGATTACTGTTTAAAACAATTTGTCCAAAGTTATTTAGAGAGGCAGAGGCCTCATCGCTTGTTAATCCAGCGGCGGCAATTTGCGCGTTAATCTCACCCAATAATTGATCGGCGGCATTATTAATTGTTCCACCAATTGGGAAATTCGTTGATGCCGCTTCTAAATCAACGATTATTTCGTCCGCACCAAAAGTTATTCTGAATTGATCATTATCAGGAAAATCAAGAAACTCATCTTGGAATGTTTCGATTAAATCATTGGTACCATCAATGCCATCAAATATTTGTGGGAAGGATGTAAAATCCGTGCCTAATACAACATTATTCCTAGGCTGTAGTCCTAACAATGTCTGTAGGTCAGTGTTTGCACCACCATCTGTTAAGTCGACTGTACCGCTGGCTTGTTGAAATTCAACGTCACCAAAGGCAAATTCAATAACACGGCGAATAACGGAATTATCACCAGTGGGAAGCGCAGCATCCGCATTATAAGTTCCACGCTGTAAAATAGAAGGATCAGTTGCAAAGTCTTTATTAACCTGTATAACACGGGCAAAGTCCACATAAGGAACAGCCGTTGGCAATGGTAAACTGTCTGGATCAGGTGGTGTATTTTCAGGAATAAAACCATTTTGATCGGTAAAAAGCTCAAGTCCTTGTTGTTGAAAACGATGTGCCACTTGGAAGGCTAGCTCATCAATTTGTGCTTGGTATGTCGGCAATACTTCATCACGTAATTCGACCAGACCGCCAAGATTTCCACCAATAACGCGCTCGGTTAAATCTGTTCTTGTGATACGGCCAGAATTTGTTTCATTAACCAGCACCAATGCGCTTGCCGTTTCGGGGTAATATTGATTGGCAGAAATAGGTACAGCTTGAAACTCAAGACGATGCGCGATATCACCGGCTAGCTCTTGTCCTTCACGTGTTTGTACGACGAGCACACCGTCCGCCCGTTCAAAAAAGCTAATATCTAATTCTTCGGTTAATGACTTAATGGCGATATCACGTTGATCTTGTAAACCAGCAACGGTGTTACCAATATGTTCTGCACCACGTATATTAACGTTTATGTTGGTAATTTCTTCTAACAATCCGTTAACGCGGTTAACGGCAGTTTGTAGATCATTTTGTGCGTCATTACGAAGACGCGTGATAAGCTCGGCATAGTCATTAAATTTATTAGCTGTGATTTGCGCTTGGTTCAAAGTCGCTTCTTGAGCAGAGATATCATCTGGTATGTCTGATAACGCACTGAATGAATCGCGTAAGTCTGCAAGCTGTGCGGCAATTGAAAATCCACGATCTGGCGGACCATTAAATGTTTGGATTTGTTGTAAGTATTCAATTTTTACATCTTGTAGAGAGGAAGCACTGACTTGTGTCCATAAATCACGTTGTAGGTTAATATCAACCTGACGAACGACTGGCTGGGTCAAAACACCAACAGTTGTTCCTGTTTCACGCAAAACCTGCGTGCTTTGCGGCAAAATTTGCCTGTTATAGCCCTCAGTTGTGGCATTCGACACATTGTTCGAGATCGTGCTTAATTGCTGCTGTGCGGCGCGTAAACCACTGATAGCTGTATTAAGTGCCTGAAATGTCATCGTTTTTCCTCTTTTAAAGTCTCATTACAATGAAGTAATGAAGCTGTGGTTTTCCACAGTCTTAGAAAGAGTGTTGCAATGACAATGCCAGTTATACTTTTGGTATTTTGTAAAGAGAAACAGTGTAATAAGGGTTAAAATCCACCACCGCCTGAGTTTTCATTGAAAGTTCCAACGCCAAATTGGTTGGCTTCACCGCCGCCATAAACACTACTTGGAACCTCGGGTAGTTGATCAATAATACCTCTTATTTCATTTGTAAGGTCATTTTGCTCATTACGTACCTTCAACTCTAATATCATAGAGGTTAACATCTCACGACGTTGCATCGCGTTATGAATGTCTCGATCTTGCATTAACTTAATCGCACTTAAAGCCGTACGAATTCTTTTAACGTTAGCGGGCTTATCATAAAGATTTGATATGAATTCAGGATGCTGATAAATCTTTTTAGTCAATATTTCCATCTGCGCATAATAACTTGGATTCGCACCAATATAATCATTTCTTATATCCTCAAGCTCCAATCCCATTTCAAAAAGTAAAGAATGAATAAAGGGGGTAATCGCCTCTGGCCCTGCTGGCCCTGCTGTTTTCTCACCAATAATATGCGCAAAGCTATTTTGTGCTACACTACGCATCGCCACCAAAGAACGCATCTCTTGAAGCGGTTTAACAGCATTATCTTGAAGGCTAATCCCTCTTGGTATAAGCGGAAAAGAATCATTCATGAAAATTTGATCAAGAAAAGCAAACAAGTTTCGTTCATCTCTTGTGATATCAGCGTTTAACAAATCAACATCAAGGGTTAAAGGAAAATCAATAATTTGAGTGAAATTTACATCCGCATTTTGTTGGGCAACATGCTTACTTGTTTCACAAAGTAGGTTATTTTGATTGGCATTATCGTGAATATTACAAAAATGATCAATATAAGCATCTCTACGTGTTAATTGGTCACTACCTTCTGCCTTATCTTTAACTGTTTTAACATCACCACTGGCTAACGCACGCGTTAATGCCGCATTTTGAATAGCATTACGCGTTACTTTTGTTCTTTCATCAGATCGCGATAAATCACGAACAAAGGTGCCAATTTCACACATCTGTTCAGAAGGGTGGTAATCTTTATGTGCTTCAGCTGTTTTTTGTTGAAAGAGGCGTTGCGTTTCAAGCTGATGTTTAGCATCAAAAAATGTACCAATAATTTCAACTTGCTGAATCATACCTGCTGTTAATTGTTCTGCCATCAACATGAATGGTGGAACCCAATTATCTTTTAAAAATTCTCCTGTCTGGCCTTCGGAGGTCGCAGAAGCGCGCGCGTTAGACGGTACACTCCCCACTATGCTCAAAACACTTATAAAAACAATAAAAGCAAATCGTATATTCTGCATCATAACGGCATGTTTGTTTGCCTCGTCACAAAAGGCTGTTTTATCTTTCGGCTCTAAGGTTGTTATTTTATCCATTATAATCCTAAACCATTAATAGGTGCGTCGTTTTCCGTCAGATTCGTATCCTCATTGGTTTCTTCGTCTTGAACATCCTCTAAGATTGTTTCTAGCCAAATAGCCATATTCGCCTCACTGCGTAGGCGGCTTTTATACATATCGCGTTTTTGCATCAAAGCAATCGCTTGTATTGATGTATCCTTACGATCAATATTTACAGGTTTGTCATACAAATCGCTATAAAAGCTGGGGTGTTGATAAAGTTTCTTAGTGAGTATTTCCATTTGCGCATGATAACTTGGATTATCTCTTAACATGAAACCTATATTCTCTGCAGACATACCCATTTCTTCCAATATTTGCGTCATATAAGGAACCACACTGCTTGCCCCTTCCGATTTCATCGCCGCTTGCGCCGCAAAAGAATTAAAAGCAACGCTTCTTTTAGCCGCCAAAGCTCGCGTTTTCATATAAACATTCGCACCGTCATCAATAATGGTACCATCACGTTCTGCCATATGCGTATTTGGAATAATGGGAACAAGGTTGCTCCCATACAAATTGGCCGACAAAGCCAATACATCTTCTTCGTCAGACGTCACACCTGTATTTGTAAAATTAAGAAGTAAGGTATCAGCATTCGCAATGTTATGCGTGTAATTTACATCTTTGTTACGTCTTTCTGCCGTGCCAGATTGACAAAGCAAATCTTGCGCATTTCCTGCATCTTTTGGGTTACAATAAGTCGTTTTAAATTGTACCAAACGGCTTCGGGTATCATTAAGATGATTTCCCCCAAGAACATCACTGTTCATTAAAATTCTTTGTGTTGAACGCGCGGCCAAAGCGATATGATTAAATTCATGATTTCGATCAGCCGCAGCCAAAGATCTTGTATTTGTTCCAAATCGACACATACCTATACTGGGGTGATAATCTTTATGCGCCTGCGCCATTAAATCTTGGAGCAGGCGTTGACTTTCTAATTGATGTTTAGCATCAAAAAACGTACCAATAATTTCAACCTGCTGCATCGCAGTTGTTGTCATTTGTTGAGCCATCAACATCATCGCAGGCAAAAGATGGGCTTCCCATAGATTTTTAATGAGCCATTCTTCATGAATTTCAATGTAACGCGTATTGAAGCCTATTGTTCCGAAAATTTCATCGCCCAGCTCCACTGTATTTGTCTGATCACTTGAGATACAGCCACAAAAACTTGAACAGTCATTTACGAGTAGAATACATGATTCATCACAACAACATTCACAAGTTGATGAAGCTTCAACAGTTGGCAAAAAAACGACTGTTGAAACAACTACAAGAATAGTAAGAAATAAAAATTTTATTTTATTTTTATTTAAACTTTTATTGCTTTTCATTATTTGCCTCCTTACCTTTCGTTCCCTCACTACTTGTAACTTTTTCTTGTTCTTCAATCAGTGCGGTTTCTAAAATAGTGGCCAAAACCGCTTCACTACGTAAGAAGCTTCGATAAATATCGCGTTTTTGCATGAGATCGGCCGCCTGAATAGCAACATCTTTACGAAGAACATTCGCTGGCTTATCGTATAATTCCGCGTAAAATTTAGGGTGCTGGTATAATTTTTTAGTTAAAATTTCCATTTGCGCATAATAACTAGGACGCTCACCAATCAAATCCTGAATCTCCTCTAAAGAAAAATTATCTGGACTCAATTCTTTTATAATAGAATAAATAAAGGGTTCTACTTGCGGATCACCCGCTACTTTTAACGCTGTAATAGAAGCTAAAGAATTAGCAGCAACACTTCTTTTTGCAACCAAAGCACGGCTATCTAAATAATTAACGGCAGATGAGTCATATGCTGGAACATCATCAACACGCGACATCAACTTTTCTCTTTCAGCAACAGGCATAGTTTCATGCGCTATCAAATTATTGTTTAAAGCAAATATAGCTTCTTCATCATCGGTAATATCACGATTGAAAATATCAATATCCAAAGTCAACGGTCTGTCCAATGTGGCTGTATAATTAATGTCTCTATTCCTATTTTCTGGACTAACACTTCCTTTTTTACAAAGAAGATCTAAGTTTCTTGAATTGTCATTAGGGTTACAAAATTTCTTAATAAATTGAACCAATCGACTACGTTGATCCGTTTCAATACCGTTTGCCTCTAATGTATCTTTTGACAAAAGTTGACGATCTACATGGCGTTTGGCGAAAACGGTCAAAGAAAGGTCTGAAGATCTTTCCGAATTTGCCAACGATCTAGAAGCTGTCGCAATTTCACAAAGTTCTTCACTAGGGTGATAGTCTTTATGGGCGCGCGCTGTTAAAGTTTGAAAAAGGCGCTGGGTCTCTAATTGATGTTTAGCATCAAAAAATGTACCAATAATTTCAACTTGTTGAATAGCATTAGCTGTTAATTGTTCTGCCATAAGCATCATCGCAGCCAACACACCCACATCATTACCAGCAATGCGGTCACCCCAAAAATATTCTAGCATCCATTCCCTGTGATTTTCTATAGTCGTATCAAAATGATCAATGGTTGGTGACTCCTGGCGTTGTGAGCATGAGCCGCACGTTGAATCACAACCACCAACAAAAGTACTACAGCCTGTTTCGCACATACACCTTGAATGACCTGGTTCACAACAAGCTGCCATAGCTTTTGTTGCTGAAATGCTTAGAAAGCATACGGTTATACCAATAAGTAAAATAATTTTATTCATTTATTGGCTCCCCATCTGGACTCAGGTTGTTCAAATCATCATAAACACGTTCATGCTCGTCCTTCAGCATCGATTCTAACAAAACAGCCAAAACAGCTTCACTACGCAAAAGGCTTTTATAATAATCACGATCTTGCATTAATCCGACCGCTCTTATCGCCGCCCTTTTTCTTAAAACATTCGCGGGCTTATCATAAAGCTCCGTATAAAAAACAGGGTTTTGATATAGTTTCTTTGTCAGCACTTCCATTTGTGCAAAATAGCTTGGATTCGTACCAACAATAAATTCAATATCATCTGCAGGAACCCCTAACTCAGCAATAGCGCTTTTAACAAAAGGCGCATACTCAATTGCAGTATCCCCATTCGCTTTTTCACCCGTGGCTTTCTCGCTAATAATGGCAGAAATCGAATTTTGTGCGACGCTTCTTTTGGCGGCGACGGCACGTAAATTCATATAATTATATGCCGCAGGTCTTGGTATCCCCTCTTGATTCGCAAGGACACGTCGCCCTATAAAAGGTAAGGTTTCATGCGCAAATAAATTAGCCATTAAGGCAAAAACAGAAACCTCGTCCGCCGTTGGGTCAATTGGATTTCCTTGTGCATCTAAAGGAATATCAATTTCACTATCTTGACCAAAATCAACTTCTAACGTCAAGACAGAATCAATCGTTCTGGTATAATCAACATCCTTGTTAATGGTCGCTCTCGGAGCTTGCGCGCCAGCACATAAATTTCTTAACCCATTACCATTATCTCCCTTGTGACAGAAACGCTTTTTAAATAAATCAACGCGACTATATAACTCTGAATGGGCCGCCTCAGATAAATTATCACCTGTTTTTAACTGACGTTCCATAATACGGTTGGCCAATGTTTGATGGGCTAAGTCTGATTTTTTTTCAGACACAATCAAAGCCCGTGCTGTTGTTCCAATATCACATAAACCTTCACTCGGTTGATAGTCTTTATGTGCCTCAGCCATCAATGTTTGAAAAAGGCGCTGTGTCTCCAATTGATGCTTTGCGTCAAAAAACGTACCAATCATTTTAACTTGTTGAAGGGCAACCGCTGTCATTTCATTGGTCATCAAACCCATAGCAAAAGCAATGTGCTCTCTAAAAAAAACATCAACCATCCAGATATGATGCTCCCTGAAAAAACCTCGGGCCATCCTTTGGATGCCCCTATGATTTCCTCTAATGGTTGAGGTGCAGCTACGACATGAACGGCAGTTAGGAGCACAAATAGCAGCTTGAATACGAGGTTCACGAATAACTTCATGCCGACTAGAATCCTGACTCTGCGCTACGTTAAATGTAGTTGAAGTCATCAACACAATTAAAAAGAAAAGAAAAATAAATCTATGATATCTCACGGTGGTTCCTCACCCTCTTTTTTAAGAGTCGACAGGTCACGTGAAACACGATCATGCTCCGTACGAATAAGAGTTTCTAACAAAGTGGCCAGAACTGCTTCACTGCGTAATAAACTTTTATAAATATCACGATCTTGCATGAGAGCAATCGCCTGCAAAGCAGCACCCTTTCTTTCTACGTTGACTGGCTTATCATATAAACCAGCATAAAATTTAGGATTTTGATAAAGCTTTTTGGTTAGTATTTCCATTTGAGCAAAGTAACTTGGACTTTCTCCAATATAAGGATCAATATGCCGTTCTTCAACGCCCAGCTCATGAATAACAGCTTTCAAAAAAGGAGCATTTTCACCATTTCCACTAGCTCTCATTGCAGAGATAGCCGCAAAAGAATTTTGTGCAACACTCCTCTTAGCCACAACCGCACGCTGCCTTAAATAAAAATGCGCCAACTCTCTAGGAGTATGGTCCGTCGCTGCCAAAAACCTGTCGGCAACAACACTTAACGTTTGATGCCCAAATATATTAGCACCCAGTGCATAAATATTTTCTTCATCCGCAGAAGCAGATAATTTTCGACCAAAACCTAAATCCAAAGTCAGCTTACTTTCCAATGCATTTGTATAATCCACATCCATATTATAACGTTCTTTGATACCACCCGCACCACAAAGGGAATCTGGACCTTGGAGATGAGCGGCATTATCATTAGGATTACAAAACACGCTTCGAAATTGTCTTAAACGACTTTCCCTATCAGAAATTTCGCCCTTTCCTGAAAGCACATCTTTAGACAACAACTGTCTTTGCATCATACGATTAGCAAAAGTGAGTTGTCCTAAATTTGAAATTCTTTCTGACGTTGCCAATGATTTTGTACCCGTTCCAATCTCACATAGCTCTTCACTAGGATGATAGTCCTTGTGCGCTTCGGCCGTTAATGTTTGAAAAAGGCGCTGCGTTTCAAGTTGATGCTTTGCATCAAAAAATGTACCAATAATTTGAATTTGTTGAATACCTACAGCTGTCAATTGCTCTGCCATCAACGCCATGGCTTGTGGAACTTCGGCCAAAAAGAAAAATTCTTCTACAAGCCAGCGGCGGTACTCATTAAACCTTAGTTCAGTATTATCTCTTATAGCCTCATGCGTATCTTCAATTTCACCTTCACAGGGGCCGCAAGGACCACAGCCTCCACTACAAGCACCAAATGAGGAATTTATCGGAAAAAATACAATAAAAAGCAGGCACAAAACAACAATAAAGCTTTTGCGAAAGCATTGATATCCTATTTTCATTCCAACCATTAACAGCCCTAAATTGCTACAAAAGAGACATAATTTGCCCCTAATACTATCTTCCTTATACATTTTATCATGAAATGATAGCAAAACGCACGAATCAAATAATCTATCATTTTTATTTTATCATTAGATTTGCTACTATCATAAAATGATTTTCATTATTTGATGATAATCTCTATCTTATATTATAATGTATCCTTCAATCTAAACGGTGTATATTTAAAAAATAGCAAATAATAAAAACATGACAAACGACCAACCAAAAAAAGTAACGAAAGCTCCCGTCAATGGTAAAGGGCCTACAAGAGGTACACCAAAGAAAATAAAGCAACAAGCCGCAGAAGCCGGCGATACAAACAGTGTCGGCAAGGTTGTGATGCGAAACGAGTTTTATCGGGATGGTTATCGCTTGGCATTAAGAATCGCTGTCGTTCAAAGTTTTATTATTATTGGGCTTATTGTGGCGATGTTTTACGTTGTTCATGTCCATCAACCAGAAAACAGATATTTTGCGACAACTGAAGACGGACGCTTAATACCGATGGTTTCGTTGACTCAGCCTAATTTAAGTACACCTGCTTTGATGTCTTGGGTCGCGCAAGCCACCACAGAGGTAATGACCTTTGGTTTCAATGACTATCGCCGTAGGTTGCAAGAAGCCTCACGTAATTTCACACCAAAAGGCTGGGAAAGCTTTACGAAAGCGTTACAGGTTGCGCGTATTATTGAATCAATTGAGGTGAATAATCAGGTAATTACCGCTGCACCAAGGGGTGCACCTGTTCTTATTTCTGAAGGACGTACAGGGGGCCGCTATCAATGGACCGTTAGAATTCCAATGATTTTAACCTATGAATCTGGCTCATTACAACGATCAAACCGCTGGATGGTAACCCTTATTATTGCACGCGTTCCACGCCTTGAGAGTCCAAATGGGGTTGGTATTGCGCAATGGGTTGCATCACCAGGGTAATGGTCAGTTAATATGAAGGGTGATTTAATAGTACATAATGTTGATAGCTAGGGTGACAGCTTATGATTCAGTCGTTACTCTTAATAAAGAAAAGATAAAAGAGATTCGCAATATAAAATGGTAATAAAAACATTAAAAAACGCAATGGGATCAATATTTTGTAAAAAAATTTATTTTACAATAATGATATCATTTTGTCTTTTTTCTCCGCCCACTTCACTGGCGCAGGAACAAGAAGAGCCTGCTGAAATGACGATTGAAGATTTTATGGAGAGTGACGAGCCTGCCCAAGCTGACCTAGAAACACCCGATTCAGTTCTCCCTGACTCAAAACAAAATGATTCTGCTCTATCCAAGCTACAAGAAAAAATGAAAAATTTTGGAAAATCTGAAGAAAAAGAAAA
>CAZYHI010000002.1:0-23263 GCA_964647515.1 uncultured Micavibrio sp. | reverse complement strand
GAAGAAGAAATTAGACGCGAGGCATTTGATGCGGCAATCACAGGTCTATTTCCTTTAGAAGATGAGCAAATTCGACATTTATTGCGGCGTTATGACGCAACAAGGCGTGTTGTAAAAGAGCCCATACATGGGGTTCCCACGCCACGTGTAAATGTCAGTACAGTTTCTTTAGATCCAGGTGTGCCACCTATGATCGTTCAAACGGCGATAGGGCATGTAACAACACTCAACATCCTAGATATCACGGGTGCACCTTGGCCCATCCAAGATATTAGCTGGGCAGGAGATTTTGAAGTCACCGAGCCAGAACAAGGAGGGCATATTATTCGCATTGTTCCTTTGGAGCAAGCCGCCTATGGTAATATGTCGATTAGAATGCTTACTTTAAAAACGCCCGTCACCATTATGTTAAAAACTAGTAAAGACGAGGTTCAATACCGCGTTGATGCTAGAATCCCTGAATATGGGCCCTTTGCTCAAGCCTCATTAATTGAGGGGGGAAGTGAAATGGTTGCTGGTAACAAACTCATTACTTCCGTTTTAGATGGGGTGTTTCCTTCGGATGCCACGCGTTTAGAAGTATCAGGAGTTGATGGTCGGACTAGTGCTTTTAATTCCAATGGCTTAACCTATGTACGAACACCTTTAACCCTCTTATCACCAGGGTGGGAGCAATCTGTTTCTTCTGCCGATGGCATGAATGTTTATGCTCTCAGCGAAACACCTATCGTATTATTGTCAGATAATGGCCGCTTTATGCGTGTTAACTTAACCCCTGCACAGGACTTAAATTAATGAGTGATGATATAGACGATTTTGATTCAGATGATTTTGGTCTAGAAGGGTTTGATGATGGTTTTGACGATTCTAAAAGCACGAACACGTTAGCTGATTTGTGGAAAAATAATGCTTTCGTAAAAATCGGTGTTATTTTATTGGGTATTGGCCTTCTTATTTTAATATTTATGTTATTCAGCGGTAAAAAAGAACCTACTGTGGGGTCAAGCTTAAATTCTCCCGCTGAAGTAACGCAAACACCTGGCTCCGCTGAAGTCTCTGAAAAAATTAAAAACGCGCTCGAAGAAGAAAATACGCGTCGCTTAGAAGATGCATTAAGAAATAGTGGTAGTGTCGTGCCCATGCCTGTTAACACAAGCAAAGGGCAAATTCCTTTTGAAGAAGACGCTCGTGAAGAGGAAGACCCCCTTGATCGTTGGCGACGCCTGCAAGAAGAAAAAGTTGAGCGTGCCATTGCTAAGGAACCAGAAATAAGCCCCGAAGAACCAGAAGTGGATACGCGTACACCTGCTATTCAAGCATTGTCGCAAGCTATGTCTGGTCAAATGGAGGCCATTTTAGGTAACCAAACGATTGAAGGCGCGCAAACACGACAAGTTGCTAATCTAGAGTATCTTGAAGGGTTACAGCGACAAGAAGAAGAGCGTTTAGAAGCGGAAAGAACCGCGCGTGAGGAGGCGGCCTCTCAAACTGGCGATGGCAACACGAATAATCAAGGCAGGGGAGAAATTTTATTACCCGCAGGCTCTATTGAGTATGCGCAACTTCTAAACGAGGCAAATACGGATGTACCGGGACCTATTTTAGCGCAAATTGTTACAGGACCTTTTGAAGGCGCACGTCTTATTGGAACCTTTGAAGAAACATATAATTATTTAACGCTTAATTTTGATACCGTTGTTTTAGATGGTGTTGATTATTCTGTGGATGCAGTAGCGATTGACCCAAAGACAACTTTACCGGGTGTGGTGACCAATATTAATCGGCGGTATTTTACACGCGTTGTTTTACCTGTGGCGGCCGAATTTATATCAGGTTTCGCTGAAGCTTTAGGTAATACGGGTACGACAACAATCACAATTGCAGGGGATTCTGTTACAGAATCAACATCCAATGATTTTGATGATGAACAACAGGTTGCATTAGGTGTTAGCCGTGCAGGAGAAGAGTTATCTGCAATTGTTAATGAAATTCAAGACAATAATCCACAATTATTGCGTGTGCGCTCTGGAACACCTATTGGTATTTTATTTATTGATTCTGTCACTGAAAACTCCACTCCAAATACTTCCGATTCACTTGAGCCCTTACAAAGCTTTCAACAAAACGGGAACAATACAGATAATGATAATAATTAACCCTATATTACATAGAGCCGACCATGACAGATAACAACGACGATGAATTCTATGACGATGCTTTAGACGAAAGCTTTGACCTTGACGAAGAAGATTATGACGAGGTTGATTTAGATGCCGACCTTGACGATTTTGATGATCCTTTTGGCGAAGAATCGGACGTGCAAGAGGAAGAGGATAACCAATTCAGTGAAGAATTTGCTCCTATAAACGAAAAAAAATCCCTTATCACTTTTGATCGAATTATTATTTTGGGGGCTGTCATTATTGGTGTGTTTGTTATGCTGTCACAAATAAAATCAAAAGCCCCCAACAACGAACAAGCTTCACAAAACACGACACAACAATTTGAAACAGCCCTCAAAATGGAAGGCGCTTTTGAAGGCCCTGGTGCCATCGAAGAAGAAAATATTATACCACCAACGCATAACACCGACAAAGCCACAACAGAACCTGACACCCAAACAGGGTTTTTATTTGGTGACTCTAATCAAGAAAATTCTTTAAAGGCCGTTATTGAAGACACCCCACCTATGCCTAATCCAATTGCAGCTGATGTTACAGAGCAAATGGCGGAACAAGTAGTGATAGCTGAAAAAGACAATAGCCTAGATAGTCCTATGAACCAAGAAACCCAAATGACAGATGTAGGCGATCGTGGTGATATGCCTCGTCCACCAGAAACGCAAGAAATTGAAGAAGTTATCGTCATTGAAGATGCTCAGTTTGAGGAAACTCCCGAGGCTCCTATTGTGATTTTAGAAGAAAATATTGAAGAAATCTCAATAGCTGATGTGGAGATGGATTCTCAAAAATTATTGGCACCATCAGCTGAAGAAGTTATCGTTGTTCCAGCGCCGGTGACTATTGATAAATCGTTAAATGCTAAATTAGACAGAATTATCAATAGAATTGATGCCGTTGAAACAAAAATTAATAATTTTCAAGAAAGCAATGATAATAATATTTTAGCCATGAAGCGTGATATTGAATCGTTACGCGTTGGTGCAGCGGATGTGAAAGCTCAAACGGTTACTGAGTTACCTATCGCTAGCTTGTCACCTGCGCCAACTATCGAAAAGGTTGCCCCACCTAAAAAAGTTTCAAAACCTAAGGCACAGAAGAAAAAGGTAAAAAAGGCGAACTCAAAAGTCCAATGGGAATTAAGAGCGGCACAACCTGGCAAGGCTTGGGTATCACAAAAAGGCCGCAAAACATCGATGAAGCCTGTCGTGGTTGGCGATCGTTTGGAAGGTTTCGGTCGTGTAACTAATATTGCCTATGTGAATGGAAAATGGGTCGTAACAGGGACATCTGGTACAATTAGGCAATAACAAATACCGTATTTTTTAGCGGTACTCCATAAAAAGCGGTTAAATGTGACAGAAAAAAGGCATTATTTTTTACTTTAAATCAATAACTTATAAAACAAAAAGGGGAAATAAGCCTAAAATTTGCCTTAATTGCCTAATTTATGTTCTAATAGAATTATAGATTGTTTTTTAAATCAATTCGATTATTTAAACTATACTCAAAAGGAGACTTAAGATTATGAAAAAATTTATTCAAAATAAAATGATGGGCGTAAGTGCCATGGTTGCTGTCGGATTAATGACAGGGACGCAAAATGCTGCTGCTGCTGCTACTGGTGCTGCTACTGGTGCTGCTACTGGTGGTGGTGGTGGTAAATCATTTAATGTAGTCGGTGGAAATATTATTGGCGGTATTGGATCACTTCCTGGTTTGGTCACTGGTATTTCTTATATGCTCGGTGTATTATTGGCAGTTCTTGGTTTGTTAAAAATTAAAGATCATGTTGAAAACCCAGCAAATACAAAATTAAAAGATGGTGTAATTTATTTGGCCATTGGTGGTGCCTTATTTGCCGTTCCGATTATTACGACAGCGATGTTTGAGTTGATTAGTCCTAACGAGGGAGGAACAACAGGTGCGGTTACATCTAAAGTGAAAGGTGTTGAATTTGGCGTTAATCCCTAACCAATTATAAATAATAAACTATTGTATTAAACATCGCGCAAGATCAGCGCGATGTTTATGTTTTTTGATAAAATTCCGTAAAATACGATTAAATGTGACAGAAAAAAGGCATTATTTTTTACTTTAAATCAATAACTTATAAAACAAAAAGGGGAAATAAGCCTAAAATTTGCCTTAATTGCCTAATTTATGTTCTAATAGAATTATAGATTGTTTTTTAAATCAATTCGATTATTTAAACTATACTCAAAAGGAGACTTAAGATTATGAAAAAATTTATTCAAAATAAAATGATGGGCGTAAGTGCCATGGTTGCTGTCGGATTAATGACAGGGACGCAAAATGCTGCTGCTGCTGCTACTGGTGCTGCTACTGGTGCTGCTACTGGTGGTGGTGGTGGTAAATCATTTAATGTAGTCGGTGGAAATATTATTGGCGGTATTGGATCACTTCCTGGTTTGGTCACTGGTATTTCTTATATGCTCGGTGTATTATTGGCAGTTCTTGGTTTGTTAAAAATTAAAGATCATGTTGAAAACCCAGCAAATACAAAATTAAAAGATGGTGTAATTTATTTGGCCATTGGTGGTGCCTTATTTGCCGTTCCGATTATTACGACAGCGATGTTTGAGCTAATTAGCCCTGACGCGGGAGGAACAACAGGTGCGGTTACATCTAAAGTGAAAGGTGTTGAATTTGGTATAAACTAATAACGACGTTATTATTTATAAATGACAAATTATCCTATTATATTAGGCATCGCGCAAGATCAGCGCGGTGCCAAAATTTATCCAGATACGGCTGATCATGCTGTATCTGTTCCCCCAGAAATACGCCAAAAAATATTAGACAGAGATGAGAATAGCTGTCGTTATTGCGGCTTTAAATCAGGTAAATACCAAGAAATTTCTTTCCTAGACGGCAACAAAGAAAACTTACAGGTGAATAATTTGCTAACCTCTTGCATTTATTGTCACCAATGCTTTGATTTGGAAAAAGTGGCACAGATGCGCTCTGGCGTTTTGGTCTGGTTACCAGAAATTGAGCAGATTGATTTACACCATATGGCGCGCGCTATTTATGTATCACGTATTTCACAAGGCAGTATGGCCGAAACGGCTAAGGCAGCCTTAGAAAAAATTATGGGAAGGCGGGAAGAAGCTGAAAAACGTATTCATACTGATGATCCTTATTTGCTCTCTATTGTCATGAAGGATTTTATGGGTCCAAAGCAATATGCGGTTAGAAATAAGAAGTTAGATGGTGTCCGATTGTTTCCATTAGACCGTCGTATCATTAAAGAAGGAGATTTAGAATTTAACCAATTTCCTCAAATATTAGCGTATTGGCGTTCTAAAAATGGCCCATTTGGCGGTAAAGCACCAACGCAATGGAAGAATTTTTACGCAAAACTATCCCAAATCGATTAATCTTTATTGTTATTATTATGGAGTAATCTCTTTAATAGTTTTTCTTATGTATGCGCTTTAATGTATAATATGTTGATTTGCATTATAACTGACTTAAAGCCCATTATTCATGAAGTTCATAGATAAACTTTTATCGCCATTTCAAATTCTTTTGAAAAAATCTCTTGAAGGCTATATCCGTCTGGAAACAGCAGATAATAACATCACCATGGCGGCTTCTGATGGGTCACTTGTAACCTATATCAAAATTGAAGGCAGTCGACAGCTGGTCGGGGAAGAAGAGTATAATTATTTAATTGAAGGTGCGACCATTAAAATTGGTGCGCGTTTTGACCGCCAAGGTCACGCCATGCAAGTTTACTTTGTCCGTAATCCTGACCGCATTAAACCACATTTAGAAGATTTAATGCGCCCCTCACGCCAAACTGCAGTTGATACTGGCTTAGCCGTTGCCGATGTTTTTGATGAACGCGTTCGCCACTTGTCACGCTTTCTATCTCATGAAGAATGTTATTTTGTTTTATGGACACGCCCATCGAGTTTAACAAAAAATGAAATGAAGCGCGCCAGCAAAGACGCAAAACAAACAAAATGGGTAAACGCACCACACGCACAACATCCTTTGGCGGCCATGGATGCCTTACGTTTAAAACATAAAAGTTATATTTCGTCAGTCATGTCATCCCTTGATGAGCTTGGAATTGTTGGTGAAGTGATGACTGTACATGATGGTTTACGTGCTGTTAAGGATAATTTATACCCTAGCAAGTCAAATGAAGATTGGCAGGCTTGTTTGCCTGGCGATACCATTTCTCCGCGTGCGCCTCAAAGTACAACAGATTTATCTGAGGTTTTATGGCCATCCTTACGCCAGCAATTGGCCTTAGCTGATGCAGAAGTTATTGATCAAGCTATTGTTAAGATTGGTGATCAATTATGGGGTGGGGCTGACATGACTTTGGCCCCGATGGACCCTAGTCCATTTCCTATGTTGTTAAACAGACTTGATGATGCGGGTGTTCCCTACCGTATTTCATTTTTATTGGAAGGCGGCGGTGCTTATAGTGTGAGCCTACGTAGTTTTGCGGCAACATTGCTGGGTGTAACAAATGCTCAAAATAAGCAAATAAAATACTCTCTTGAGGGGTTGATGCGTTTGGCGCGTAAAGAACCCGTTGTGCGGTTACGCGTTTCTATCGCAACATGGGCACCTGCGGACGATATGAGGCTTGTTCAAGACAGACTTTCAACTGTGATGCAAGCCGTCGAGAGTTGGGGCTATTGTCAGGTAAGTGACTTTTCTGGTGACCCACTTGACTGTGTGATGTCTTCGGCGCTGGGTATCCATTGCGCAGGTACCGCGCCAACGGCGATTGCGCCGATGTATGAAGTCATGAAATTAATGCCATGGCAACGCCCATCTTCGCCTTTTGATAAAGGGGCGATGTTATTTAGAACGCCCGATGGAAAAGTATGGCCCTACCAAACAGGTACAAACTTAACAACCACTTGGTTTGATTTAATGTTTGCACAACCAGGAGCAGGTAAGTCTGTTTTGTTAAATTCAATGAACATGGCATGTTGTTTAAGCCCTGGTATTCAAAAACTGCCCTATGTCGCGGTGATCGATATTGGCCCTTCTTCTTCAGGCATGATGTCTTTGATTAAAGAGGCGTTGCCCGAAGATCGTCAACATGAAGCAGCCTATTATCGTTTCCAAATGAATCAAGAATTTGCAGTGAATCCTTTTGATACACAACTTGGTTGTCGTTATCCTTTAATTGATGAGCGTAGTTATCTGGTTGAATTGTTAACCCTTCTTTGTACACCACCCGGGGCAGAACGAGCTTATGATGGTATTCAGCAATTAGCGGGTATGGTCGTTGATGAAATGTTCAGATGGCGCGATGATTCTGCGGCCAATGCGGAACCTCGTCCTTATCTGCCGCGCTTAGATGCAGAAATTGATGAGCTTTTACAAAAACATAAAGTACATTTACCTAATGACCCTTATTGGTGGGATGTGGTTGATCGATTATTTGACTTGGATGAAGCGACAGCAGCAATACGCGCGCAACGTTATGCCTCGCCAGTGTTAGCAGACTCAATTACAGCCTCACGTCGCCCACAAATTCGATCATTGTTAGAACAAACAGCCGTCGGCTCAACGTCAGAAAATATCATTAATGCTTTTGAAAGAATGATTTCATCTTCTATTCGTGAATTTCCGATTTTGGCGGGTGTAACAAAATTCGATGCCTCTGATGCGCGTATCTGTGCCTTAGATTTGATGGATGTCTCACCACAAGGCGATGACACCGCCAATAGGCAAACCGCGATCATGTATATGTTAGCGCGTCATGCGTTGGTGCGTAGCTGGTGGGTTGGACCAGAAATGATTTCTGTCGTGCCCGATAAATATAAATTTTATCATGAAGCGCGTATCCAGGATATTATGGAGACACCAAAACGTCTTTGTTATGATGAATTTCACCGTACCAATGGTTCAATTTCTGTGCGGGCGCAAATTATTCGTGATGTGCGTGAAGGACGTAAGCGTGGTGTACAAATAGCCCTATCTTCACAATTATTAGATGATTTTGATGATGACATGATTGATTTGGCAACAGGTGTTTGGGTCCTAGGAACGGCGATTTCTGACCAAGCCGTCGATAATATTGTTGATCGTTTCGGTTTAAGTGAAACCGCACGTAATGTCATTCGCTTTAAATTAACAGGGCCTAAATCAATTGGAGCGCCTGTTTTGTTTGTTTTGGGTACAACAGATGGTCGTTATGAACAGCATCTATATAATACGTTAGGGCCTATTGAGTTATGGGCGCTTTCTACATCGTCTGAAGATGTGGCTATCCGTACACGTTTATATGCGAAACTAGGCGCGCATCGCGCACGTCAAATGTTGGCGGCAAACTTCCCGGGTGGAAGTGCCCGTGGTGAAATAAAAAGACGTATTATGGCGCTGGCGGAAAAGGGTGAAACAAAATCGGCAGCCTTAAAAGAAGTGATCGACCAAATTGTAAGTGAGTTAGCCGAAGCCAGCCAATCCGTACTTGATAAAGCACCGCCAATGAGTGACCCTCGTGAAGAACTAACCGAAATGAAGGATCAAATTTCTGAGGCGCAAGAGCAACAAGACCGTGAGGCATCACAAAAAAATCAACTAGCCGATCAAGGTTAAAGAGATAAAGTAATTTGAGATGACGAATAAAAAACCAGCTAAAAAGACAAAGGCTACAAAAGATAAAATTTCTTTAAAAGAAAAGATAAAACCATTAAAAGCTTTTTTTACAAGCATGAAAGGTATTATTACATCGGTTGTGACATTTGTTTTATTGATTGCGGTAATGTTGATTATGAAGGCTTGTGAACCCGCGAAAGGGTCTGCCCTCTATGGCACGTGTAGTGCGTTTTTAGAGCAGCAAATACAATTCCCTGAAACGATAGAACATAATTATGTTGAGCAATATAGCACAGGTGCAGTACGGGTATATTACAGTCATATTGATGGATTTGGACAATATTTAACGGAGCTTGTTGAATGTTCTTTTGGGTGGAATGCTCAAGACCAATTGGAAATGAAAAGTGTTATTTTTAATACGATCAAAGAAAGCACACGTAAAAAACCATTGAAAAATAAAGGAAGCCTGTATGCCGTTGAGCAAGAGCATATTGATGCTTTTAACAAGTCTTTATCAATTGAAGCGATTATGGGCGCAGAACCTGATTTGACTTTACCAGCGCAAAACCCTTTATTTCTTTAAATTTATTTTGATAAGCGCTTAATTTGCCCTTATTTCTTTACGGCACAAAAAAACCGCTAGATTTCTCTAACGGCTTTTTCAAATTTTTTAAATCAAATAACTACGCAGCTTCTGATTGGTCATCAACACCAGCATCGGGAGCGTTTGATTTCACAGATGCGATACCATTTTCTGCAGCATCTTTCGTGCTATACATTTGTGATTGTGCAATCACTTGGCCGTTTTTCGCTGTCAAAGTGAAAAAATACTTATCATTTTGCGCTTTTTTAAGTTGAAAAGATGGGTGTGCCATTTTTATATCCTCCAGTTAAGTTAAAATAGTTATGGTAATTTCTGGTTTTCTATGTTATATACTGACCAGAAATACTATACTAGGGATGCCAGAATAAAGGCGTCAAGTCAAGGAAACCCCCAATAAAGTCAAGGAAACACAAGGAAAAGACCATGGTTCGTTTTATATTTATATGTATCGCTTTTATCGCTATTTCATTTACAGCCGTCCCTATGTTAATGAATATTTCAAAACAACGAGATGCGCTCATCATTCAAAACACGCTTAAATCCAGTGTTTTAGTTCAAAACGAGCTATCCTTTGAAGAAATTTATACACTGGCAAGCACAAATGAGGCTATTGACCCCGCTTTACTTAATGCGATTGAGCCCGCAGCGGGTAATATCGTCGAAAATGAAGGGTTTTCATCTGGATTTTCAGGAAAAGAAGATAGTGCCTTGGCGCCATAAATCATGTACTACTTAAAGGATATATTTTTAAAATCCTAAAGTTTCAATAATCTCAACTACATGCTTAAAACAAATTCTCTTCCATCTGCCCCCATACATTTATTTTATAGCTTTGGTATTACTGCTATTTTTTTTATTGGCCTAATATCGCCACGTTTGCTCGCCTATTTGCCTGCCTTAATGGGGTTCAGTTTTTTTCTTTATCCCAAATTATTAAATAAAGAAATTTTTAAGTTTGATAAAATAGTCATTGGATTTTTTGCCTGTATTATTGGACTTGCTTTTATCAGCTGTCTTTGGTCACCGGATCAAAGTTTTTCGATTGAGCGCTCCATTAAAATCACACTCATTTTATCGTTCAGTATTTTATTTATGGGGCTAAGCCATCATCTACATTTCCCAAATAATACGGTGCTTTTAAAAGCTTTAATCGCCATTCATTTAATTGGATCTTTATTTTTCGTCAGTGAATTACAAAATGCTTACCCCATCACAAAATATTTTTTAGGTGAAGATGGCAACATATCAACCGCAAAATATAACAGATCACATATTGTCTTTGCCTTTTTAACTCTCACCATTTTGTTTTTAACGCCTCGCAATAATTTTAATAAAAAGTCAAAAATTATTATCTATGGACTCATCACAATAAGTGCCTGTGCATTATTTTTTGTAAGCCACAGTCAAACTGCACAGCTCACATTTTTGGCAGGATTATTTTTCATGTTTATCTTTCCAACGCAAAATAAAATAGCCTTAAAGGCCTTAATTGCCGTCATTATGGCCTTCATTATTTTATTTCCTTTAAGCGTCAATTCGATGAAAAATATGATGCCCGATAAAACTTTTGAAGCAGGATTATTTAAAAAAGCACACATCATCCCACGTCTTGATGTTTGGAATCATAGTGTTGAAAAAACGATGGAAAGCCCCATTTATGGTCACGGCATCGAAGCATTAAGGTTTTTAAAAAGCAATGAATATATGAAAAAACACAGAGCAAGTTTTGTACTTCATTCCCACAATTCTGTTTTACAAATATGGATTGAATTTGGTGTTTTTGGTATTGTGCTAGGGTTAGTTTTTATGGGTTATTTTTTAAAGAAAATCTATGGTATCGATGACCCCATAAAAAAACGATTTTGTTTGACGATCTTTATGTCTTGTTTTATTTGCTCTTTAACAGGATATGGCCTATGGCAAAGCTGGCAAATTGGGTTATTTATATTCATGGCAGGCTTATCTGTCGCCCTAACCAACCCTTATCAAAGCCAAACGTCTATAAAGACTTCGGCAATAAAAACCAATAGCGTCCCGATGACTTCATAACGCCTGCCATTTGTTCAGCGCGCGCTCCATATCCCCAAAAATAGTCACCACGGACGCCACCTTTAATGGCACCACCCGTATCTTGCGCAACCATCAACCGGTCAATACGAAGCGCAGGATTAGAAGGGTTTTCCGCGCTTAGCCAAACAGGCACACCATAAGCCACCAATGTGCGGTCAACCGCCAGTGATCTTTCTGGTGTCAAAGCAATACCTTCCGCCCCCAAAGGCCCCTCACCGTGAATTTCGCGAAAGAAAACATAAGATTTATTAGTTTCCATTAAATTTTGCGCACCATCTGGGTTTTGTTCCATCCATCCACGAATAGATTGCATCGACACCGTTTCTTTAGTCAGTGCCCCTTGTTTAATCAGCTCACGTCCGACAGCATAATAAGGATGGCCGTTTTGCCCTGCGTATCCCACACGCATAACCGAACCATCATCCAATGTCACAATGCCAGACCCTTGGATCTGCAAGAAAAACGCATCAATCGCGCTATCGACCCAAACAAGAGGTTTATCTTGAGGTGCAGGCAGTTGCCCTGCATTAATATCGGCATGACTTTCATAAGGGCTAAGGCGTCCATTTTGAACACGACCTGCAATACGTTGGCCTTTTAACTCATCACGAAAACGCCCTAAATCCACCATCACTAAATCATCGGGACGTGCACGCAATGGATATTTATATATTTCAGAGCGTTGGCGTGAGCCATTTAAAGACGCTTCAAAATATCCCGTAAACAAACCATCGACATCACCGCCATCATCAATTTGATAAGGAATGAAATGAGATTCAAAAAACTGGCGAACATCATTGGCGTCACTGGTGTTTATTTTTTCAAATTTACGGCAAGCAATTTGCCATTCTTGGTTTTTACCAAATTTTTCATTTTTACCAAATTTACTTTGCGAATCTTTTTTCAAAATCCTATGGCAGCTGCGTTTATAGGCTTGGGCAAAATTGGTAAAATTTTCATTCTGCCAATTCGGCAAGTTAGAAAAATTGGCTTCAGCAAAATTTAATTCAGGTAATTTATTGACTTGTTTTTGGGGCGTTATGTCCGTTACGCTTGGCTGTTGTGAGGCAGCACAAGAAACCAATAAAAAAGTAGCGAAAGCGACAATGTAATTTTTCATCTATCTTTTCGCTTACTTCTTTTCTTTATCTGATCCACCTTCAGGAATTGGTGTTTTGTGATCTTCCACTTCATCATCGTGTGTTTCATATAAATACCACTCAGGCCCTTTAGAGTCCAAGCTTCGCCCAAATACCCACACATCAACCATTATCGTTGTCACATCAGGGTCACCAGAAATGATTTCACCTGCCTTATCACGAATAATACACGTTTCACGCGCAGAAAAGCGAACCGTCATAAAGATATGACCGTCATCAATACGCGCCTGCGTAATATCCATTTTTTCAACGTTTTTGATTTGCGTTTCAACACTCTCGCCACGCTTTTTACGCTCTTCTATAGCATCCTTAAAACTTTCAAAAACTTCTGGTGCCAACAAATCTTCTAAGGCCTGCACATCACCATCAGCAAAAGCTTCGATAATCATACCAAACGCCCCTTCAGCACCTTGGACAAAATGCTCTAAATCAAAGCTTGGAATATCTTTGATAATATCATCAATCTTATTTTCAGCCGTTTTGTTATCAATACGCACATGCGCCGGTAAAACATATTTATCACCAAGGCCAATGTTCAAAGCAACGACTTTGTTATCCTGCGCTTTTTTAGGTTTAAGCGGATTGGGCAGAACATTATCCTGATCGTCCGAAAAAATCGAAGGACGCTTTTTGGAATCATGATCTTCATCACGCGTTCCCAAAATGCTCTTTAACCAAAAAATTAATCCGGCGGCAATCAACGCAAAAAGTAAAATATCAGCAGGCATATTAAAACGCTTTCTTTTAAGGTTTATTCTTTTATCTATAACGGTTATAAAACACTCATATCCAAGATGAAAGAGGTTGAAGGGCAGAAAGACCAATTTATGCGATTTATCATCATATTCTTAATAATACCCTTGGCCGAAGTTTTTGCGTTTTTAAATGTCGGTAAGGAAATTGGTATCCTCAACACGTTATTGCTGTGTGTTTTAACTGCGGTTGTTGGTGGTTTTTTGGTACGCCTGCAAGGGTTAGAAATGCTGATTAAAGCGCAAACCAGCCTTATCGGCGGAAAAATGCCTTTAAATGAGATATTTAACGGTTTTTGTATCGTTGTTTCAGGCGCTTTGCTACTCACACCTGGATTTGTAACCGATATTTTGGGATTTTTGCTTCTTTTTCCACCATTTCGTATAGTTTTAAAGGAGTTTTTATCAAAAAACACTAATTTTAATGCCAAATCTTATCAATATCGACCAAATAACGATAATGACGATACAATTGAGGGGCAATATGAACGCGTGGACAAAACCAACCCCACTATAGATAGTAACAACAAAGCTGACTAAAATGCCTATATTACTTATACTTACGCAGGCAAAAAACCTAAAAGGACATAAAAATGAGTACTGAAACAGACAATAATGAAGATATCGGGACAATACCACAAAGCCCTGTTTTTATTCATAATCAGTATTTGAAAGACATGTCTTTTGAAAATCCTAATGCGCCCAGCATCTTACAGCACAAAGACGGTGCGCCTGAGCTAGATATGAACATCTTGATTGACACAGCAAGATTGGAGCATGATGAGCATGAGAATTTTTATGAGGTTGTTTTAACCGTTAATGCGGTGGCAAAACGCGGTGATAAGACCATGTTTATCGCAGAAATCAAGTATGCCGCAGCCGTTTCCATTAATGGTCTGGAAGAAAAGCAGCACCATCCCATCTTATTTATCGAAGTGCCGCGTATGATTTTCCCCTATACACGTATGATTTTGTCCAATGCTACACAATCTGGCTCATTCATACCGCTTCACATGGCTATGGTTGATTTCCGCGCCATGTATTTAAAGCGTTTCGGCAATAAAATGGCCGAAAATAAAGAAGCGGCGCAAAAAGCCTAAAATCCGTACTCAAAACACGTACAGCCTATCCCATAATTCCACCTATAAACACACGTAACAAGGCGTTGTAAACGGCTGAAAACGTGATATAATTCACGTTACTTGCGTATTTCTACGTACATCTACCATATTTTCAATTTTACTTTCCAAAATCTTCAATTTTGAAGAAGCTCAAACTCTTATCCACAGCTGGTAATAAGCTGTTAACCTTTCATAAGTATACTTAAAGGTGGAGAGTTCTAGGGAAGCGAGAAGCTTTATACAAAAATCAAAGGGGCATGGTTATGAAACAACCACATCAAGAGCAAATAAATAAAAACCAAACGGGCAAAAATCTAACAAACAGATTACGCGAAGCAGGAAATGTTTTCCTAATGCTTTTCGGTGCCGTTGGTATGGTTGGTGTTATTGGTGCCTCTACCATGACCATCATGAAAGGCCCCGTGAAGACCATGTCCGTGGTCACCAAACGAACCATCGCCGAAAACAATATGATTGCGACGGGGAAGCTCGCGCTTATCGCTGCTGGCTCACAAACAGTGTATGACTGTGATGGTGACGACATTATTGAACCCCTGACCCATGGTAGTGCCATTACTGGTTTTACAGGTGGTGGGGAAGTGCCCATGTCTGTCGGCACGGCGCAAGACGATCCATGGGGAACAAAATATGGATATTGTGTTTGGGATCATGGACGCGCTTCGGATGGTTTAGCTTCAGATAATGACGGAAGCTGTGATGATGCCTCTATCGTCAACCCTGATAATATTTTGGCCGGCGCCGATGATGAAACACAATATGTCTTGGCGATTATATCCGCCGGACCCGATGCTAGTTTTGATACCAGCTGTGAAGCTTACGTTGATTCAAGCACGCCATTAATTAATAAAACATCTGGCTCAGACGATATTGTCTTGGGCTACACCTACGCCGAAGCAGGCATAAACGCCGCGGGTCTTTGGAATATTAAAGAAGGTGAACCCGATATCGCTGAAATTAACCGTGATTTAGAAGTGACAAACTCCGCTGGTGAATTGGCTTTTGGTATTAGTGAAATTGCAGGTAATCCCTCTATTCAGGTGGATTTTATCAGCGGACTTAACAATACAGAAATTGAACTTTTAAATAGCGTCACTGACCTAACCGCCGTTGGTGATATTATATCCACAACAGGGAACGTCAGTGCCGTTGATTTAATTGCCTCTGGTGATGTGTCTGGCGCAACAGGAATATTTTCTGGCACTTTCACTGCGGGGAACTTGGCAACAAATGGGACATTAGGCGTCACAGGTATATCCACATTAGGCGTTGTTAATGCTGGCGCAACAGGGGTAACAACATTATCATCATCTGGTTTAGCCACACTTGATTCATTGTCTGTTACCAATAACACGTCCATTAGCGGAACATTAGATGTCACAGGCGATTCAAGCTTATCAACACTCAGTACATCTGGTTTGGCAACCGTAAATTCATTAGGTGTAACAAATAACACAACATTAAGCGGAACATTAGACGTCACAGGCATATCAACTTTAGGCATCGTGAATGCTGGCGCAACAGGGGTAACAACATTATCATCATCTGGTTTATCCACGCTTGATTCACTGTCTGTTACCAACAATGCAACCATCAACGGCATATTAGATATGACGGGCGGTCTTATTAATAACGTCGCCGACCCGACATTGGCACAAGACGCCGCCACAAAAAAATATGTCGATGATACTGTTTCTAGCGGTTTGACAGGCTTTAGCGAGCAAGACCCGCAAGTAGAGACCTTAACAGCCAATAATTTCTGTCAAGCTAATGCAGGGGGCGATGCCATTGATTGTACCCTCGCCGCCCTGCCCGAAACCGACCCACAAGTTGGCACCATCACAACAGCAGGGCAATTTTGCCGAACAGACGGTACGACTATTAACTGTGACCAAACCGCCGCCGACATTATCGGTGCCGTCGGCACCATCGGCGCGATTGATGATTTAAGTGATGCGTCAAAAGATAGCACTGCAAATCCTAATTTATTTTTAGGGCACGACGGCGGGGGCTTTGGCGTAACCGATTTGAATAACTTAGGCATTGGCGCAAACGCTTTAAGTGGCTTGGATAATTCTGGCGCATTAAGCAATATTGCAATCGGACAGAATTCTATGATCACCAACACATCAGGTTCTCGAAACATCGCTCTTGGGTTTGGGACATTAAGAAACAATACGGGGGGGCTGTCTAATGTTGCCGTTGGAAACGTCGCAATGGAGGCCAATACAACAGGATTTGATAACGTCGCCATCGGTAACTCTGCGTTCATCGCCAACGAAACTGGGCAGTCAAATGTGGCTATTGGTAGGAGTGTACTAGCAAACAGTGATACATATAATCATAATGTAGCCATCGGCGCAAATGCTGGGCAATTTAACGAAGGTAATGAAAATGTATTTATAGGATCAAATGCCGCGATAGGTACAACCGTAAACCCAGCAAGCACAGATCACACTGTTGCCATCGGTTATTTAGCAGGGCAAAGCTTAAGAGACGGAGACAGAAACATTCTTATAGGTCACCGCTCAGGAAATAATATCACAACTGGGGCCGATAATATTATCATCGGGTACAATGTTGACCCATCCAGCGCGACGGCGAGCGAAGAGCTGAATATTGGTGACCTGATTAAAGGGGACTTAGGAATTATCTCTGGTGACCCCCGCGTCGGCGCAGCAAAATATTGTGATGAAAACTTAGCCAATTGTTTTGTTTCAACCGATATTTCTGGCGGTATAGTTGGTGAAATTGATGACTTAAGTGATGCGTCAAAAGATGAAACAAATATCAATATGTTTTTAGGTCATGAAGGCAACCCCGCCATGGGCGCCAATAATGACTATAATCTTGCTATTGGGATTGATTCACTCATCTCTTTAACAGATGCAACAGGGACAGGAGCGACAGGAGAAGGTGATGGTAACACAGCGGTTGGTCATGAAACATTAAAAGAAAATACATCAGGACATAAAAACACTGCAGTTGGTAGAACCGCACTATCAGAGAATACAACAGGAAATAGTAATATCGCGGTTGGGTGGGCCACTTTAGGAAAGAATACAACAGGAGATCATAATACCGCACTTGGTCGTAACTCATTATTCGACAATACAACCGGTAACAATAATACCGCCGTCGGTCAGGGCTCTCTACTAGAGATTTCAACAGGAGATAACAATACGGCCCTAGGGAGAAATGCTGGTCAGAATATTGCAGGCGATAACAACATTGCAATAGGTCACTTTGCTGGTGATAACATTACAACAGGAAACAACAATATTACTATTGGCACTGGCGTTGACACATCCAGTGCGACGGCGTCGAACGAGCTTAACATTGGTGATATTTTCTTCGGTTCTGGTGTAGGGACAACCGCAGGATCAAAAGTCGGTGCCGTTGAATATTGTGATGAAAATCTTGCTAACTGTTTTATCGCCACAGATGTGTCTGGTGGTGCAGGGTCTGCCGCGCAGCTTATTGATGCCGATGGCGATACACGCGTTCAAGTCGAAGAAGGCGCAGATGACGACACCATCCGTTTTGATACCGCGGGCGTAGAAAGAATGGTGATTAATGAAAATGGTAGAATAGGAATAGGCACAGATGCTGTAAATAGCGTCCCTTTAACTGTTAGAGAAGCTGCTGCCTCCAGTATAACATATAAAATTGGTGCAGGGGCTGGATACCAAATTGATATTGCAAATACATTAACAAGCGGATGGTCGCGCGGTCTTCAAGCGGCATATGCTGGAGCCCCTTTTAATGCGGGAACCGTCAATCCACGCTTTGGCTTTTTGGGGAATGGCTCAACTTTTCGTAGAGCTTACATTGCCGCCTCTCCAGGGGCTGATCATGCTTCGCCCGACCTTGCAATTGACTCAGTAACAGGCAGTACATTGTTGGGCGGGATTATAGCGCGCTCTGATGGATCAGGCAGTGGCGGTCAAGCCTTGCTTCTTGATGCCGAGGGCGCGGTTGGTGCCACCCATTATTGTGACGAAAATGGTCTAAACTGCTTCACCGCGGCCTCTGTCAGCGGCGGCGGTAGCGCAAGCGCCATTAATGATTTGAGTGATGCCGCAAAAGAAACAACTGGTAACAATTTATTCCTTGGGCATAACGGTGGTGCTTTTGGCGCCAATAACATAGGTAATACAGCCATTGGAATTGCCGCATTACGAGATCTAACCAACGCAACCGGGGCAGGAGCCAACGGAGAAGGTGACGGTAACACAGCTGTCGGGAACGAAGCATTAAAGCGAAACACATCAGGGTTTAGAAACACCGCTGTTGGGCGTATAGCGCTGGTAAGCAATACAACTGGTAACAGTAATTCAGCGCTTGGGTGGGGTGCTTTATTTGCCAATACAACGGGAGTACATAACACCGCTGTTGGACGGAACGCATCATTTAACAACATAACAGGTAGTGGAAATACTATCATGGGATACCAAGCTGGAAATACAAATAAAGCTGCATGGTATATAACAGCCATCGGTAATGACGCGATGCGCTACATCAATGACTCTACAAGCACAACGAGTAGTTATAGCACTGCCGTCGGTTTTCAGGCTCTTCGCGGATCGACAACCGCAGCCAATAATACAGGTATTGAAAACACCGCTGTTGGAGCGCAAGCTCTATTGGGGAACACTTCTGGTTATAGTAATACTGCTATTGGTAATGAGGCATTAAAAGATAACACAACAGGCTTTAGAAATGTCGCCATTGGGCATGCCGCTTTGGAAAGCAATATAACAGGTAATAGTAATGTCGCGATTGGGTGGGCATCACAAATAAACACAATCGGTAGCCACAATACGTCGATAGGTAGAAACTCTTTAAACATTAACACCACAGGGGATAGTAACATAGCCGTTGGATATTCTGCTGGTGATAACATTACCACAGGAGGCGAAAACATTATCATTGGTTATCAAGTTGACGCGCCTTCTGCAACAGGATGGAACCAACTGAATATCGGTGATACAATTTTTGGGGATTTAGCCGCAGGGGATCCACGTATCGGCGCACCAAAATATTGTGATGAAAACTTAGCAAACTGTTTCGTCGCCACAGATGTTAGTGGCGGTGGTGGTGGCGGTGGTGGCGGCGCGATTAATGACCTCAGTGATGCGGCAACGGATTATCCAAATGAAAACGTTATTTTAGGACGTGTTAGTGCGGCTACCTTAACAGCGGGGGGACAATTCAACACATTTGTTGGACGGCACGCTGGGGCAACCTCTGCAAATAGTACAGCAACAACAGATAACAATACAGCACTTGGTTCAAGAGCTTTACGGAACCTTAGATCTGGCGATCATAATACAGCCGTGGGTTCAAATGCTTTAAATGCCAATACAACAGGACGTTTTAACGTTGGTTTAGGGTCACAGGCTTTATACAGAAACACCACGGGGCGTGAAAATTCTGCCGTAGGTTTGCAAGCGTTACAAGAAAATACTATCGGGTGGAATAATGTAGCTATTGGAGGAGACGCTTTAGCGCAAAATAGAGCAAAGTCAGGTAACACTGCGATAGGTGTCAGTGCTCTACGCTACGCTGATAATAACACAACCGCCGCCGATACATACAATACAGCCCTCGGCTATGAAGCCCTTCGTGGTTCAACAACTGCTTCTGCCAACACAGGTACAAGCAACACCGCTGTTGGTGTACAAACCCTATTAAATAACACTGCTGGTGGTTTCAATACGGCTATTGGTAGGAGCGCTCTATACACAAATACAACAGGAATAGAAAATACTGCCGTTGGTGAAGACGCACTTGTCAGCAATACAACGGGTGTAAATAACACGGGATTAGGGGCGAACGCCTTGTTCGAAAACGAAACAGGCCAAAGAAATGTCGCTATTGGACGCCATGCTGGGTTTAATGCAACAGGTAGCCGTAATGTGTTTATTGGTGCGCATGCCGCTTTAGACGGTACATCGGGTGATCGTAATATTATGATTGGTGATGGTGCTGAAAAATCAACCATTACAGCTTCAAACGAGCTCAACATTGGGGATACAATTTATGGTGACTTAGCAAATGATTTCATTGGTATCGGTATAACACCCACAGAGCCTCTATCTGTTGTTCGTACCGCAGGTGCTCAACCAGCATTAGATAATGAAGACGTTGCACGCTTTATTAACAACGCCAATGCCACAGACGAAGCCGGCATTCGTATCGTTGCTGGTGAGACAGGCCGCTCATTTATGGCGTTTGCGGACAAAGATGATCACTCTACAGGTGCGATAGTTTATAATCATAATTTAGATTACATGATGCTTCTCAACAATTCAAGTTCAAGCAGCATAAGTATCAACACCTCGGGCAATAAAGGCCTTGGTAATTTTACATCCGATGCAATTGAGAGCCACCTACATTTACAATATGGTGACATTCGTCTTGATGGTGGCGCGGGGAACCAGGCAGGCTGTCTCCGTTATAACGATACATCCGATAGAATGCAGTTCTCTCATGATTGTACAAGCTTCTCTGATATGGGTTCTGGCGGCGGCGGCGGCGCGATTAATGACCTCAGTGATGGATATTATGATGCACCAACATTTAGTATTGGACTGGGGTCAAATGCACTAAACGCCTCTTCTACAGGAACAGGTAACATTGCGTTAGGTGTACAAACGTTAAATATAAACACAACAGGTAGTCGCAATGTAGCTATCTCGGCAAACACGCTACAAAAAAACACAACGGGGCAAAACAATACTGCAATAGGGCAAGGCACAATGTTAGAAAATACAACGGGTAGTGAAAATATTGCTATTGGGCTGGCTGCTTTAAGAGAGAATGTAGCAAAAATTGGTAGCACCGCTGTTGGTTTTGAATCAATGCGCTATGCCGACAACACAGCAACTTCCAGTACTTCAGAGAATACTGCTGTTGGTTTTCAGGCATTAAGAGGCTCATTCACTGCCAGCAACAATACAGGAAGAGAAAATACCGCTATCGGTTATCAGACAATGCGTTTAAACACAACGGGCTCACACAACACTGGGGTCGGTAGCTCTGTATTGCATAACAACACAACAGGTATTGAAAACACTGCCGCTGGGGTAGAGTCTCTATTAAGTAACACCACTGGTTACAGCAACACAGCCATTGGTAATGAGGCGTTAAAAGATAATACAACTGGTTTCAGAAATGTCGCCGTTGGGCATGCTGCTTTAGAAAGCAATATAACAGGTAATAGTAATGTCGCGATTGGGTGGGCATCACAAATAAACACCACGGGTAGTCAAAATGTCTCAGTGGGTAGAAATTCTTTAAACCTTAACACCACTGGGGATGCTAACACTGTAATCGGCCATAATGCTGGTGATAATATAACAACTGGGGGGCAAAATATTATCATTGGTCAAGCAATTGACGCGCCTTCTGCAACAGGGTGGAACCAACTGAATATCGGTGATACGATTTTTGGGGATTTGGCAAACAAAACAGTAGCAATTGGTGCCGATGATCTTATCAGGCCAACTGATAATGCTTTAGAAGTCAATGGTGGTGATATTTCTGCTAATATGTGGAGTAGTGCCAACACACAAGCTGGACCAGACATTACAGGAATTCGTGGTCGTGGCACACGAGCCTCGCCCTCCATTGTTCAAAACAATGATAAAATACTTGGTTTGCGCGCTCGCGCTTTTAATGGTGGCGCTTACTCAACTGTAGGCAATATAGAAATAGATATGGACGGAACACCTTCTGGTACCTCCATGCCAAGCAGGATAAGTTTTTATACCACAAAGTCTGGATTTAATAACACCAATGGGGATCCTGAAATGATTATTAAATCGACAGGTCGAGTAGGTATCGGCACGACAAACCCTGGTGCTGAATTAAGCGTGAATGGTAGTATTGAATATACAGGAACAATCACTGACGTCTCTGACCGTCGCCTGAAGACAAACATTAAACCCTTATCTGATTTGGGGTCAGCATTAGATTTAATTACCAAAGTTGATACTTATTCTTTTACTATGAAGGATGACAAAGACGGTAAAACCGAGTTTGGTGTCATGGCGCAAGAATTGGAAAAAACCTTCCCAACGCTTGTCCATACCGCCGATGATGAAATAAAAACAAAATCGGTCAATTACACGGGCCTCATCACACCAATCATTGAAGCCGTCAAAGAAATCAAAGCCTTGCTAGATTTAACAATTGATCGTATTGGTAAATTATTTGATAAAGTATCAAAATTAGAACAGGAAAACAAAGCCCTTAAAGCCGAAGTTGATAGCCTAAAATCACAAAATGGTGATATTATAAAACGCTTAGAAGCATTAGAAGTTCATAATAATCAACAAGCCGCGGCACAATAAAAAACCATGACAAAAACCATGCGCCTCTATTCTCTATTCGCTTTCATTTTTCTATTGGCCATTGCGCCCACTGACGCGCACGCCGCCTGCTCTTCCCCCGCTGGCACAGCCGGTGAAATGGGATATAATATCACCGGCACTGGTGAGTATGAATATTGCGATGATACAGACTGGGTTGTAATGACAGAAAGTACTGGTGGCAGTGATCTCGTCGGGCACTGGAAACTCGATGAAACCAGTGGCACAACGGCGCTTGATAGCTCTGGGAATGGTTTAAACGGAACATATACAAATGTTTCACCCGCCACCGCATCGATAACAGGGCAGATTGATACAGCCATTGATTTTGAAGACAGCAGTTCACAGCATGTCAATTTAGGTAATGTTCTTAACTT
>CAZYHI010000001.1:0-58860 GCA_964647515.1 uncultured Micavibrio sp. | reverse complement strand
AACAGGAACAGGTGCAGCGCCTGTGATTGCCAAAGCCTGTCGTGATAGTGGTATCCTAACTGTTGGTGTCGTGACCAAGCCTTTCCATTTTGAAGGAACGCATCGGATGAAACAAGCCGAAGCCGGTATCGAAGAAATGCAGGGTTATGTTGATACATTAATTGTTATTCCAAATCAAAATTTATTCCGCGTGGCGAATGAGAAAACAACTTTCGCAGAAGCCTTTAAAATGGCCGATGGCGTGTTGCAATCAGGCGTGCGTGGCGTGACTGATTTGATGGTGATGCCAGGTCTGATTAATTTGGACTTTGCCGATATCCGCAGCGCGATGTTAGAGATGGGTAAAGCGATGATGGGTAATGGTGAAGGCGAAGGTGATCGTCGTGCTATTGAAGCGGCGGAAGCGGCGATTAATAATCCACTTCTTGATGATGTATCTATGCAAGGCGCGCGCGGCGTTATTATTAACGTAACCGGTGGCGCAGACATGACATTGTTTGAGGTTGACGAAGCCTGTAACCGTATTCGTGATGAAGTTGATCCGAATGCCAATATTATCTTTGGTTCGACGTTCGATGAGAAATTAGAAGGGACGATGCGTGTTTCTGTTGTGGCAACAGGGATTGATGCGGCCGAAGGGGCTAAGACAATTTCGGGTGGTGGCAATGGTAGTATTAGCGTTCCAACAAAACCGAAATCTGTTACGCCAATAAGTACGGAAACACCGAAGGTGGCAACAACAGCCAAAGCAACCGCGACTTCTGATACGACACAGCGTCCGATACCACAAACTGAAGTGGCACGGGCGATGACGTTGAATGCGCGTCAGCAAACGACTGCGACTTCTGTTAAAGCACAGCCAAAAACAGATATGCCCAAATCGGACATGTTTGAGCAGCAAGAATTTCATGCTGTAGCACCAGCGGCTCCACAAACGGCCGCACCGCAAAACGCATCGAAGATAAGAGGGCAAGTTCACCGTGGAAGCTTTATTCCGCCAAGTCCTGTTGTGCCAGAAAAACAAGAAGATATTGTCTATAACCCTGCGGCGGCGTTGCAAGGTTATGTACCAACACAAATGCCTGTGATGGCACCGCCAGTACTACAACCAACGCAAGTTGTTGAGCCTACTTCTGTTGATGTTCAAGCTTCATCAATGATTCAGCCAACACAAGGTCTTGTTCTACGCCCACCTGTTTCTGGTACGCATACTCCAGTTGCTGAGAAGCGTAAATCACCTTCTTTGTTAGAGCGCATTACAGGTGTCTATGGCAATGTGATGAATGGTTCAGATGCTGATGAAGGTGAGACAACCCAAGGTGATGAATCCTCTTCTTCAGATGGTTTTCATTCTGGTTTGCGTGCTGAAAAAACAACGGATAAACCGTCACAAGGAAAATTAAATATTGATTCTCCTGCGGCAACACGTAGCACATCAGAAGAAGATTTAGATATTCCTGCCTTTCTTCGTCGTCAAGCGAATTAATAAGGCGAATTAATAAAAGAATTAGTTGATTAAGTAGATTGTGTATCATGATTAAGTTTTATCTGGTGTCCTCCAGATGATGTAACTTGAGGGAGCTTTTCGGAGCTCCCTTTTTTTATATGGACCGCCTTTTCATTTTCACACTCCAGCGAAAGCTGGAGTCTATTAGAATATAAAGATTCTTGCTTCCGTTGGGATGTGAATACTTATAAAAAACTCTGTGAAGTTCTCCGTGTTAAAATTTTCTTTATTTTCCTGATAAAATATGATAATATTCCTATTTCTTGTTAAGCTTAAAAAAAACTATCAGGTGGAGAGTGATAATAACAAACAGACTGAAAGAAAATTGTTTAAAATCAAAGGGTTAAATTTTAAAAAACGCCCAGATACGAACGAACTAAACAAAAGTGATAAGGGGGGGAAACAGGGCAATAAAATCAATGACTTAAGGTGTGTAACACGGTGATACAAAACGTGTCTGCGCTTTGTCGCTGATATTTTGTATATTAAGTTATATATAAAAGGACTTTTCATATGCAACACACGTTAAAAGACATTGTAAAAATAAGCGATATTGGCCTTCATTCAGGCAAAATCGTAAATATTACAATCTATCCTGCGATATCAGATCAGGGTATTGTTTTTAAACGTGTTGATGTGACCGATCAAGATAATGTTATTCCTGCGACATGGGACAATGTTGTTGATACGCGCCTTTGTACGGTGATTGGTAATGACAATGGCGTAACCGTTGCAACAATTGAACATTTGATGGCGGCCTTTCGTGGTTGTGGCATTGATAATGCGACCGTAGAAATTGATGCAGGCGAAGTGCCCATTATGGATGGAAGCTCAACCCAGTTTATTGCTTTGTTTGACGAGGTCGGCGTACAGGCGCAAAGCCAGCCACGCCGCGCTATTCGTATTTTAAAGGATGTGACTTACACAGAAAATGGAAGTACTGTGACTTTGTCACCATCTCAAGTTCCTGTTTATGGCGGTCAAATTGAATATGATCACCCGACAATCGGGTCACAACATTTTGAAATTAAACTCGTCAATGGAAACTTCAAACATGATTTGGCGGATTGCCGTACATTTTGTTTATTGCAAGATGTTGAAATGATGCAAGCCAATGGCTTGGCCTTGGGTGGTTCATTAGATAACGCGATTGTTGTTGATGATAATGGCGTGATGAATGAAGAGGGGCTTCGTTGTCATGATGAATTTATCCGTCATAAATTATTAGATGCTGTTGGTGATTTATCCCTATGCGGTGGTTTGTTTTTAGGCCGTTACGAAGGGTTACGTGCGGGTCATGCCATGAATAACAAAGCTTTACGCGCTTTATTTGCCGATGATAGCGCGTGGGATATTGTTGATCTTTATGTCGAATTTGAAGAAGGCGATAATCATCTTTACCCCTCTCAATCTCAAGACGTCATTGGCGACGTTATTTCAGCCTAGTTCATAGACATAATATAACTTTTCTGTGGTTTTTTAAGGGGAATGTTGCGCCTAAATCGTTTCATTTTGCCTCATAATGCGCTATGAATCTCTTATGATAAATTCTTTAAAATTCTTGATGGTAATGGCGGCAGTCGTGATAGTGAGTGCTTGTTCTTCGACGAAAAAAACGGGCGATAAAAGCGCGGAAGTCGTTGAGATTTCTGAAACTGAAAGTGCAAAAGCGCTTTATGATGAAGCAAATGCAAAATTAGATAAGAAAAACTATCGCGGCGCGATTCAAGCATTCCAAGAAGTTGAAAGACAATATCCTTATTCTAAATGGGCAACAAAGGCGCAGATGCTGGCGGCTTATTCGGCGTATCAAGAAGATAGTTATGATGAGGCGATCTTAGCCTTAGAGCGTTTTGTTGAATTGCATCCTGGTAATGAAGATGTTGATTATGCGTATTATTTAAGGTCATTGGCTTATTATGAGCAAATATCAGATGTGGCCCGTGATCAGGCGATTACCAAGCAAGCGTTGCGGTCATTTGATACGCTGATAACGCGTTTCCCCAATAGTGAATATACACGTGATGCAAAGTTAAAACGTGATTTAACGCTCGATCATTTGGCGGGTAAGGAAATGGAAATTGGCCGTTATTATTTGAACCGTAATGAAATTAATGCTGCGGTTAATCGTTTTCGTACAGTTGTAAAAGATTATCAAACAACAACCCATGTACCAGAGGCATTACACCGCCTTGTGGAATCATATTTGACGTTGGGTCTGAAAGGTGAGGCAACGCGTGTTGCGGCGGTGTTGGGGCATAATTATCCTGGTTCAAAATGGTATCAAGATAGTTATAAAATCTTAGATACAAAATCACGAGAGAAAATTTTAAAAGACCGCTCCTTCATTGATAAGACCGTTGATTCTGTATTTAGAGCGGGTTAATAGGGCGGGCTCAAAGATATCATGCTCGCAACCCTTTCAATTAAAAACATTGTCCTCATTGATCAACTGACAATAGATTTTTCTAAAGGCTTATGTGCGCTGACGGGTGAGACGGGGGCGGGTAAATCAATCTTACTTGATTCATTAGGCTTGGCGTTGGGCGCGCGTGCCGATGCGGGGCTTGTCCGCCATGGTTGTGCGCAAGCAAGCGTTATTGCTGATTTTGATCTATCTTTAGACCACCATGTTTTCAATATTTTGAAAGAGAACGATATTTCAAATGAAGGCGAGCTGATTGTTCGTCGTAGTTTAACGGCAGAAGGGCGATCCAAAGCGTTTATCAATGATCAACCCATCAGCGTTAATTTATTAAAAAAGATAGCCGAAAATCTCATTGAAATTCATGGACAGTTTGATACGCATGCTTTGTTAAATCCGCAGAACCATATCACTTTGTTGGATGAATATGGCGGTCATGAAAAAGATATAACCAAGATAAAGACGATTTGGGCAACATGGAAAGATTTAACGACCACGCTTCAACGACAAAAAGAAGCGATGGATAATGCCCGTGAAGATGAAGAGTATTTTCGAAAATCTTTAGAAGATATTGATGCGCTGTCTCCCAAAGATAAGGAAGAAGATAAGCTGTCAAAATTGCGCGAACGCCTTATGCGCCGTGAACAAATTTTAGAAAATTTAAATGAAGCACGTAAAGGTATTGAAGATATAGAGAATGTTTCGGGTAATGTTTGGCGGGCGCTGGAAAAAATTGGTGAAGATGGCCAAGAGGCAATAAATGCAATGGATAGAACCAATGCAGAGCTTCAGGAAGTTTTAGAGAGCCTATCAAAAATTTCATCAGATATTGAAAATAGTGAATATTCATTAAGTGAAATTGATGACCGCTTATTTGCGTTAAAGGCGCAAGCACGAAAACATGATTGTGAAATTGATGCGTTATCACAAAAACGTGATGAAATTGCCCAAGCGTTGCTTGACATTGAAAACCAAGATCATAATTTTGCGAAATTAATTCGCCAATGCGAACAAGCAGAAAATGAATTTCAGAACTTAGCGGATAAACTATCTGATAAACGTAAGGAGGCGGCAAAGAAAATGGCCAAAGATGTCATGGATGAGCTTGCCCCGCTTAAATTAGAAAAAACGCGTTTTGAAGTGGCCGTTCATGATTTGGATCAAGAAAGTTGGACAAAAAATGGATCGGATAAAGTTGAATTTTTAATCGCGACCAATCCGGGTGCCGATGCAGGGCCTTTAAATAAAGTGGCCTCAGGTGGTGAATTGTCACGTTTTACGTTGGCCTTAAAAGTTGTGTTGTCCGAAACGGGTATGGCGCAAAGCCTTGTCTTTGATGAGGTGGATAGCGGTATTGGCGGGGCAACGGCGGCGGCAGTGGGTGAGCGTTTATCAAAGCTGTCGCAACATAAACAAGTTCTGGTTGTCACGCATTCTCCACAAGTGGCGGCGATTGCAGGACATCATTGGATTGTGTCAAAGACAGGAACAAAAGATGTGAAGACCAACATTATTCCCTTGCAGGATAACAAAGATAGACAAGAAGAAATTGCACGTATGTTAGCAGGGGCAAGTATTTCTGATGAAGCGCGGGCGGCGGCAGGGAAGTTACTTGAAGGGCATTCTAAAAAAGAGCGGGCGGCGTAATATATGAATGACTTATTTGAACAAAAATCTGCAGAACCAACCGTAAAAAAACGCCATGATGAATTAAGCAAAGCCATTCGTCACCATGATGAACTGTATTATCAAGATGATAACCCTGAGCTGAACGATGGGGAGTATGATGCGCTGCGTCAAGAATTGATCGCGTTAGAAAAATCTTTTCCTGATTTGATAACAAAAGATAGCCCAACACAAAGTGTTGGTGCAAAACCATCAAAAGGTTTTTCAAAAATAAAACATGCGATGCCGATGTTGTCATTGGGGAATGTTTTTACGCAAGAGGAGTTAGAAGATTTTCAAAATCGTATACATCGCTTTTTAGGGACGTCACCCGATGAAACTATTGAAATAGCGGCAGAGCCAAAGATTGACGGACTTTCTTGTTCTTTACGATATGAAGGCGGTAAGCTGGTTCATGCGGCAACGCGTGGCGATGGACATGAAGGCGAGGATATCACCAAAAATGTAAATGTTATTGATGATATCCCTAAAGAAATAAAAGGCGATGTGCCTGCCGTGTTGGAAGTGCGCGGTGAAGTTTATATGCGCCGCGATGATTTTAATGTGCTGAATGAAAAACAAGAAGAAGAGGGCAAGCAACCTTTTGCTAATCCCCGTAATGCGGCGGCGGGAAGCTTGCGACAGTTAGATGCCAGCATAACGGCGCAACGTCCATTGGGGATGTTCGCTTATGCTTTGGGTGAGGTCAGTGAACCTATCGCCGATACACAATGGGGGATAAGAGATAAGCTGATCTCTTACGGTTTTTCTGAAGCTAAACCAGCGGCACTGTGTAAGAGTATTGATGATATTATGCGTTATTATCAGAGCATTAACGAACAGCGTCCTGATTTAGATTATGAGATTGATGGCGTGGTTTATAAGGTGAACAGACTTGATTACCAAGAACGGCTTGGCTTTGTATCACGTGCGCCGCGTTGGGCAACGGCGCATAAGTTCCCTGCGGAAAAGGCGGTTACGGTTGTCAATGATATTGATATTCAGGTTGGGCGTACGGGGGTTTTGACGCCTGTTGCACGGCTTGAACCGATTACGGTTGGTGGCGTGGTGGTGTCCAATGCGACGCTTCATAATGCGGATGAGATTGAGCGTAAAGACGTACGCATTGGTGACCATGTGACGATACAGCGGGCAGGGGATGTTATTCCGCAAGTGGTCAATGTGTTGATGGATAAGCGAACAGCGAAGGCGAAAGTTTTTACATTCCCTAAAAACTGTCCTGTTTGTGGATCTGTGACGGTGCGTGAAGAAGGTGAAGTGGCGTGGCGTTGCACAGGGGGATTGATTTGTGATGCACAGGCGGTTGAACGGTTAAAACATTTTGTCTCGCGCTTGGCTTTTGATATTGATGGACTTGGCGCAAAAATTATTCAACAATTTTGGGATGATGGGTTAATTAAAACACCTGCTGATATTTTTACGTTGGAGGCGCGGGATAAAAACACGTTAACACCTATTCGGGCGCGTGAAGGGTGGGGGAATTTATCCGCCAAAAATTTATTTCAATCTATTCAGGATAAAAGAAAAATAGAATTAAACCGTTTTATTTATGCCTTGGGTATTCGTCAAATCGGTGAGGCAACGGCGAAACGCTTGGCGGTAACTTATGGCACGTTTGATGATTTAAAAAAGGCGGTTATTGCGGCGACGGATATGGAATCTCAAACCTATGAAGACCTCATTAATATTGAAGATGTCGGTCCGTCAACAGCAGAAGATTTGATTGCCTTTTTTACGCAAAAATATAATCAAGATATATTGACGGCGTTAGAGAGTGAGCTGGACATTACTCCTTATGAAGCTCCCAAAAACCAAGACAATCCTGTAGCAGGTAAAGTTGTGGTGTTTACAGGAACATTGTCAAAGGTCACGCGTACCGAAGCCAAGGCCAAAGCCGAAAGCTTGGGCGCGAAAGTGACGGGGTCTGTTTCGAAAAAGACAGATTATGTGATTGCGGGCGAAGATGCGGGATCGAAATTGAAAAAAGCCAAAAACTTAAGTGTTGAAGTTTTAAGTGAAGATGAATGGCTTAATTTGATTGGTTAAAGAGTTCAAGCGTGGCGTTTAAAAGTGGATCACGGACCTCATTGGTTTCAACTAAAATTTCATGTTTTGATTGTTTTAAATTTATCAATGTTGCATTACTTAATATTCTAACCGCACGTTTTATCGTATCATTATCAACGAGTTCTTCTTGCCCTGCGCAAGCCATGATGATAGGGATCTTGATAGCACGCAATGTTTGTTTTCTTCGTAATGATATAATAGATTTCAAACTTTCATATAGCCATGTATATGTCGGGCTGCCGACTTGTAATGTTGGGTTTGATAAACACCATTGATTGTGAATGTGGCGACGAACAGGATCATTGCTGAAGACATCGCTTTGTTTGTTGCGAACGCTTTCTTTCCAATCATGCCCGCCAAGGATATATTTATCATGGCACAGCTTCAGCAGCGGGGCAGCAAGGGATGTTAAGTGAAAAATATATTTTGCTGCTTTGATATTAAGCATAGGCGCACTGAAGGCGGCGGCTTTAAATATCTCAGGATATTGAGATAAAAATTTTAATCCAATATGCCCACCCATTGAATGTCCGAACATATAATAAGGCAGGTTTTCATTTTTTTCTAAAGTGATGAGTTGATGTAAATCAGAAATATCACTGTCATAGCCGTCCGAGTGTCTTTTATGCGGATTATTGGCAAAGCGAGTTGAAAATCCTTGGTAAGACCAATCGATAATCACGATGTCGTAGCCATGACTATTAAAAAAATGAGCTGTTTCAATATATTTTTCACCAAATTCGCTTAAGCCAGGCAAACAAAAAATAAGACCTTTCGGGTTTTCTACCTTCGCGGTGCGATAAAAAATATGATGATTAGTCTTAGGATTTACAAAATCTTTGGTTTCCCAATGTTCGGGCGGTAAAAATCTTTCTTCTAAAGCGGGTAGAGTGAGGTTGTGTTTCATATATCAGGGCTGTCTTTTCAAATTATGAGTTAATGTTAACCTATTTTTAGCCGTTAATGGTGAAAATGACACATAATATGTGCAAATACTTGCTAAAAAACCAATAGAGATGTAAAATTTGTAACTGTGCGAATGTTCTTTTTGCACTTTTTGGGTGTTCATTTAGTAAGGCCTCTAATATATGTATAAAAAAATCCTTCTCTATAGTTGTACGACAATATTGTCTTTTGGCGTGTGTCAAAGCGCTTCATCAGAGACATTGAAGGAATCCGTGCTTAAGGCGTTGGAAACGCACCCTAGTGTTGAGGCGGCACTAAGAGGGCGTGATGCGGCCAGTGCCACACGCCGAGAAGCAAAATCTGATTTATTTCCAACATTATCGGCGGAAACGTCAGTTGGTGGTCTTTTTGCAAATAATAGTGTTAGCCGTGGCTTGTCCGTCACAAGGGATTCAGCTTCTTCAGGCTTGTTTGAAGTCAGTGCGAGCTTAACGCAACCTCTTTATGGTGGTGGGCAGATCAAAAATAGAGTTGGAGCGGCTCATGCACGTATAGAGTCTGCGGATTACAATGTTTTAGATGTGCGTGAGAATTTGGCTTTGCGGGCAACGCAAGCACATATTGGGGTTTTACAGGCGCAAGCAACATTAAATAAAACAAAGTCTTATTTGGCCTCTATTGAAAATTATTTGCAACGTATTGAGCTTATGGTGAATGAAGGAGCCGCAGATGAATCAGAAGCGGCGCAGGCGCGCAATATTGGTTTAATGCTTCAAAGTTCTTTAGTTGATTATGAAGGGCAGTTGGAAACCGCACGCGCCAATTATAAAGAAATTATAGGTCATCGCCCAAGAACGGCTCTTGTTGAACCGCGTGATGTGTCTAATCTTGTTGGAACACCGTCTGCTGCATTTTCTTATGCAAGAGAAAATCACCCGCTTCTAAAGTCTAATGCAAAAGAGATGGAAGCGATTGCCTATGATGTAAAAGTTGAAAAAGCGGATATTTTACCAAGTGTTGATGCCGAATTATCGGGTATTAAACGCGAACAACGAGAGGTTATTGGTGGCAAATTAGAAGATGCGCGTGCGCTTGTAAGGATGAATTGGGATTTTGAAACTGGTGGTGCTTCTAAGGCACGCGTGAATAGATCTAAAGCGCAGTATGCTGAAATAGCGGCGCAGAATAAAGAACAGTTGCGTACTATTGAAGGTGACATTCAGCGGGCGTATAGCGAGCTGGAAACGGCGCAAAAGCAAGTTGCCTTGGTTGAAAAGAGAGAAACAGTGACGCGTGAATTATCGGATGCGTATAAAATTCAATTTGAAGGGGCGCGTGTTCGTTTGTTGCAATTAATGCAGGCGGAAAATCAACTCTTTAATGCGCAATTAGAATCTATTGGGGCAAATTACCGCACTTTATTTGCTAAATATAATATTTTAGCCAGTATGGGGCAGTTGCAAAATAGAGTGATTGGCGATGTTCAATTAAATACTTCTTCTGTTCACTCCGCTGCAGATGTTCCTCAACCTATTGTAAGAACAAAACCTGTTGAAAAAATTAAATTAAGTGCGCCTATCCCTGTTCGTAAATCGTTTGAACCAAGAGTGCCGATTATTCAACCTGCTTTTGAAGAAAGAGTGCCAGAAAAGATTATCGAGCCAGCAATACCTGTTGTAGAACCTCAGTTATATAAGCCAAGGCTTCATTCATCGGCATCCAGTGAGCGCGTTTATATTACAACACAATAAACTCGTAAGGGGTTGAATTTGCCTGAATTAGAAACCAAGCTAGAATTAAAGACAAAATCAAAGATTGATCCTTTATTAGAATGCCTTGTTTTTTTAACGACGCATTATGGACGTGCTAAATCATCTCAAGCCCTTGTTTCTGGTCTGGCCTATGCGCAAGATCATATGAAACCTTCTTTGTTTTGTGAGGCGGCGGAGCGTATTAATTTAAAAACAAAAATTATAAAACGTGCCAATATTAACAAAATCCCTTCGGCTGTTTTACCTGTTGTTTTAGTGCTGGATAATGAGCAAGCTTGTGTGTTGCTAAAAATAAACAAAAACGAACAAAGCGCGATTATTTGGTCACCAGAAACGGAGAGTGAGCGTTCTGTATCATTTAAAGATTTAAAATCTTCCTATAGCGGTTATGCCATTTATATTCATCCTAAACCTGAATTTGAAGAAAAAACATTGTCCAAAAATGATGATTACAAAGATCATTGGTTTTGGGGGCCGATGCTGGATTGTAAATCTATTTATTTACGCGTGGCTGTGGCAGCTATTTTTATTAATATTTTTGCCCTTACCAGCCCTATATTTATTATGAACATATATAACCGTGTTATTCCGAATAACGCCATTGAAACGGGATGGGTTTTAGGTCTTGGAGCCTTAACGGTTTTTGTTTTTGATTTTATTTTAAAAAACTTACGGGGGTATTTTATTGACCTTGCAGGACGGCGCGTTGATGTTATTGCAGGGCGACGCATTTATGATCAGCTATTGAATATGAAGTTGGAAGAACGGCCAAATTCCAGTGGATCATTTGCGAGTATGCTGCGTGATTTTGATTCTGTGCGTGATTTTATTACATCGGCGACATTGACGACAATTATTGATTTACCATTTACATTCTTATTTTTATTTGTGATTTGGATGTTGGGTGGGCCGATTGCCTTTGTGTTGGCGGGGCTTATTATCTTGGTTTTTATTGCCGGTGTGTTGTTACAATTTCCTTTGAAATCCTTGGTGAAAAAATCAACAAAATCATCGGAAGCCAAACATGGTCTTTTGATTGAAACGATCCATGGTTTAGAAACGATTAAGGCTGTGGGTGCCGATGGTCGTATGCGTGAACGATATGGTCGTTACATCGCTGAAAATTCGAAATACTCACAAAAATCAAGATTTGTGTCTGGTTTAGGTGTGAATATATCAAGCTGGGTTCAACAAAGCGCCACTATTTTTGTCGTTCTTATTGGAATGTATTTGGTTAAAGATTCAACGATGAGCGTTGGCGCGCTCATTGCTTGTGTCCTTTTGAGTGGACGCGCTATTGCACCGATAGGCCAAATGGCGAATTTAATGAGTCGTTATCACAGTGCGCGCACGGCGTTAAAAACATTGAACAATATAATGTCTAAACCAATTGAACGACCTGCCGAAAAACAATTTTTACATCGCCCCGATTTAAAAGGAAATTTAACCTTTAGAAAGGCGTCTTTCGTTTACCCTAAGACAGACCGTAAGGTTTTAGAAGATGTTAGCTTTTCTATTGAAGCAGGGGAGAAGGTTGGTATTATCGGACGTATAGGTTCTGGTAAAAGTACATTGTCGCGCTTAGCGATGGGGCTTTATGCACCAACGGACGGAACGATTTTGTTAGATAAAACGGATTACCGTCAGATTGATCCAGCGGATTTACGTCGTAACATGGCCTATATCGCGCAAGATGTCGTGCTGTTTAATGGTACGGTGCGTGATAATATTATTGTCAGTGTCCCCCATGCGAGCGAGGAAGATATTTTGGAAGCTTCAACGGCTGCAGGTGTGCATGATTTCATTGCACAACACCCCATGGGATATGATGCGCCCGTCGGTGAGAGAGGTGAAGGCTTAAGCGGTGGTCAAAGACAATGTGTGGCTTTGGCGCGTGCGATGTTGTTGAAACCTAACTTATATATTTGTGATGAACCGACAAATGCGATGGATACGCAGGCTGAAAATTCCTTTGTGCATCACATTCAACAACAAACAAAAGAGAAGACGCTTATTTTGATTACACATCGTCATCATCTGTTAACTATGGTGGATCGTTTGATTTTAATGGATCAAGGGCGCATCATCATGGATGGTGAACGTGATATGGTGATTGAAAAAATTAATCAAGGTAAGATACAAGTTCCGAAAGATTGATAAGACATGCCTGATAAAGAATTTATGAATGAATTGGAAGCCGCGACACGGATGAAGCCGTCAACGGCTTCGCATTTTATGTTGTTGACGATTGTCTCGCTGGTTCTTGCCTTTTTTATTTGGGCAGGAACATCGGAAATAGAAGAGATTACCCATGGCAGTGGGCAGGTTGTCCCAACGCAAGAAATTCAAGTGGTGCAAAGCTTAGAAGGCGGTATTTTAACCGAGCTTTTGGTTCGTGAAGGTCAGCAGGTTAAAAAAGGACAGATATTATTAAAGGTCAATGATGTTGCTTTTGCGTCCGAAGAGCGCGGAACTGAGGCACGAACATTGGCATTGAAAGCCAAGAAGGCAAGATTGGACGCCGAGGCCGCGGGTAAAACATTTACCGTTCCTAAAGAGGTGGCGGATAAGTTCCCTGATATTGCCCGTAATGAGCAAGCGTTGTATCAATCGCGTCAGCAAGAGTTAAGCAATGCGAAGTCTATTTTAGATAATAAAATTTCAAGCGCACGTGCCGGTATAAGAGAGGCGCAAGCCAAAATCAATAGATTTGCTGATAGTCGTAAATCACTTAATCAAGAACTGACGATTACAAAAAGAATGGTGGCGCAAAAGGCTGTGCCGCAAATTGAAGAAATTCGCCTTAATCGCGAGATTTCAAATATTGCAGGACAAATTCGTGAAGCAGGGCAAAAAAAGAGCGGCCTTGAAGCTGATTTAAGAGGGGCGCAGCGTGAACGCGCCGACCGTGAAGATAAGTTTAAAAGTCAGGTTTTAGGGGAGCTTAATGATATTGAAAGTCAGATATCGCAATTAAGTGAGAACTTAACGGCTATTGGGGAACGGGTTGACCGCGCCGAAATAAAATCACCTGTGGATGGTGTGGTGAATAAAATTGCGATTAAAACGATTGGCGGTGTGATTGAACCGGCCATGAAATTAGTTGAGGTTGTTCCTTTGGATGACGATTTAAAAATAATTGCCCGCGTGACGCCACAAGAGATTGCCTTTTTACGCCCCGATCAAGAGGCTAATATTAAAATATCGGCTTATGACTCACAGCGTTATGGATCGTTAAAAGGAGCATTGGTGCGTATTGGTGCCAATAGCGTGAATGATAATGATGGCAATATATTTTTTGAAATTGAACTTCGCGCGGATCAAAATTATTTAGGAACAAAAGAAAATCCATTACCGATTACACCCGGTATGGTTGCCGAAGTTGAAATTATTACAGGGGATAGAACCATTTTAAGTTATTTAGCAAAACCTGTCTTACGCGCCAAGGACAAGGCGTTAACAGAAAGATAAATGCCGTTATGCGCTTTTTAACGAACAAAAAATTTCATATTATTTTTCTGCTTTTTATATTGGGTTTTGCCGTATGGTTTAGTGATTCAAATCATGAATTTCGAAAACGGATACAATATTTGACATTTGATGTGTTTAACCGTTTTCATGAACGTCCTGCGACAGATGACATTGCCATTATCGATGTTGATGAAATATCCTTAAAAGAAATTGGACAATGGCCATGGTCGCGTACGGTGATGGCGGAAATTGTGGAGAGATTAAATGAAATGGGTGCCAAAGCGATTGCTTTCGATATGGTTTTTGCCGAAGAAGACAGAACAAGCCCACAACAAATTGTTGAATATCTGCCTGAAGATGATGTATTTACCCAAGCAAAGGAAAATATCCTAAGCTTGCCCGATAATGATAAGATTTTTGCGAACTCTATTAAAGCAGCAGGAAATGTAGTGACGGGTTTTGCAGCGGCACGCCCAGAAGAAACGAGACGTTTACCTTATCGAAAAAATGCACCAACTTTATTTTTTAAAAATAAAAAACCCTTATTGCGCGCGCCATATTCACCGGCTGGGTTAGCCACCAATTTAGAAATATTATCATCAAGCGCGGCAGGAAATGGAAGCTTCATTGCGACGCCGCATGTCGATGGTATTATTCGTGAGGTCTCACTATTTAATGCGTACCCTCGTTACACTGAAGCACCTGATCAAACCAAGCTTTACCCGATGTTGGGGTTAGAGGCATGGCGGGTGTCTCTGTCCCCCAATGCGCGGTATAGTATTAAAGAACGCAAAGATAAGAATAAGGGATTATTTGATACTGATTATTATACCAAGTTGGGAAAAACAGAAATCCCTGTCAATGCTGATTTGAAGTTTTGGGTTCATTACCGTGATATCAAAAACGATGAATATATTAAGGCTGTTGATGTTTTAAAAAACACAAATATTGAAAATAAAATCAAAGATAAAATAGTTTTTGTTGGAACAAGCGCCGTCGGGCTTCGAGATATTCGTTCAACGCCATTAAGTATTTTTGAACCTGGTGTTGAAGTACATGTGAATGTCGTCGAACAAATTTTGCAAAATAAATTTTTAACACGCCCTTCTTTTACCAATGGGGTAGAGGCATTAATTATCCTTGTTAGTGGTTTGATTATTATATTATTGGCACCTTTTATTAATGTGATTTGGTTAAGCATATTTAGTGTGATGAGCATTGGTGGACTCTATTATTCGGCCTTTTTTGCTTATGTGGAAAAAGGGTTATTATTTGATCCAACATATCCAAGTGTTGTGATTTTCTTTTTATTTGTTGTGTCATCTTTGCTCAGTTATTTACGGTCAGAAGCGGATAGACGGCAAGTCAAAACAGCCTTCGGTCATTATATCTCGCCAGAATTTATGGAAGAACTGACGAATAGTCCTGATAAGTTGAAGCTAGGTGGGGAGGTGCGTGATCTCACCGTTATGTTTAGTGATATTAGAAGCTTTACAAAGATATCAGAAAATTTATCACCCGAAGAATTGATTCAGTTGATGAATGATTTTTTAACACCAATGTCAGACATTGTGATGAATTCACGTGGTACGATTGATAAATATATGGGCGATGCGATGATGGCATTTTGGAATGCGCCTCTTGATGATCCGGATCATGCGCGCCAAGCGTGTTTGGCGGCGTTAAAGATGAATGAAGCCCTTGTTAACGTGAATGATAAGATGAAAGAAAAAGACAAGAGTTCTCTTAATCTTCAAGCGGGAATAGGGGTTAATACAGGGCCTTGTTCTGTTGGTAATATGGGATCAAAACAACGTTTCGCTTATTCTGCCTTGGGTGATGCTGTGAATTTGGCATCACGTTTAGAAGGGCAGACAAAATCTTATGGTGTTGATATTTTGATTGGTGAAGATACCAAAAAACAAGTTGATGATTTGGCGATGTTGGAACTTGATTTAATTAAGGTTATTGGGCGCGATGAAGCGGTGCGTGTTTATACGTTGGTAGGTGATGCTGATTATGCGTGTAGTGATGCATTTAAAAAATGGCAAGCGGCACATAACGGAATGTTGGCCGCATACCGTATTGCGGATTTGTCCTGTGCGGCACAAGATTGTAAAGAGGCATCGGATTTGGCCTTAGATTCCATGAAAAAATATTATAAAATTTATAGTGAACGTATTATTGAACTTACAAAAAACCCGCCACCAGAAAATTGGGACGGGGTTTTCGTTGCCAAGAGCAAGTAGTCAACTAGACGACGACTGCTGTTGTAATATCTGTATCGATGTAAAGGTCATATCCCCCAATTTTGAAGTGGTTGTACTCATTTCCATCTAATGTTGTGTTTGTTTCGTGAGTAGCGCCTTCTCCCTCACTATTTAGAATATCCACAATTCTATCCTTTAGGTCCCCTGTAGTGCCGCCACTAGCATCTGTAATGTTTAAGGTGTCTCCTAAATCACCAGAGATTCTTAAGTCATTATTGTCACTTTGTTTTAATAAATTGAAAATACTAATTGCGTCTAATGTTACTGTTTGGCCAGTATTACCAAAGTTGATTTGTTCTATATTTTCAACCTGTTCATACTGTAAGTTTGTGAAATCGAGATTTCCATTTTGTGTTACAATATTTATTCTATCAAATCCATCACCGCCATCTATTTTTGCGAAATCATCGTTGCTTATATTGATGATGTTATCTCCATCACCGCCACTTATACGAATGCCTGTTTTATCTGAGTCGTCAAAGTTAACATTGCCAACGAGAGATTGGAGGTCACCCGATGCGCTTATAATACCTGCATTCATATTATCATCATTGTCGGATTGATCAGTAACAATCACATGAGCACTACCGCCAGGAGCACCATGAACGGTATACTGTTTACCGCCTTCAATGCCAAGTTGGATATCATCAAATCCGTCGCCATCAACATCACCCAGTGCAGTAATTTGATAGTTTTGACCTGTTGCCCCATCGTGATTGATTTTTAGTGCGTTATCAGGATTTTCTAAGTAATTTAAATCTAAATCAGAAGGAAATTCTATACCATTTTCTCCGTAAACAACATAAGTATTTATATCTGTACCATCATCAAAAGAAACAGCAAAGTCATCAAAGCCATCACCGTTAATGTCTCCTGTGCTCCCTGCAGTTACAAAATTATGGGGGACTCCTTCCCCAATCTCAAGCCCTTGAATCGAATTTTGTAAATCAGTTGTATCCAATGTTTCGTAGATTCCAGAATTATTTTCTCGACCAAAAATCACATAAGCTTCATCTTGTCCTGTAGCCAGTACATCTGTGACGCCATCACCATTGACATCACCAAGGTTAAAGACTTGGCTACCAAAGGCTGTGTCTGAAGCTGTTCCATTGACAATAAAACCTGCATTACTTGGGCCATATTGGATGATTACACGTCCTTGTCCACTATTTTCACTCGCTGCGCCTAAAACAAAATCAGATTTACCACCTGCATTAAAGTCGCCAGCAGAGGCAACAGATGTTGGTCCTATTGTGAGTGGGGTTAAAAAATCTAAATGAATAGGATTTTGAGGGGTGTTATTCCCCATGATGATACTATAATCTGATGCTAGGTCATCTGTTATACCAACAATATCGGCAAAACCATCATTATTGATATCTCCGAAGAATTCAGCATCATTCCATTTTCTACCACCTGGGTTTGTTTCTTGTATGAGGCCTGTTAAATTACTTTGATCAAAAACATTTACCTCTTGATTTGTATTTGGATTGATTGTGCTTGTAATGGTAAGATAATCTCTGTCACCATCGCCATCAAAATCTTGTGCATTAAGCAGGTGTTCTTGTAAAGCTGTTGCAGAACTCACATCATAATCAAACCCTCCTGGTGTATTCAAATGCACTGCGGCATCTAATATATCAAGAGGCAGGTTAATTGTTTCCGCACTAGCACCACCAATTGTAATAGTAATTATATTATTTGAAGGTACGCGCGCTGCGGCTTCGTCATCAACAGTTATAGTAAATTCATTTTGGTTTGCCATGTCTTGATTATAGCTAAAAATATTATTATTATCAGAGATCATTACCGATCCTAAATCAGCGGTAGGAACATTTGAGAGAACAATTTTACCAACTTTAACATCAAATTTATTCCCTTCAAAAAGTAAATTTCCACTACTGTCAAATATATCAATCGTTGCGCTTGGTACAGCTGGTGGCGGTGGCGGAGGTGTCGTCGTTTCAGTTTCAGTCCTAGTTTCAACTGGACGGTCTAAGAATTCTTGAAAGGCAGGATCGTCTATCGTGGTACGATTTAAATCACTCTCCTGAAGACCTGAATTTAACGATGTTTGTTCTGTTGTAACATTACTATCTGTCGATGTTTCTATAGCGGTTGCCTCGCCTGTTTCACCGATTTCAAGTTCTATAATATCTTGCGTGTCTAATGTTGAATCAAGTTCTAAGGTTTCTTGTTCGTTACTTTCGATGTCATTGTTTTCTTCAGAAGCCTCGACTTCTTCTTCAATGACCTCTTCTTTGGTTGCGTCATTAATAGAGCTGAATAATTTTGGTAAAACATCATTAACTGATCCGTATGTTTTACTAATGTTATCTGCGGCTTCAACACCTTTATATTCAATAGCATTGTTAAACCCAGTTAATTGAATGGTTTCGAATTGTTGAGATAATGTTCTCTCGCTAACGCCATTGGTAATAACAATAGCCCCTTCAAGAACTGATATTTCACTCTGACCATTAGGGTTGATGTTACCCGCAATGATTGTTCCGCGAATACCGATGGAGCCAACAGGTGTATCAATTTTAACGTCGTCGGGATCATCGCGCCCAATAAGACCGCTGGTATAAACAAAAACACCACGTAAAACAGAAATATCTGTCTCACCACTTTCTGTTTTAGCATCAAATTTATAATTATCGAGAGCCACTTTAGCATTCTCACTAATGGCTAAACTTGTTTCATCGATAAAGGTAATATTTAAGGCACCATCACCAGACGTTTGAATAACATCGCCTTGATAAACAGGCGTTCCTAAGGTTACGTCTTCAACGTTACCATCGGCACGAATTAGTGTGGCTTCACCTTTTATTTCTTCGACGGCACCAATAGGGCTTTCATCCGTGAGTGAAGAGGTTTGTGCATATTCAGGAGAAGATTGAAGGAATGAATTGATCAGACCGTTATTTGCGCTATTTCCAGCATCATCTTGGATTAAAGGGTCATCTTGGTTTGTGAAGTAATTTTCGATAGAAATATCATTTTGATCAGTGAACTTTAACGTCAAATCCTGACCATCACGGTAAAATTCAGCATTGCTAACGACATAACCAGAAGGTAACTCAAAGTTACCATCTTTATTTTGTGTTAAATTTATATTGGTTGTACCGTTATCCTGCGTTGCAGAACCCGTGTCTGAATTGTAAGCCATAATCCCCTAAGCCCCTGTTTTTATTATTTTTTGTTGAAAAAAACAAAATTCCCAACTCTTTATCATAACAAGTAAAGGTTAATGTGGCGTAAAGATGAGGAAAGGCTTAGTTTTGTTGTTGAATGAACATGGTTAAGTTATCTTCTGTCATGGGGCGTGCATAAAGATAACCTTGGGCTTGGTCACAATTCAGATTTTCCAATATTTGAGATTGTTCTTCTGTCTCTATCCCTTCGGCGATAATTTTCATGCCCATGTTATGACTTAATGCGATGATAGATTTTACGAGTTCTAAAGCACTTTGATCATCAATCATATTGTTAATGAAGCTTTGGTCAATTTTTAAGATATCGATGGGAAAGTGGTGGAGGTAACTTAAAGAACTGTAACCTGTACCAAAGTCATCAATGGATATGAGCATACCATCTTTGCGACAGGCTTCTATTGTGTCGCGGGCACTACTTGGATTTCCCATTAGTAAGCGTTCAGTAATTTCAAGATGAATTTCATGCGGTTTTATATTTGATTCATTGAGCGCGTAATTGACGTATGATTTAAAATCCGCGTTGGCAAAATCGCTGGCAGAAAAATTGACGCTCATGAAAAAGTCGTTGTCATTAAACGTATCTTTGATCTTACTTAATGTTTTACAGGCTTGTGATACAACCCAGCGGCTAATATCTAATATCTGCCCATTATCTTCGGCTAAAGGAATAAAAATTTCAGGAGAAATATAACCTTTTTCATGGTGTTTCCAACGAATAAGAGCTTCAAACCCATTTATTTTCTTTGTTTTTAAATCAATGATGGGTTGGTAATGAAGTTCAAGTTCATCGTTGTCTAATGCATTTTTTAATTCGTTAGAGAGTTTAATATTTGCAACGGCATTCGTTTTTTCAACCAAGCCTTTTTCTAATTCTTCTGGTGTTGATGTGGTGTTCTGGGTGCCCAAAATTTGTGCACGGGTGATGATATCGCGATAGCGCGCGAGGATAACTTGTGTCACCATCTGAATGACAGGATCAGAATTTCCTAAGCGGCGCTCAAAATCATCTTTTGTGATTTCAAGTAAAACACTGTCTTGTGTTGCTTTAATCGTCGCGGTTCGCGGGTTGTTGTCAACGAGAGCCATCTCACCAATAATTGTACCAGGCCCTCTGGTACCGATGCTTTGGACAAGATTATTTTCTTTTTCAATTAAGATTTCAACTGAACCAGATTCAATAATAAAAGCGTTGCTACCCTCATCTCCTTGCTTGAGGATGGTGTCACCCGCTTTGATTTCTTTTTTGTTTATTTCTTGTGTTATTGTATTCATTTTTTCCCCTACAAACATAATGCCTTGTATTATTATACGAGTACAGGGCAAAGATTTGCTAATTTGGCGTTTTTGTATTGAATTTTACTTGGAATATATACCGCATGTGTCATACTTATCTTTACAACTTCTCTATAAAGAAACCTATTTAATGTCTCCGACCCTTCTTTTATTGTTATATTTATCCTTTCGCGCAAAACATTTTGCTTGTGATTTTTTATTACAAACAGATTGGATGGCTTTAACAAAGGGAAAAGCAGGAAAAGAAGGCTATAGAGCTCTTTTTGTGCATACGGTTATCCATGCGACTGGAACGCTTTTGGTGATGTTGGTTTTTGCGCCGCATTTGTGGTGGTTGGCTGTCGTGGATTTTGTTGTTCATGCCTTTATTGACCGCGTTAAAGGGCACATTACATTGGTAAAAAATTTAACGCCAAAAGATACATCTTTTTGGTGGTGGTTTGGTGTCGATCAAGAGTTACATAATCTAACCCATTTAGCCTATATTTGCTTTATCTTTATTGCTTTGGATGGGCATTTTTAAGCGTGGTTTTTCAAGCCCCATACTTCAAACCTTACATATATCTGTTGACATTAAGAAGGGATGGCATTAGTTTCTGCTCAGAATTGAGATTATTTGAATATTAGGTGAAGCCATGAAAGTTGTTAACTCTTTGAAAACATTGAAAAAACGTGACAGAAATTGTCGTGTTATCCGTCGTCGTGGACGTGTTTATGTTATTAATAAAGTGAATAAACGCTTTAAAGCTCGCCAAGGTTAAGCTTTATTTTCATATTTTTGTGGAAGCCTGTATATTTTACAGGCTTTTATTTTGTCTTGACCTTGAAAGTTAGCAAGGTAATTACAAGGTGATTAATTGCTCAATAGCCAAAACAATTCGTGCATCGAAGCTTTATCTCTGTTATAACGCTTCAATTATTTAAATTCTGAAGTGGTAGATATAGCATGTTTTCAAAGCTATTTGGCTTTATGTCAGCAGATATGGCAATTGATTTAGGGACGGCCAATACATTGGTCTATGTCCGTGACCAAGGTATTGTCTTGAACGAACCTTCTGTTGTGGCGATCTCTATGGCTGGTGGGAAGAAGCAAGTACTAGCCGTTGGGAATGAAGCCAAGCAAATGTTGGGGCGGACACCAGGTAATATTATTGCCACACGGCCTTTACGTGATGGTGTGATTGCTGATTTTGAGGTGACTGAGGCGATGATTAAGCATTTTATTCGTAAAGTGCATAACAGACGCTCTTTCGTATCACCGAAGATGATGATTTGTGTGCCTTCTGGCTCAACGGCGGTGGAGCAACGCGCCATTCAAGAATCAGCCGAAAGTGCTGGTGCAAGCCAAGTTGAGCTTATTGAAGAGCCAATGGCGGCGGCGATTGGTGCTGGTTTGCCTGTGACCGAGCCTTCAGGCTCTATGGTTGTTGATATTGGTGGTGGAACAACTGAGGTTGCTGTTATTTCATTGGGCGGCATTGTTTATGCGCGCTCCGTTCGTGTTGGTGGCGATAAGATGGATGAAGCGGTCATCGCCTATATCCGCCGTGTTCACAATCTGTTGATTGGTGAAAGTACCGCCGAACGGATTAAGAAAGAGATAGGCTCTGCTTGTCCGCCAGCCGATGGTGAGGGACGTCAAATCCATATTAAAGGACGTGATTTAATGAATGGTGTCCCGAAGGAAATCGTTATTACGGAACGTCAAGTAGCGGAAAGTCTGGCTGAACCCGTTGGGCAAATTATTGAAGGCGTTAGAACTGCTTTGGAGCATACCGCACCTGAACTAGCCGCAGATATTGTCGATAAAGGGATTGTGATGACGGGTGGTGGCTCTTTATTGTCAAACCTTGATCTTGTTTTACGCCATGCGACAGGTTTGCCTGTAACAATTGCCGATGATCCGCTTTCTTGTGTTGTTTTAGGGACAGGGCATGCGCTGGAAGAAATGAAAACCTTAAAAGGTGTTTTGATTGGTTCTTATTAAGGCGTGCATATTTTAAATTTGACGTAATTTTTACTGGTTTTGTTGTTGTTTCTGCATTAATATATTGAGAGATAAAGAATTTTTACTATTCCTTACATAAGTCAGCATGAAATCAAGCCTTAAACAAAGATCAGTTTCTTCTTCCGCCTCGTTGGCCGTTTTGAACGGTAAGACAGGGTCGTTATTTTTTCTTGTTTTGGCGCTTTGCTTTTTGTTCATTACTTTTGTTCGCCCCGCAATTTTAACCGCGCCACGTATTGGTGTGTCAGATATTTTTACACCTGTCATCTCAGTGGTGAGTAAGCCATTTCAAAATATGGCCGAAGCGGTCAGTGGTATTTCTGATAAGGCAACTTTAAAAGCGGAAAATGCAAAATTAAAATCAGAAAATGCACGCTTACGTGAATGGTATCAAACGGCATTGATGTTACAGGCGGAAAACCAATCTTTACAAAAACTTTTAAATCTAAAAGTGCACACAGATCACAAATATGTCACAGCGCGTGTTGTTTCAGATGCAGGTAATACGTTTGTTAAAACTCTACTGGTATCTTCGGGTAGCAAAAATGGTGTACAAAAAAACCAAGCGGTTCTGTCTGGTGAGGGGATGATTGGTCGTGTGATTGAAGTCGGTCATAACGCGGCGCGTATTTTGTTGTTATCAGATATTAACTCACGTATCCCTGTCCTTATTGAAGGGACTAATCAAAAAGCAATTTTAGTGGGTAATAACTCTGACTTGCTGTCGTTAAGCCATTTAGCCAAGGACTCAGGTCTGGTTGATGGTATGCGTATTATCACGTCTGGTGATGGTGGTGTTTTTCCATTGGGGCTTCCTATTGGAAAAATCATGACAAATGCAAGTGGAGAGAAAGTTATTAAACCTTTTGCTGATATGCGTCGTATTACTTATGTACGTGTGGTTGATACGCCATCAAATCCTAATTTAATTAGAGGTGATTTATCATCTTCGGCTCAATAGAGGCTTATAGGACATGATAGATTTTTTTTCTTTTGAAAATATACGAACATATAGCCGCCTTGCTTTAGCACATGGTTTTATTTTTATTTTATTTCTTTTGGGAGTCATTAGTTATTCTGTCTCATCACCAGATGTGGTGCGTCCATATTTTATTGTGATGGCACTTTATTTCTGGTCGATATATCGACCAACATTAATGTCACCTGCCTATGTTTTTGCATTGGGATTGCTCTTCGATTTTATTTTGAATTATCCTGTGGGGCTGCATGCGCTTATTTTCGTTGCTCTACAGTGGATTATTCGTGACCAACGCTTGTTTTTTCTGGGGCAACCTTATTTTATTGCTTGGATAGGGTTTGCTTTTACTTGTTTTAGTGTTTTGGCGCTGGAGTGGGGGTTCTTTAGTTTGGTGTCTAACATCATGTTTGATTATGAACTGGTTCTATGGGGCAGTTTGGTTAGTATTTTGTCATACCCATTAGTGACATTGTTATTTCATATGATTTATCGTATTTTACCGCCTGTAACCCAATCACATTTTGTGTAAGCAGACCCTACGATGAATAATAACGATGAACGTTCAAAAAGCTTTACCCGCCGCACTTTTGTTGTTGGGGCTTTTCAAGGGATGGCACTTGCCGTTTTGGGGGGGCGTTTGGCATGGCTTCAATTGGCTGAAGGCGGACGTTATAAAACGCTTTCGGATAAAAATAGAATTAACATTAAAATGATTGCACCGTCACGTGGTGGTATTGTTGATCGCTTTGGCGTGCCATTGGCTGTGAATAATCAAAATTTTAGAATTCTTGTGGTTCCTGAACAAACGGATGAGTTAGAGGAATCTTTACAAAAGCTCAGTAGTTTAATTGATTTGAATGACCGTGATGTCAAACGTGTTTTAAAAGAATCTAAAAAATCATCCTCTTTTGTTCCGTTAAAGGTGGTTGATAATTTAGATTGGGATGAGGTTGCAAAAATTGAAGTGAACCTTTCCGACCTTCCAGGGATGAGTATTAATGAAGGGGAGTTAAGAAGTTATCCTTTTGGTGAGCCCACGGGGCATTTGGTTGGTTATGTCGGGCGGGTGAGTAAGGAGGATTTAAATGGTGATCCTGTATTGACGCTTCCTGATTTGAAAATTGGAAAAACAGGTTTAGAAAGATCATTCGATAAAGTATTGCGCGGTCGCGCAGGCAATAAACAGATGGAAGTTAATGTCAAAGGGCGCGAGGTTCGTAAGTTAGAAGAAGATCAAAGCAATGACGGGAAACGCATATCTTTGAGTATCGATGCGGAGTTGCAGCGTTATTGTCAGCAAAGATTGGCTGAGCATAAAAGTGCCTCTGCGGTGATTATGGACGCCCAAACAGGGGCGGTTTATGCGATGGTGTCACACCCTAGTTTTGATCCAAATTTGTTCGTGGGCGGTATTAGCCATGATAATTATCAAGAGCTCGCCAATAATCCCGCTTTTCCTTTTAATAATAAAGCTGTTGGCGGGCAGTATCCCCCTGGATCAACGTTTAAGATGATTACAGCTTTGGCCGCGTTGGAAAATGGATATGTCACGCCGCATAGCTCGGTTAAATGTAAGGGGCGTTATGAGTATGGTAAGGATAAATTTCATTGTTGGAAGTTAAGTGGTCATGGCACAATGAATGTGACGGACGCCCTTATGCGTTCTTGTGATACATGGTTTTATGAGACATCCACCGAAGTTGGAATTGATAACATTGCCGATATGGCGCATCGGTTTGGTTTGGGTCAAAAATATAATTTTGACTTGAAAGAAGAACGTGCTGGATTGATTCCAACAAAGCCATGGTTGAAAAAGAATTTTAAAAAAGATTGGCGTCCCGGGGAAACGATTGTATCAAGTATTGGGCAAGGTTACCTTTTGACAACGCCGTTACAATTGGCGGTTATGACCTCGCGCTTGGTAAATGGTGGTAAAGCGGTAGATCCATGGATTGTTGGTTATTTAGAAAATAAAAAAATGTATCCTGATAAATGGCCTTCTATCGGTGTGAAGCAAACGCATCTTGATATCATTAAAAATGGTATGGACCGCGTTGTGAATCATAAAGATGGCACGGCCTATGGGGCACGTATTGAAGATGTTGGTATGGAAATGGGCGGTAAGACAGGAACCGCACAGGTTAAAAAAATCAACCGTAAGCAATATGCGCAAGGTATTTTGAATGATGATTTAGCATGGAAATATCGTCATCATGCGTTATTTGTCGGTTATGCCCCTGTTCACAACCCACGCTATGTTGTGTCTGTTGTTATTGAGCATGGAGGTGGTGGATCTTCTGTTGCTGCACCTGTGGCGAAAGATTTATTGTCTGAGGTTCAAAGAAGAGACCCTGGCGCATCCGATATAAAATTATCAAATGTTATAGAGAAGCCAAAACGCCATGTTTGATACTGTTAAGTTAGAGACCGAGCAAACAATTTTACAAAAATTCCAAGCTATGAGCTGGGGATTGATTTTACTTGTTTGTTTATTGGCATGTGTTGGTTTTACCGCACTATATTCGGCGGCAGGTGGAGATTTTGATCCATGGGCTTCTAAACAAATGGTTCGTTTTGCAGTGGGTCTCGTTGGGCTTTTTATTATTGCCTTAATTGATGTGAAGATATGGTATCGCTTGGCTTATCCTATTTTTATATTAGGGTTCATCCTTTTGATTATTGTAGAGGTGAGGGGGCATACAGGTATGGGTGCGCAGCGTTGGATTAACTTAGGTTTTATTCAGTTACAACCATCGGAATTTATGAAGATTGCCGTTGTGATGGCGATGGCGCGGTACTTTCACGCCGCGAGTAAAGAAGAAATGCGTAGTTTACGATTCTTGATTCCTTCCCTTGTTTTTATCGCGTTGCCTGTGGGGTTGGTTTTATTACAACCAGATTTAGGGACATCGCTTATGATTGTGATGGCAGGGATTACCATGTTGTTTATTGCTGGCGCGCCGATATGGATGTTTTTGTTGGGCGGAGCGGGGACGCTGGCTTGTATTCCTGTGGCGTGGTATTTTATGCATGATTACCAAAAACAGCGCGTTAAAACATTTCTTGATCCAGAATCTGATCCCTTGGGTTCGGGTTATCACATCACACAATCAAAAATTGCGATTGGGTCAGGCGGCGTTGAAGGAAAGGGGTTTTTAGAAGGTACGCAAAGTCGTTTGAATTTCTTACCTGAAAAACAAACGGATTTTATTTTTACTCTTTGGGTTGAAGAATGGGGTTTGGTTGGTGGTTTGTTTTTATTAGTTTTGATGGCGTTGATTTTTATTTACGGGATTATTATTGCGCTGAATTGTCGCCATGCTTTTGGACGGTTATTGGCTGTTGGTTTGATTGTCAATTTCTCACTCTATATTTTTATTAATATTTCGATGGTGATGGGGTTGATCCCCGTGGTTGGTGCGCCATTACCACTTGTGTCCTATGGAGGGACATCAATGCTGGCCGCACTTGTGGGGTTTGGTTTGATACTATCATGTAATATCCATCGCAATAGTAAATTACCACGGATGCAGTGATTTTTATGTGTCTTAAGCCGCACTTGCCATTGAAATGTTTTTATCGGTAAGCAGTTGTTTGAGTTCACCCGTCTCAAACATTTCACGAATGATATCACAACCGCCAATAAATTCACCTTTCACATAGACTTGTGGAATCGTTGGCCATTCCGTGTAATCTTTAATGCCTTGTCGGATGATGTTATCTTCTAAGACGTTCACATCTTTATAGGACACGCCCAGCTCGCTCATGATTTGTGCAACGGCGGCGGAAAAACCACATTGTGGAAATGTGGCGCTTCCTTTCATATAAACAACAATATCATTTGTGGTTACTTCTTCTTTTATTTGGTCAAAAATTGCATTTTCCATTGTAGTGGTCTCCATTTGATTTTTTATTCAGGCACTGATGTTTGTATGGCAAGGGCGTGTAGTTCGTTTCCCATTTTTCCTTGCAGGGCTTTATACACCATTTGATGTTGTTGAACCCGGGATTTACCTTCAAAGGCTGATGATACAATATGCGCGGCATAATGATCGCCATCGCCACGTAAATCAGAAATAGTCACTTGCGCTTCGGGAAGCGCAGTTTCTATCAACTTTTGAATATGGTCTGCATCCATAGCCATGGTTTAAAAGCTTTCTTGTTCAGGGTTGTAAACAACCTATGTCGTTTATTCCGCTTCTGATTTTATTTGTTCTTGAGCGGCAACAAATAATTCAGCGAGTTTTTCGTCAATTTCTTCTTCACTAACGTTGAGGCCTTTTTCTGCAATGATCGGCATAACGTGACGTTTGACATCATCAAAACCAGGCTCTTCCAAATTTGCGGCGATAATGTTGCCTGCCAACGTGTTAGTCGCTTCTTCGGATAATCCCATCTTTTCGGCTAACCATATACCCAAAAGCTTGCAGCACCGTGCCTCTGCCTTAAACATCAGGGATTCATCAAGGGCAAATTTATTTTCAAAAACGTTTTTACGATCGTCAAAGTTATTCATTGGTTTTGTATTCCTTCATTTAAAAATTATGAATTTATAAACTAACATTTGAAACTCATAGAATCCATGGTTATATAGATAATATTAGCAAGAAGTAAGGATATTCGATGAATAGAGGGAAGCCGCTTTATGAAGGTAAAGCTAAGACAATCTATGAGGGGCCAGAGCCCGGTACTTTAATTCAGTACTTTAAGGATGATGGGCGCGTACCTGACCATCAGAGCGAGGCGATGATTGCGGGTAAGGGCGTGTTGAATAATCGTATCTCAGCCCACATTATGACAAGGTTAGAAGCGATTGGGGTACCAACACATTTTATGCGTTCACTTAATATGCGTGAACAATTGGTGCGTAAAGTTGAGATTATCCCCTTACAGATTGTTCTGCGTAATGCTGCCGCAGGGGAGATTTGTGACAGGCTGGGCGTGAAAGAAGGGCATTTTTTTCAACAACCTTTGGTCGAACTTTATTATAAGAATGAAAAATTAAATAATCCCTTGGTCAGTGAACAACATATTTTGACATTTCATTGGGCTGATCCGTATGAGTTGGAAGAAATGGTTTTTCAATCGTTACGTATTAATGACTTTTTAATGGGGATGTTTACAGCGATTGGCCTGCGCCTGACTGATTTTAAATTGGAGTTCGGACGGTTATGGGGTGATAATGATGATCTTTATATTATGTTGGCTGATGAAATTTCACCAGATAATTGCTCTCTGTTAGATGCCGAAACAAATAAGCCTGTGGCGAAAGATGAAGATGTCTCACGGCTGGTCGAACAATATCAGGATATCGCCAAGCGTTTAGGGTTGATTCCGCAAAGTGGTATTATTCATGACGGAAATATTAATGAGGCCGCCGCCGAAGGGCTTGATGAGATTGAGAATGAACTCGCGAAAAAACGCCGCTTACGCTCAGTCAAAAAATCTCCGAAGCGGTAGAGATTTTATTTAAACCTCAAATTGTTCTCTTAAGATACGTTCTTCCAAATGCTGGTCAAGATCAAACAAAAGAGTACATTTATATTGATCTGATTGTTTAATCTGCAATGTTTTTATATCGCGGATTTCTTTTGAATCGCCGGTGGCACTGACCGGACGCTTATCTGGGTTAATGATATCTATGGTGACGACGGACTGACAGGGTAGCAATGCCCCGCGCCAACGCCGTGGGCGAAAGGCACTGATAGGGGTTAGGGCCAAAACATTACCTGATAGCGGAATAATAGGGCCATGCGCGGATAGGTTGTAAGCGGTACTGCCCGCAGGGGTTGATAATAAAACACCATCGCAAACAAGCTCAGAAATACGTTCAACATCATCAATAGAAATTTTTAGCTTTGCTGCCTGACGTGTTTGACGCAAAAGAGAGACTTCATTAAAGGCCGTTACCTCGTAATCTTTACCATGAATATCAGTGGCGTTCATCACTAAAGGATAGATGCTGACTTTATGGGCATTTTGAATGTGATCGTTAAATTCTTGCGGGCGATAGGGGTTTAAAAGAAAACCGACCGAGCCGCAATTAATCCCGTAAACGGATAGGTTTTTATCACGCACCTTATGCAGACATTCTAACATTGTGCCATCACCACCAATGGCAACGATGATATCCGCATTATCTATGCCAACATCTTCATGATCTTTCAGAAGATCATCATGTATCTTTTTAGCCGCTTTTGTATCGGCGGCATAAAATGTTAGTTTAGGAAAAGGCGCGGTCATGGATCTTGTTATGCTTTCTTTTTAAAATTATCTTCCCATTCATTGGGCGCATTTAAAAATTCTTCTAAGGATGCAACAGTTGCCGTATCAAAATAATTTTCATTTTTAACGACATCCAGAACCGCCCACCAATTTGTAAGGGCATGGCACGTGATATCCATCTCTTTTAAATTTTCTTGGCTTTGTGGGTAAATATCGTAAGAAAAAATAACGAAAGAATGTTTGATTGTATGCCCCGCTTCGCGAATGGCATTGACAAAAATCTTTTGAGATGTCCCGACAGTCATAAGATCTTCGATCAGCATAATATCTGCGTTATCTTCTTTGATATGTCCTTCAATTTGCGCCATGCGGCCATGGCCTTTTGGTTTTTTTCGGACATATAACATGGAATTGCCTAAACGCTCTGCCAAGAAGGCAGCGTAAGGGATACCTGCTGTTTCACCACCAGCCAAATGGTCCATATTGAGAGGGCGAATAAGATTCGCCGCATCATCCATAATGGTTTTACGCGCTTCGGGAAGCGAAATAAGACGGCGCATATCACAATATGTCGGGCCAATTTTACCCGAGGTATAAGTGAAGGGTTCTTTGGTGTTAATCATAATGCTTTGTGTCTCAAGCAATATCTTTGCGATCTTTTGTGAAGTTTCTTTATCCATTTTATCTTCTCCTTTTTTGACGTTTATTGAGAAACCCAGATAATACGTCCCATCCATGCAATATCCTTCATAGATATTTCTTCGTTCTTATGTTTGGGGTTGAAGGGTTTTATTTCAACGCGCGTGGCGTTTTGTTTGATAAGCTCTTTTGTCATGACGTCACCAGCGGTTGTTTTCAGAACAATACGATCACCGTTACGCAATTGTGCTTTGGGTGATACGACCAACACATCACCGTTACGATAAAGGGGATGCATTGAATCGTCACTGATTTCCAAGGCGTAATACCCATCGTTGTTGCTTGCGTTATAATCAGGGAATTGTATTTCATTCCAACGGTCGCCTTGTGGGCAACCTTCTTCATCAAAGAATCCTTGTTTACTTGCTTGTGCAAATCCAATAACGGGAATGGTGGCGGTTTGTTTACTATGGGGTGAATCAAAATCGTCAACCATGGCGACGAAATCACTCATTGTTGCGCCCGTGGCCGCCAACACTCTTGAAACGCTTTCGGTGGATGGCCATCTTGGTTTGCCATCGGGACTGATGCGTTTACTTTTATTGAATGATGTCGCGTCTAAACCGGCTTGTTTGGCCAAGCCAGAAGGACTGTAACCAAATGTTTTTGCTAAACGGTCAATGGCTTGCCAAATTTGTTCATGTGTCAGCATAGAAAAACTTTCTTGTTAGCGCGTTGTTTTTACAGTGATTTTTGAATCTCAGACAAGTGTAGGATTAAACTCCCAAAAGTGCAAATTAAATAAATAGGAAAAAAAGCATATTATTTACTTGACAAAATGAATATAATCCTATTATGTAGTGAACATAAACGGAACAACTGTATCTAAAGGGAAATGCGATGAAAAAAAAGAGTAGCGACGACAAGGTGGGGACGGGTGGCAATCAGGAATCTACAGACCCAAACACGATACCTTTTGATACGGTGGAAGAGGCATGGTTCTGGTTTGTTTTGGCACAGCAAGCCAAAGTCGATGGTGCGAGATATGTTGCGGGGATGTCATCTTTATCTAGGCCGTGCGAACCCAATGATATTTTGAAAATCTTGAATGGTTTATATCGCAACCGCATGTTGCTGTGGGATCATATTTTGGTGTTACGCCATTATGGCCGTCGGCAGATGGCACCAGACCCACGCCGCGTTAAAGAAATGCGTGCTGATAAATTATGGGGCGAGGCGTTAAACCGTTTAGAACCTATTTTAATTCGAAAAAATATTGTTGTGCCAAAAAAAACTTTTGATTTAAAGGCAAATGAATCATGGTTGGAAGAAGCGGTTATTCATTCGAATGATACTGATCTTTAATGACAAACGAACAGCAGGTATGGGTTGTCTTTACAGGGCATACTGATATTGCATGGTTGAAAATATTAAAACCAGGGTTTCGTCATTGTTTTATTTTGCTTAATGATGGCAAAAATTGGCTAAGCCTTGATCCGTTATCTGCTTATACAGATATAGAAATGCATCATCACATTGACGCCGTTTTTAATTTACCACAATGGTTGGAAAATCAAGGATATCAAGTGGTACAGGCGGTCATTGATAAAAATCATAAAAAACCCGCGCCCGTGATGCTCTATAGCTGTGTTGAATTTATAAAACGTATTTTAGGCGTTCATGCTCGTTACATCATCACGCCGTGGCAGCTATTTAAATATTTAAAAAAACATAAAAAAATTAATTACAAAAAACATAAAATCGAAAGGAAATTCCATGGGTAGCATAACCAGTAAACCAAAAGCACCAACGGTCATCACCGTTCCTGCGGCGCCTGTTGTCACAACACCAACAGTGACAACGACAGAACCGACCAATACACAAACAGATGAGGAGGTGAGGGCTGAAGGCAGACAGAACAGTCTTTTACGTCGTTCACGTGGACGATTAGGAACGATCGCGACAAGTTTTCGTGGGTTGTTGGTCAATGATAATGACACTACCACGCAACCTAAAACTTTGTTAGGAGAATAATCATGGATGATTTTCAGATAAAAGAAAAAACACAAGAAGATTTAGAACAAACGCAAAAGCTTCAAAAAATTATGGAGGGGTATAGCCAAGCTAAAGCGCGTCGTCAAAATTGGGAAACGCATTGGGATGATTGTTATGATTATGCGCTTCCTCAACGTAGTGACAGCGCACAATTTGGTGGAGCGGGGGCCAGCCGTACACAGCATTTATATGATGGCACAGCGATGGATGCGGTGGATCAATTGGCTGCGAGTTTGTTGGGGCATTTAACACCGCCATGGACGCAGTGGTTTGGCTTAAAGGCAGGGCCAGATTTAAGTGAGAGCGAAGCGCAGGAATTAGAGCCTGTTTTGGAAGATATTTCGCGTAAAATACAATCACATTTTGATCGTTCAAATTTTAGTGTTGAAATTCACCAAGCTTTTCTTGATTTGGTTGTCGGCGGGACATCGACTTTGTTTTTTGAAGAAACGGAAATTGGTGAATATTCAGCCTTTAAATTTTCATCTGTGCCGTTGCAGGATGTTGTGTTGGAGGAAGGCGATAATGGATTTTTAGATGGATCATATCGAAGCATATCTTTAACATTATCACAATTGAAAAAACGTTATCCGCAAGCAGAATTGCCATCGCATATTATGCGTCAAGGTGATGCCGATACGCAAAACCGTTTTGGTGTTCTTGAAGCTATTCTCCCTGAAAATGGAATTTATCAATATACTGCCATGTTAACCGAAGATGGTTATCCGACGTTATTAAAGCAAGGACAGTTTCATAAATCACCATCTATTTCATTTCGTTGGATGAAATCCCCGGGAGAGATTTATGGACGATCGCCTGTGATGAAGGCATTACCTGACATTAAAACGGCGAACAAAGTTGTCGAATTGATTTTGAAAAATGCTTCTATCGCGGTGACAGGTATTTGGCAAGCCGATGATGATGGGGTGTTAAATCCTGCTAATATTGAGCTTGTCCCTGGAGCTATTATTCCAAAGGCGGTCGGGTCGCAAGGCTTGAAAGCCTTGGATATGCCTGGACGTTTTGATGTGTCAGAGCTGATTTTAAGTGATTTAAGGGCGCGTATTCGTCATGCTTTATTGGCGGATAAATTAGGCCCTGTTGTAAGTAAGAAAATGACAGCAACAGAAGTGTTGGAACGTTCTTCGGAGATGTCATTATTGTTAGGAGCAACATATGGACGATTGCAATCTGAATTGCTCACGCCTCTTGTTGAGCGTGCCTTTGCAATTTTAAAACGACGCGGTGAGATTCCCGATCTTGCCTTAGATGGTCGCTATATCATGCTTGAATATCGCTCCCCCTTGGCGCGGATGCAAGGGCGCGGTCATGTGAATGACATTTTAACATGGATTAATATTGCGTCCTCTATGGGCGGCGCGGGTACTTCCATGGTTGACACGTCGAAGGCCGTAAAATTACTGGCCGAAACATTGGGCGTTCCGCGTGATTTGTTGAAAAAAGAAATATTACCAACACCCTTAGATGTCTTGGATGATTTGGGGGATGATCTGGAGAATAATTTGGAGGTCGAAAATGTTTTGGAAGAATAAATCAAAAATGGAAGCAATCGATGTCTCACATTTATCCAAAATCGATCAAAAAAATATAAAGCGTGTGTTTACGCGTGTTTTTTCTAGCGATGATGGAAAGAAAGCTTTGGTATATCTGCAATATATAACCTTTCATCGAAATTTAGGAGCAGGGGCATCAAATGATCAGTTACGCCATATGGACGGACAGCGATCATTGGTTTCAACAATTCTTAATTTTGTTGAGCAGGGCAAAAATAATTAAAAGAAAAATTTAATTTAAAATATTCATAACTTAAGGAGATAAAAATATGAATGACACTTTATTAGATAATGAAATACCAGAAAAATTTAAAAATAAAGAAACAGGTGAAGTAAATATAGGAGCGATGGCGCAATCTTACAAAGCGTTGGAGCAAAAAATGTCGAATGCCCCAAGGGCGCCTAAAACACATTCAGATTATTGTGTTGATTGTTCACATGGTTTGTTTGACGAAGATGAAGACATGAACAGACGTATGCACGAAAAAGGTTTTACCAATGAACAGGTGCAGTTTGTTTATGATTTGGCCGTTGAAAAAATGGTGCCGATGGTCGTTGAAATGGCTGGTGATTTTAAGGCTGACCGTGAGGTTGAAAAGCTGGTTGAGTATTTCGGTGGTGCAGAAAAATGGAAAGAAATTTCAAGACAGCTTCTATCTTTTGGTCAAAAGAACTTACCTGTCGATGCGTTAGATTCTTTAACCAGTTCGTACGAAGGGGTATTGGCACTTTATAATATGATGCGCGGTGAAGAACCAAAGATTGGTGATTTTAAAAACACTAATGCGTCAGATGGCATGGATTTACAATCTATGATGCGTGATCCAAAATATTGGCGTGATAAAGATCCGTCTTTTGTTGCCAAAGTCACTGAAGGTTTTCAAAAAATGTACGGCAAATAAATCGATGATTGTATTATAATTGTGAGTTTGCGAATTGTTGAGAGACATAATCATCAACAATATGGTTGAACTGACGATCAATGTTTTGAGTGAGGGGCGCGAATTGTAAAACAAATTTATCGCGTCCTTTTCTTAAAATGCGACCACTATGTAAGACATCAACAATCCGATTTTCTAATTTAAATCTTAGCGTGATTGTTTTTGTGGTATTGAGACTGAATTGTTTATCATCACCTGAAAGGGCGACGCCACCTTTACTCCAATCGAGTATAGGGTAGGAAATACCGTCAATAATACCAACACAGCTATCAGTTTCGCGGCGTTCATATTCGCGGCGCGCATCTTGATCATCGTTACTGGCTGTGTTTTTTAGTGTTTCTAATATTGATGTAAACATAGTTTTTAACTCTCCCTTGATTCACAATCTATAGACATAAGTAATGTTTTTCAATGTATTTTAAGAATTTATCCAAAAAAAGAGTTGATTTTATAGGAATAAATTCATATATTAGTTCTATCAACGCCATATTACCATCTTGGTTTATGGCGTTGTTTTGTTCTTAACACTCTATTCGTTAAGGCATCTCAAATAGTTTCAGAAAACAAATTTTTATTCATATTTGCCTGAAACATTTCCCTATTTACGTTTGATGAGCCGTATTTGCACGAAAGTGCGAATGCGAAAACTTATGCTCGCGTTTTATTTTCAACATAATTTTAAACAAAAAGGAAAATTGCAATGTCAGAATCTATTGACCAAGCTTTTATCAAGCAGTTCGAACGTGAAGTGCATGAAGCTTACCAACGTCAGGGATCTAAATTAAGAAACTCTGTACGTACAACAAATAAAGTAACTGGGTCTTCAACCGTCTTTCAAAAGGTCGGTAAAGGAACCGCCTCGACCAAATCAACACATGGCATGGTGCCTGTGATGAATCTGGTTCACTCAAATGTAGAATGTGTTTTACAAGATTTCTACGCGGGTGACTGGGTTGATCATCTGGATGAGTTAAAATTGAATATTGATGAACGTCAGGTTATTGCCAGTGCGGGTGCGTCTGCGCTTGGCCGTAAAACAGATGAGATGATCATTAATGCGCTAACAACATCATCTGCCAATATCATTGGTGATGCCAATACAGGCTTAACAAAAGATAAAGTTCTTGAAGCTTTTGAATTGTTTGGTGAAACCGATGTGCCAGATGATGGTCAGCGTTTTGCCGCTGTTGGTTGGAAACAATGGAGTGATTTGTTACAAATTGATGAATTTGTAAATGCTGATTATATCGGTGACGGCGCACTTCCATACGCTAATGGTACGTCTCAAGCTAAAATGTGGTTGGGTACAATCTGGATTCCACATTCTGGATTGCCGATTGATGGTGACGATATTCGTTCTTGTTATTTCTATCACAAAACAGCCATCGGCCATGCCGTCGGTAGTGATGTTCAAACAGATATTAGCTGGCATGGTGATCGCGCCGCTCATTTTGTCAATAACATGATGAGCCAAGGGTCTGTTCTGATTGATGAGGCGGGTGTTGTGACAATTAATTGTGATGAAACACCTGATTAATAACATCTAAAAATAAGTCGTCATTCCGAGCGAATGCGAAGAATCTCATGAAGTAATTTGAGATCTCTCCGCCCCAAAAATTGGTGCGTTCGAGATGACGGTTTGTTTTATTTAATAACTCAAAAAAGGAGATAACCATGAGTTTACAACTCTCTAATTTAAGCGTACTCGCATACGCCAACAACTTCACTCTATGGCATTTTAAAACAGAAGATGATTCTGTTACAACGCCTGGATATTTTAATACAGCATCGGAGATGATGGATGAAAATGATCTTATCATCGCCAATGTTGATATCGACGCAGGCGCAAGCGCACAATTTTATATTGTGACTGATGTGACGTCTGGCGTCGTCAGTGTTGCGGCCCTCGCATAGGTTTTCTAACCTCCGTAACAAGGAAAGGCAGCCATAGATATTGATTTATTTTTTGGCTGTCTTTTTGATTTTTATTCAATACATAAGGAGACACACAATGGCTTTAAATGACATTGGACTATGCTCGCGCGCACTGGTTAGGTTGGGCGCAGCACCTATTACATCTTTTAATGATGATACCGCAGAATCAGAAATTGCGAATGCTTTGTTCGCGCCTGTTCGTGATGCGATGTTGTCATCATATCCATGGACATTTGCGACAGGGCAGTTGGCATTGACAAAATTAAATGATGCGCCATTGGCGGATTATCAAAACGCATTTCAATTACCGCTTGATTTTCTTCGTGCTATTTCTGCTGGCGATGGTCAGCGCGGTCGTGGACTGAATTACCGTCTTGTGAATGGGCAACTTTATACTAATGCCGATGCAGTTGTGCTGACTTATATTTATCGTCCAGAAGAAGAGAGCTTTCCGCCATTTTTCGATATGGCGCTGATTACGAAGTTGGCGGCAGAATTTTGTATTCCCGTGACTGAAAGTACATCACGTTCAACCGCTTTATATAAGTTGGCGAAAGATGAATTTGCGATGGCGCGTCAAATTGATGCGCAACAAGACAGCCCGAACCGTATTGAAGATTTTACGTTGATTGATGTGCGGTAAGAAGAAATTAAAAGGATAGATATAATGACAAGAGCAAGACAAGTTAAAAGTAATTTTACCGCAGGGGAGATTTCCGAAGATTTATTGGGACGTGGAGAATTGGTTTCTTACAAAAATGGCGCGGCGAAAATGCAAAATCTTTTTATCTATCCTACGGGTGGTGTCACGCGCCGTGATGGCTTGCGCTATATAGATACGGTAGAAGGGAATGGCCGTCTTATCCCGTTTGAATTTAACGCACAGCAAACATATTTACTGGTTTTAACGGCCAATAAAATTGATGTCTATTTTGATGATGTGAAAATTACAAGCATCACATCACCATGGTCACAAAATGATATATCCCAAGTGGCATGGACGCAAAGTGCGGATACATTGTTGCTGGTTCATCCTGATTATGTGCCGCAAAAATTAATACGTAATGATCTTGGGCAATTTGTTTTAGAAGATTGGATGTTTTTCAGTGATGAAAATATCATTTACCAACCTTTTTATAAGTTTGCCGATAGTAATGTGACCTTAACACCCAGTGGTATAAGCGGCACGGTGACTTTAACGGCTTCTGATGATGTGTTTTCTCTTGGTCATGCAGGAACGCGGATGCAAATTGCGGGAAAACAAGCACAGATTTTAAGCTATGATTCACCAACAGTTATCACCGTTGAATTGATTGAAGATTTACCCGATACAGCGACAACGATTGATTGGTTTGAACAGGCATACTCCTCCGTTCGTGGATATCCCGTGACGGTGGCCTTTCATCAAGATCGTTTGGTTATTGGAGGTTCGCGTGATTTACCAAATCGTCTTTGGTTTTCACGCTCTGGTGATTTGTTTAACTTTGATTTGGGTGAGGGGTTGGATGACGAAGCCATTGAATTTTCTATTTTATCTGACCAAGTTAATGCGATACGCGGTGTGTTTTCTGGTCGCCATTTGCAAGTTTTTACCAGTGGTGCGGAATGGATTGTCACAGGTACGCCTTTGACGCCAACATCCTTACAGTTAAACCGTCAAACGCGTGTGGGTTCGGTGATTGGACGTTATGTTCCTCCCGTGACGGTCGATGGTGCGACAATTTTTGTCGCCGATAACGGACAGGAAATTAGAGAATTTTTATATACGGATATTGAGCAAGCCTATACCGCGATTGATTTAGCTTTGGTCTCACGCCATATTCCACAAAATGTCATTGATCAAGATTATGATCAGCATCGTCGTCTTGTTTTTGCGGTGCGTGATGATGGAAAGATAGCGACAATGACCCTTTATAGGGCAGAGCAAGTGCGCGCATGGACGTTGCATGAAACATTGGGGCATGTTCATTCGGTTAGTGTTGTCGGACGAAATACTTATTTATTGGTTGAGCGCGATGGCGCTTTTTATATTGAATGTTTTGATGTTGAGATTAATTTGGATTCTGCGCTGACAGGACAAACCGATAATCCACGACAAACATGGTCGGGTTTAGATCATTTGGAAGGACGTGACGTCGTTGTCATCGCCGATGGTATTGTCTTGGATAACCCTTTACAGGTTATTGATGGCGCAGTGACGTTGGATGATCCTGCGCTACAGATAGAAGTCGGCTTGCCCTATACACATGTTTTAGAGCCATTACCTTTGGAAATGAGTGAAGCAACAGCTGGCAAGAAAACAAGATTGATTGAAGCCATCTTCCGTGTGCAAGAAACGCAAGCGTTACGTCTTGATGTGGGGCGTGGGTTAAAAGATGTGACATTAAAACAATTTGGTGAAGATGAAATTTTGGACACACCACCGCCGTTGGTGACTGATGATATTCGTGTTCGATCATTAGGGTGGCTCAAAAATGGACCACATCCTTATTGGCGTATTGAACAGGAAGTTCCCTATAAATTTACGCTTCTTTCAACGGCGATTGAAATAAAGATTAATGATTAAACTATATAAAAGGAGATTAAAATAATGGGAGCAGTTCTACCGATAGCAACACAAGCGTTGGCCTTATTCGAAACAGTCAATACAATTGCAAATGTCATTGATAACCCGGCGAAGAAACAAGATGATCGAGTTTTAAGGCAGTTAGGGCAACAGCAAGCCTTACAACAACAACAGGCACGGCAAGATGCGGCCTTAAGTCGTGCGCAAATTGAAACGCAAGGGAAAGAGGCTGAAACGCAAAGACGCAATGCCTTAAAACGTGCGGTGGCACGACAACGCGCGGCATTTGGTTCAAGCGGTGTTTCTCAAGGTGACGGATCCTCTGAGGCGGTTCTACTTGGTCTTTTTGAAGAATCTGAAGACCAACGTGAAAACCGTGAACGGTTAGATAAGTTAAAAATAGAGTCTTTGAATCAAAATTTATTGCAGCAAAGTAGTAAAAATACCTTGGCGCGTACGCAGTTAGAAGAAAAAAATAAACTCACCAATACCGCTCGATTGGGTGACCAATTAAGCAGTGTTTCAGGAATATTAGATAGTTTTTAGGATTTTATTTTTTGGCAGGGCTTAGTAAATTTTTCAAAACATCAGCAGATGATTTTAACTGTCCTTTGCCATGACGATTTAATCGCTGCTGCTTTGGTTGCTTTAATGTTGTTGAACGGTCTGCCTTATAGTTGATGTCGTCTTTTTCATCTTCTTCTATTTCAAAGGAATAAGAATCACGTTTGGCTTTTTTTTCGGCAAGTTCTTCGTAATAAAGATCGATGCTGCTGCGCGCAGAATCTAATCGATCTTGACTTTGCGCGTAAGACTTTTGAATGGAGAATGTAGGCGCAGACAAATAAGTCACGACAAACAACAATAATGTCAAAAATATTTTCATGAAGCCAATTAATCATAAGAGTGACGTGAAATCAAATAGATTGTTTATTACCACAAAAGGAAAGACATAACATGAAACATATAAAAAATTCTGTAGGTAATTTTGTTCAAAATGATGAAGCCGATGTACTGATTGTGAAAAATGCCCTTAATGATACGGGATATCGTGATGCGCCAATTGATAATGGTATTATTGAACGTGAAACAGACCAAGCTATTCAAAAATTTCAAGGTGAAAAGGGATTGAAAGTTGATGGTGTTTTATACCCTGGTGGCGAGACAGAAAAGGAATTGCGAAAAGAAGTTTTACAAGCCGATGCGGCGAAGAAAGTGAACAAAGCCCGTAAAAAAGGAAACAAGCTTATTGATGTGATGAAGAATTCTGAACAACGCACGAAGGAAAGAATGACCGAAGATCAAAAGCGTCTTGAAGACATGTTGGCCAATGATGACCCTGAATCCAGCAGTGAGTTAGCAAGACAGAAATCAGATCATTTAGATAATGTGTTGAAGGATTTTCAAAAAGCATTGATAGATGTTTTAATAAAATCACCAAAGAAAAGGGATTGATTAAATTTTCTTTAATAAGATATAGGGTGTTAGAATTATTAAATATAAAAAAGAAGTTAACAAAAAAATATAAATTGTAATCATGTTTTCGGAATGAAATATTTTCACCTCTAAGAGCAAAAGAAAATAAAACACTATAGATGTTATAGAAAAAATATTTTTTATACTTTTTCCAATTATTTTTGCTCGACTATATAAAATAAAAACCATGGATAGATTTAGAAAAATAAAACCTACATTCCATAGATGTGTAAAAAAATCATCATAGCCATAAAGGGTGGATAATGATTCAGTAATATCGTCAATAACAACGATAAAAAACATAAGAAGTAATACTGATACTATACAGTAAAACTGATTGCGTATGATTTTTTTTAAATTTTTCTTCATATGATTTTTTTATCGAGGGAGCCTAACTCCCTTCACTATAACTGACTTCTTAATACAAATAAATCCTCAAAAATTGAAAGGACACAAAAATGACGGAGCATATAAAAATGCCCGACATTGCGCCACTTGTGCGTTATGTCGCCAATGGAACACAAACAGATTTTGCCTATATCTTTCCTATCTTTGCCAGTGAAGATTTGAAAATTTATTTTGATGGCGCACCACAATTTAGTGGTTTTGACATTACCGATGTTGGTGAAACGGCAGGGGGGTATGTTACTTTTGATGAACCACCACAAAGCGGCACCGTTGTCACGTTAGAGCGTCGATTGCCGTTGGAGCGTGTGACTGACTTTCTAGAAGGTGGAGATTTTAGCGCACAAGCCATTAATAATGAACTTGATTATTTAACCGCATCGATACAGCAAATCAATCGTGATTTATCACCGATGCTACGCTATAGCGATCATGAAACAGAAGGGCATAATGAATTACCACCGCGTGATCAACGTGCGGGAAAAGGTCTTGGTTTTGATGGCGATGGAAACCCCATTGCTGTGTCTTTATCAAACGCAACAGGCCTGCCTGATTATACCGCGCTTGGTATTGGGGCGGTCACACGCAGCAGCGATGATAAATTTAAAGATGTGATTTCGGTTAAAGATTTCGGCGCGAAAGGCGATGGTTTAACCGATGATACTTTGGCGATACAACAAGCTTTAGCCGCTTATGACAGTGTTTATATTCCTGAAGGGCGGTATCTCATAAATGCGCCTATTACCATTGCCGCGCGTCAAACTTTAAAGGGTGCGGGGCAACGATCCGTTTTATTGGCGCAAGATAAAACATTTAATGTGATTGAGGTTGTTGAAGATTACGCAACGCTATCAGATTTCAGAATTGAAGGCGGTGATATTGGTATTAAACTTTTTGGTCGTGACCGTCCTTGTGTACAAAACTCAATTACCGATATTGTCATTGTAGGTAGTAACACAGGTGTTTTACTGGACGGTTATAATGATACGAATAAGCCATGTTATTGGAACAATTTTGACCGTGTCTTGGTTGAACAAATGGCCGTTAATGGATTTCACCTAACACGGACAGGGGCAGGGGATACGCCGAACGCCAATAAATTTCATGCGTGTCGCGCTTATTCGTTAGGGACGCCAATTTCCAATGCAGGTTTTTTTGTGGAGCAAGGGCGTTTTAATAACAGCTTCGTTGATTGTGAAGCCAACGTCCACGGCACATCACAAGGCTGTTTTATCATCGGTGCAAATTCGGATAAGACGCTGCTGATTAATCCCTATGCAGAAAGTTATAATCAAGTGCCGAATATTAAACTTGAAAATGGTTCAATCGAAACCTCGATTATTAATCTTTTATCAGTCAGTGATGGTTCGGCGATTTTTGATTTATCGGGTGGGGAATACACCGCTTATAATGCAGGTTTTCCGCATAAAAACCGTTTGCAACGGACAACCGTGACGGATATGAACGCGACCTTGCAACGTTATGATACCGAATATAATGACGCCAGTGGTGTTTTGACGTTGGATATATCGCATTCGGTACATTTACTCTCAAGCTTTGGTGGCGCATTGACTGTGCTATTACCACAAGCATCTGATGCGGTGGGTGTGATGATGGTGCTCAAAAAGATCGATAGCTCTAAAAACGTGATTACCGTTACCGAAGAAAATGGTAATGGGCCCGATAGCCGTAATTATTATTTAGGGTCAGAAAATGATTATATGATGGTGCTATCCAATGGGGCGGAATGGTTTGTGATTGCTTCCAACCGTTCAGCAGGGAACACGCGCTTTTTTGATGGCAATGGTCTTTATGATATTGATATGGCTGTTGATACATATTTGTTGTCGTCTTTCGGTGGCGCGTTAGAAGCGCGACTTCCTCCTGCTAATGCCCCCGAAGCCGTCGGGCGTACCGTGACGATTAAAAAGACGGATGTGTCTTCTAATGGAATTACGGTGAGTGAGCTTGGCGGTAGTGGTCCAGATAACTTTGCTCAACCTTTGAATGCACAATATAACGCCATCACTGTCGTATCCGATGGTGGCCGTTGGTATATTGTGAGTAAGTTTTAGAAGTGTTCTGCTGAAGGAAAGGGAAGACTATATGAATGATGATATAAAAAATGAAGAAAAAACCAATCAACAAATTGAAAATTTTTTACCCGATGCGCTTCGTTGCATTATGGCGAGTTACGAAAATTTTATAAAATTTGGAAACTCTCAAGAGGCGTTAAATGAGAGTGTAGAAGACATTAAAAACTTCATTGAATTTCACAAGGCATGTAAAGTTGCGCTGACTAATATCGAAATTCTTTTGAAGTTTTATAAGCTGGTAGAAAAGAAAGAAAACACGTCTGATTATATTGAACAGATAAAATCAGAGGTCAAATCCGCTGAAAAGCGCATCAGTGAAGACTTAAATAAAATTCCTCACAAGTGACATTATTCATTATTTTATTACTATTTAGTGATTATTATGGTATTCGCCACTTAAATTTTAAAGAGATAGAAAGGAATTAGCTTTGCAAAAATACAGTTTTGCGCTATTCTTAAGCTTATGGAACAAGAAACAAAATTACACAACGCCTTTGATCCACTACAAGATAGCAATGTGGTTAGAGACATCGTGGCGGCATGGCAACAGGCGGCTTTTGATGATGGCCTTTCGGGCATGCGGAAAGTCGACACTGGTCGGACTCTTCTCGGCGTGGCTGCTTTGGCGGGATCCGGATTTGCGTATCCTAGTGTTAGCCGCGGACAATCAGTTGTCCTCGAAAATGGTGCGCAATATCAGGAAGATAATAGAGAAGCATCCTTTAACCGCTCATCTAAAACCGATCAAGCCTGACCAATGGGCGGCTGATCGCTTTACCTTAAATAGACAAAAAGAATTACGTGATCCATCGGTCTTGGCCGCAGGGGTGACATCCAATATTACGGGGTGTCGCGCGGACGTTATTTTATATGATGATGTTGAAGTGCCTAACACTTCCGATACAGCACAAAAGCGTGAGAACTTGCGTGAGCGTCTTGATGAAAGTAATTTTATTTTGGTGCCTGGTGGTCTGCAATTTTATATCGGAACACCCCATAGTTATTTTTCAATTTACAGCGATGTAGCGCGAAAAGAAATTAATGAAGAAGAGCCATATCTATCTGGCTTCGACAGGTATAAGCAACCTTTGTTGGATAAAGAAGGTAACAGCGTTTGGCCAGAACAATTTACCAAGGCCGATATTGATCTTTTGAAAAAGCAAGCAGGGCCGCATAAATTTGCGGCGCAAATGATGTTGCAACCTGTCAATATAAAAGACAGCCGTCTGGATCATAATTTGTTAAATTTTTATGACGATGATTTGGTTTATAGCGAAGTGCAAAAACAATCTTATTTAGATGTCATGGATAGCCGCATTGTATCATGCAGTGCGTGGTGGGATCCTGCTTTTGGTAGTGCCAAAAAAGGAAATAACGGTGATAGCAGTGTTCTGGCTATTGTCTTTACAGATGAGGGTGGAAATCATTATCTGCACCATATCTCTTATATCAAGGTTGAGTGTTGTGAAGGTGAGGATGAAGCGACCCTTCAATGTCAACAAGTGGCAGAGATGTTACAGCGTTTTTATGTGCCTTCGGTTGCGGTTGAGATTAATGGTTTAGGGAAATTCTTACCCGCGATTTTAAGACGAGAGCTAGGGGGAAAAAATATCGCCTGTGCGGTGGTAGAAAAAAGCAGTACCAAAAATAAAGCCTTACGGATTTTAGAAAGTTTTGATGCAGTATTGGCCGCGCGGGCGCTTCATGTCCATGAATCGGTAAAGAAAACGCCATTTTTGATTGAGATGATGGAATGGCAACCAGATAAAAAGAACGGCCATGATGATGGGTTGGATGCGGTGGCGGGTGCGTTGTCGTTGGAACCTGTGCGGATTAAAAAAACATACGCGACTGCGCAATCAAAATGGAACGCGTCGCAAGGCCACCATCAGGCAAATACAGATTTTGAAGTTTAAGAAGGAGAAGATATGGAAGTTTCACAATTTTCAATTAATGATTGGATAACGGTTATTGTTATTATCGCACAAGCAGGTGTGGTTTATTATCGTTTAAAAAAAGTTGAACAAAAAACAGAACAATTTAATGAATTGCTGATTGAGTTTGCCGTTCATAAAAATTCATTAAAACATTATCGTGAACAGCATGACAAACAATCAAACCGCATCGAAAATATTGTTCAAAAACTCCACGACCGCATTTCAAATATTGAAATCAAAGCGATAGAAGCTTTGCGTCGGTAAACTCACGACAAGACAATTATTACAAAGAACCCGCGTAGCACATTTATGTGTCTGAGCGGCTATGAAAAAGAAAGGAAATCCAATGTTTAAAAACATTATTGGGTTGTTGCGCCCGCATGATCGAAAATCAGCAAAGCTAACGCCCCAAAAAAACAAGAAAGAAAAACTCAAAACAATAAATTCTGAAAAAATAAAACAGGAAGAATATTATCGTTCATTGGAAGTCGATGTTCTTGCCCGTACAATATTTGGGGAGGCGCGCGGTGAACCACATGCGGGGTTGGAGGCTGTCGCCAATGTTGTGTTGAACCGTGTTAAAGTTTCACAAAAACGTGGTGGGCGTTATTGGTGGGGCAATAATATTATTGGTGTGTGTCAAAAACCGTATCAGTTTTCATGTTGGAATAAAAATGACCCTAGTTATAAACGCCTGACAACCGTTACGGATAAAAACGTTCATTTTGCCACTTGTTTGCGCATTGCGCGCCGTGCTGTCATTGGCACGTTGAAAGATAATACGGGCGGCGCAACGCATTACCATGCGGATTATGTGTCACCCTATTGGTCGAAGGGTGAGAAACCGCTCAAGACCATTAGTCGGCATATTTTTTATAAGTTGGTTGAAGTATGATTTTGAAGAATAATTCTTAACTATAATGCAGATTTAATTGATTGCTTTGGATAACCGAAATGCCACGTCTTTGTATTCTTGACAAAGCTTTGCCACCTTTTTTATCTGCATCACTTACTAGATCGCTTAAAACACAAACGCCTAACGATTTTTTTAATACGGCGGCGTTAACCGTCATTTGAACGCATGTGCTAGTGAAAAACCCTACGGCAAATATGCCTACGATTTCTAGATCATCTATGATGGATTCAAGTTGACTATTATTTTTATAAAGGGCTGAGGGGTGTTGTTTTTCAGCAAAATTATCTGTTTTCTTTGGAAAATTATCGTGAAATCCGCCATATGAATCTTTAGGAGGCTGACCTTTTTCATCATTCATATAAACGTGAATAATGGGAAAGCCAGCGTCTCTAAATAGTGATGTATAATTTATAATTCTCTGCGCAACTTGATTTGTAAGAGGAGTGCCATGGACACCGAATGCTGGGTTTGTGAAGTGGTTTTGCACATCAATAGTCGTAAAAGCTATTTTGCGAGAAGCTAACGCTTCTTCGTCAAAAAATTCCGTCAGTGTTTTTGCGTGCTTCGCCATGTTTACCTCTGGGTGGGATAGTAACAACGAATACAAATTATGTCAATTCAATATTTGACGCAATGACGAAAAGTAGAAAGGAAATAAAAACATGCTCACAACTATACTTTCAAAAATTGGCTTACCGTTACTTATTGAATTTGTCGCGCAGGCTTTATCCCGCATTGATAATCCTGTGGCAAAAAGCGCAAGCGAGGCGTTGAACAAAGTCGATGAAGCGCTTGCGGGTGGTTTGATCTCGCAAGAACAACTCATCGAAGCACATCGTCATGCCGAAGTCATAGCACGGATGCGGGTGGCGGAAGTAGAGGCGCGCTTGCATGAGGTCAATGAATCTTTGCGTAGCGAGATAAATTCCACCGATAAATATGTTCGCCGTATGCGACCGACATTTGGTTATATCATGGCGGTGACATGGGCGGCGCAGATGTGCGGGCTGGCCTATATTATTGTGTTTGAAACTGAAAAAGCGGGACATATTTTACAAGGTATGGCGAGCCTGAGTACAATTTGGGGCGTTGGCTTATCAGTGCTAGGAATCTATGTGTATAAACGGAGCGAGGATAAGAAGCTGTCTCCGCAGGGGCGCTTTACCCCCACGCCGAAAAAGAAAATTGAAATTACCAAAGATATGCCATCACAGGCCATTTATTTTAATGAGTAAAGGAAATTGTCATTGCGAGGAAGCCTTTAGGCTGACGCGGCAATCTAATAATATTGAAAGAGATTGCTTCGTCCAAATAAATTTGGACTCGCAATGACGTTTCTAATTACTTCTTCCCCAACTGTTTTTCCCGATAGATCATATATAATCCCGCACCAACAACAATTATAAGGCCTAGAATCGTGGCGGCTGTCGGTATATCATCAAAGAAGATATAACCAAACACAACGCCCCATATGGCTTGTACATATAAAAAGGGCGCAATACTAGCGGCATTTTTAGCGTGAGATATTCCGTAAGTCGTTAATAACACACCAGCTAAAATTAAGAATCCCTGCCCTGAAAACAAAAGAGCATTGTTTATCGTTATTGTGTCTATATCATCCCAAGCAACATATGTATTGACAAGTGTTTGTCCTATAAAAGCGAGCAAACTTAGATTTACAGTATTTTCTTGCTTACCAATTTTTCTGATAATTGTGTTGTTTACTCCCATGAATAAAGCAGCAAACATGGCAAATAATATACCCATATTGACATGTTCAAATTGTGGTCCGATGATAATAAGAACACCTAAAAAGCCTATGGCAATACTCACCCATCGGTGCCATCCAACTTGTTCTTTTAATAGTAGGTAAGCTAAAATGACTCCAATGAAAGGGGAGCTAAACACAATACCATACATATCAGCGATGGGCATTCTGGATAGAGCCTGTACAACGCAGCATGATATGATACCGCTAGAAATTAAACGGATGAAACACCAGAGTGGATTATTCCATTTAAATCCTTTTAAACCGTATAGATAGATAATGACAATGGATAATATAATAACATTGATTCCCGCGCCGTATGCGGCAATAAGAGAAGGGTTATAACTAGCGGATAGGTGCTTTATGAAAGCATCAGCAAAGGCGAAGCATGTCCAACCAATCATGATAATAGCAATAATCTTCAGACTTTCACCTTTTAAGCGGGACATGGTTGAACTTTCTCTCGACTAGGATTTTGAAGCGCGTATAATCTAACTTGCTATTCGTCATTGCATGATTTATTCGTGCAATCTATGGTGCTTAGATTACACGGATTCAATAAGAGATTGACCGTGTAATGACGCCTAAAAGTTAAGAAAGGTTACCACATGTCAGCTCAAAATACACCCATTACTATCGCCCGTGGAGACGGGATTGGTCCCGCGATTATGGACGCGACTTTGCAGGTTTTAGAAGCCGCGGGCGCAAGGCTGGACATTGAGGAAATTGAAATTGGTAAAGCGGTGTATGAAAGTGGTGTGCCATCGGGCATCGCGGATAGTTCATGGGAAAGCCTACGCCGTACCAAGATATTTTTAAAAGCACCGATTACGACACCGCAAGGCGGTGGGTTTAAATCACTTAATGTGACGGTGCGTAAAACATTGGGGCTGTTCGCCAATGTACGTCCGTGTGTCGCCTATGCGCCCTATGTGGAAACGCACCATGATGATATGGATTTGGTTATCATTCGTGAGAATGAAGAAGATCTTTATGGTGGGATTGAGTATCGTCAGTCCCAACAAGTCATGGCTTCGCTGAAGCTGATCTCTCGTCCAGGGACGGAGCGCATTGTGCGTTATGCGTTTGAATATGCGCGGGCGAATGGTCGTAAAAAAGTCACTTGTATGACCAAAGATAACATCATGAAAATGGCTGATGGTTTGTTCCATAAAGTCTTTGATGAAATTGGTGAAGAATATCCCGACATTGAACAAGACCATATGATTATTGACATCGGCACAGCGAAGGTTGCCGCCAACCCCGGCATGTTTGATGTGGTGGTGTTGCCGAATTTATATGGTGATATTGTTTCTGACGTGGCCGCTGAAGTCACGGGGTCCGTCGGGCTTGGCGGCTCGTCTAACATTGGCTTGGACTTTGGGATGTTTGAAGCCGTACATGGTAGTGCGCCAGATATTGCAGGGCAGGGGATTGCCAATCCATCGGGTTTGATTTTGGGTGCGATTATGATGCTGGTGCATATTGGGCAAGGCGATGTCGCGACAAAAATCCACAATGCGTGGAAAAAAACAATCGAGGATGGAATCCATACCGGCGATATTTACCGTGAAGGGCATAGTAAAAAACGCGTTGGCACGGATGAATTTACCGCCGCCGTGATTGAACGTTTAGGGCAAACCCCATCGACCTTGCCAGAGGTGGCGTATAATAGTGAATCAAAAGGCATCGTCATTCCGCCATTGAAAAAAATCACGCCAGAGAAGAAAGAGCGTATCGGTGTTGATATTGGTTTGAATTACGAAGGTAAGCCTGATGACCTTGCCGCGCTGGTGAAGCCATGCCTGACGGATAACATTGACCTGCATATTATTTCCAACCGTGGGGTTAAAGTTTGGCCTGATGGTGCGGCGGAAACTTTCTGTACCGATAATTGGCGTTTGCGTTTTTTGGGCAAAGATGGTGCAACGGTAAAAACATCCGAAGTCGTTGAGTTGCTCTCAAACCTCAACGCCGCCGATATGAACTTCACCAACGCCCTGATGCTCCACAGCTTTGATGGCGCGGACGGTTTCACAAAAGCGCAGGGGGAGTAGAGATTTTTATCATGGTTCTGCTTGAAGTATTTTGTTTACTTCGTAGGGTGGAGTACCATTATATTTTCCAATAATACACTGCTCTATTGTCGGATCGTTCAGATGTTGTAATTTTTTCTTTATATGCTTCTGCGCTCTGTCATCTATCTCATAAGCCATTCTTTCGAAGTGCTGTAGTAAGTATAAATGTTCAAAAGAAATGCCTTTTCCACTATCAGATGTTATAGATAGGTACATTAGTCTAGCATCTCTTTTAAGTGTAGGGGGGATTAAATCCTTATTTTTGTAATATATATTAGCTAAATTTAACTCTATAGCGTGCACCGTTTCATGCATTATGTTGCTTAGCATTGGCGCTGGTTTAGCATCATCACGATGATAATACCCAATACGACCAGATGCTATTGTAGAAGCGAAAACAGCATACTTACTAAATTTTTCTATAATTTTATGCTTTATATCACCTTCGTTCAAATCACTGATAATACAATCCAAAGTTAAAGGGTTAATTTGTTCTGAAAAATCTGAATGATTTACCATTTGTTTTTGAAAATTTTTAATAGCTAATTCATGGACGGATTGAAGAAATTTTTTACGTTCTTGTAGGGGGAGGTTTTTTAATTGTTCAATGTCCTTCCAATGGTTTGCAATTAGATATTGCATGGTTTCGTCGCATGTATTTCGTATTAAGTTTTTGAAATATTCGCTGTAATCTAAGTTGATTAAGATTTTTTCAGCTTCTGTTCCAAGGGGTGCAATGCGTTCCAAATCCATGTCATATATAGACTCTTTATCTTCTTCCCCTTTAAGTATTTTTTGCATTAACTTCGTTAACCGTGCAATTTGTAATGCTTGAGGTTGTTTGGCCGTTGGTAATAGATCGTGTTTATTTAAGTGATATGAAACGGTATTGAAAAATGCCCAACCTAGCGAGGTTCGCTTTTTTTTACAGTGTTTGTTAAATTCTTCAAAGACGTCATGCATTCGCGGATAATACAAAAGTTTTTACATTATGTCAACAAAAACTAACCCGCTGCTTTGACCGTATTCGCCAGTAGACACGCGATGGTCATGGGGCCTACACCGCCGGGGACGGGGGTTATGGCGGAGGCAACTTCTTTAACTGCGTCAAAATCAACATCGCCGAGGAGGTAACCTTTCGGTTTTTCGTCTGTCGCTGGCATTCTGTTAATCCCGACATCAATCACAATCGCGCCGTCTTTAACCCAGTTCGCTTTGACCATTTCGGTGCGCCCAACGGCGGCGACCAAAATGTCGGCCTGCTTGCACACGCTTTCAATATCTTTGGTGCGAGAATGCGCTATGGTCACGGTACAATTTTCTTGGAGCAATAATTGCGCCATAGGCTTTCCAAATAAGTTAGAGCGACCAATAACAACGGCATGTTTGCCGCTTAAATTTTTCTCAACGGACTTGATAAGACGAAGCGATCCTTGCGGGGTGCAGGGCGTTAAACCATCACCATGCCCTAAAAATAATTTACCCGCATTCAGGGTGGTTAAACCATCGACATCCTTGTGCGGTTCAATTTGCTGAACCAAGCTTTCTTGGACATCGGATAAATGATCAGGTAAGGGAAGTTGTAGTAGAATACCATGGACATCAGGGTTGGTGTTTAGATTTTTGATAACGTGACGGATTTCTTGTTCTGTCGTGCTTTCATCAAGACGTTGTTCTGTGCTGACGATACCAACCGCTTCGCAGGATTTTATTTTATTGCGGACATAAACGTGTGATGCAGGATCATCACCGACCAAAATAACAGCCAAGCCAACGGTGATGCCTTTTTCTTTTAAGGCGGTGACATCTTTTTTGATGTCTTCTTTTAAGGCGTTCGCAATGGCTTTGCCATCAATAATCTCTGCGCTCATCGGGTTAATACGCTCCGTAAATAAATATTTTGGCGATAAAACTTTGTAAGATAGAAATAGCGAAGATAATAATAATTGGCGTTATATCAATCCCTGCGATGGCAGGAATGATTTTTCGTAAAGGTTTAAAAACAGGATCAGTGATTTTGTTAAGAAGTTTGATGAGGTTCTGTGCTTGTGCGTTGCGAACATTGATGACCTCAAAAGCGATTAGCCAGCTTAAGACAACTTGCATGATGATAATCCAAAAGAAGATTTTCAATGCATATATAAGTATTGTTCCGATCAGTACCATTTTTTTAGCCTTTCATTCACTATTCTTTAGCATTTTGTAACCGAACTGCGTTAAAATAGGAATAGTTTGTTTTAATAAGTTAACAATTTCAAAAAGAATCCTCACGTGTATCGCCCACTTATCCTTGTTATAGCTCTGTTTTTTGCATTTTATACGCCTAAGCCCTCTTGGGCGATGGAGTGTAAGGCCAAAATCCCGCCTCGGATTAATGTACGCCCCAGTAGAAGCCACGTGAAATATGATTTTACCAAAACCAAGGCGCAACTTAATAGTGTCGATGTCGATACGATTTCGCCTTATGGTCCACAACATAAAACCAGCGTTAGCGGTTTAATGAGTGGTTCTATCCAATTGAAAAATAACATTTCTTTTCTTCATGAGACGCATCCTCTGACCCAGCAAAGCTGTATTTTCTTAAAAGCCATTGATGTGGAAATTAACCTTGACCCGACAATTTTTGTGGCTAGTGAGTTTCCAAAGGGCAGTTGTATGCATAGCGCGATATTGGCGCATGAATTTAAACATGTTGAAGTCGATCAAAAGCTGGTTAATCGTTACCACAACTTCATTGGGCGTGCCTTATCTGATGTGCTTGATGCAAAGGGGGGGACGTTTGGCCCCGTTCATAAAGATGATCTGGAAGGGGAGCTTAACCTTATTAAAAACTCATTCCATGATGTGTTGATACGGCTTAATGATAGTCTTAATCAAGAACGTAGAACTCAGCAGCAAGCTATTGATAATTTAGAAGAATATGAGTCTATTGGTATCAGGTGTAAGAGTCGTCGTAAGCGTGGACGGCGTTAAAGAAATCTAATAGATGTAACCGTAGAGGTTATAAAGAATATAGAAAATTCACAATTTTTTGAATCGCCCCATTGAATCGCCCCATTGAATCGCAAAGCGTTCGGCATAAAACTGTAAGCTTTGCGGCTTCGCGCCTTTGCGTTGGTTGTGTGGTTAAAAAAAATTGAACCACAGAGGCGCGGAGACACAGAGGTTTCATAGAGAAAATCCGTCACTTCGGCGGGAAGTAACGGATATCTATTTGTTGAGCAAACTATTTATAAATTCAAATAAGAGACTTAATCTTATTCTTCTATACTCTCATATAAATGTGACGAAATTACGTCAAATTATGTTTTTTATTGTAATTTTATTTCAATTTTTCATTTGTGAAGCTAGTTGCGGGTTTTTTAGCTGCCTGTCCCATATTTTGGTGATCCGCAGTACTGAGCAGCAAGTGTACGGTAAGTTTTTAACTGCTCTTTATTTTCATAGCCTGACGCATTTGCGTTAATTGTTTCAGAGGTTAATGCTGCTTCGATTGTATTTTTAAAATATGTTCTGCTTGAAGGTACAAATTTTATATTTTCTTCAAGTTCTGCTTCGGTTGTCTGTGGTTCGCTAATTTTTTCTATTTTCCCCAATAATATCCGCGCTTCTGATTGGACTTCTGAATTAAATATTGTATTCAACACAACGGCATAGAGTTTTTCTTCAGAAATAGTTTTACGTAAATTAATAAGTTGTGGAGAAGCCATGACCCACTGTTCAGTTAGTCTAAATAGCTTTTCTTCTTGCTCAAATCCGTTATCTTCTTTTTTTTGTCCTTTGTTTATAACCATCTTTCACATTTCCTTAATAAATTATAGGTCTTTTATAACGCGCTTAAATACTATGTCAATAACAATACGTAAAAACATCTTGTATTAAAGATTCACGCTTGTAATTCTTTATGCTACTCTGACGAATAGTTTTTTATTGCAACGCTTTATAAGGAAAACGACAGACCATGACACAAACAGGACAAGACACTTTAGGCACACGTAAAACACTGGAAGTGAATGGAAAATCATATGATTATTTTTCCCTGAAAGCGGCGGCGGAGAAAATCGGTGATATTTCTAAACTGCCGTTTAGCCTTAAAGTCTTGTTAGAAAACTTATTGCGTTATGAAGATGGACGTTCTGTCACAACTGATGATGTCCAAGCGGTGGCAGATTGGCTGGATACAAAAAGCTCAACCAAGGAAATAGCCTATCGTCCTGCGCGTGTTCTGTTGCAAGATTTTACAGGTGTGCCTGCCGTGGTTGATTTGGCGGCGATGCGTGAGGCGATTAAAAACCTTGGCGGTGATGTGCAAAAAATTAACCCGTTAAGCGCGGTAGATCTAGTCATTGACCATTCTGTGATGGTCGATGAGTTTGGAACCGAGCGTGCCTTTAGTGCCAATGTTGAACGTGAATTTGAACGTAATGGCGAACGTTATGAGTTTTTAAAATGGGGACAAGATGCGTTTGATAATTTTCGCGTTGTGCCACCGGGAACGGGGATTTGTCACCAAGTGAATCTAGAATATCTGGGCCAAACTGTTTGGATGGAAAAAGACCAAAACGGCAGTGATGTTGCGTATCCTGATACTTTAGTGGGGACGGACTCACACACGACAATGATTAACGGTCTTGGTATTTTGGGTTGGGGCGTTGGTGGTATTGAAGCCGAAGCAGCGATGCTGGGTCAGCCTGTCTCCATGTTAATTCCCGAAGTGGTGGGCTTTAAACTTGAAGGTCAATTAAAAGAAGGCGCAACAGCGACGGACTTGGTTCTGGTTGTTGTTGAAATGCTGCGCGAGCTGGGCGTGGTGGGTAAGTTTGTCGAATTTTACGGTGATGGTTTGCAGAACTTGTCACTGGCAGATCGTGCGACGATTGCCAACATGGCACCTGAATATGGCGCGACTTGTGGCTTCTTCCCGATTGATGCGGAGACGATAAGATACCTCGAATTTACAGGACGTGATAAAGACCGCGTTGCGCTGGTTGAAGCCTACGCCAAAGAGCAAGGCATGTGGAGAGAAGAGGGGCATGAGCCTGAATTCACCAAAACTTTGTCATTGAATTTGCAGGATGTTGTGCCATCCATCGCGGGGCCGAAACGTCCGCAAGATAGAATTGCGTTGAGTGATGCTGCGCCTGCGTTCAAAAAACATGTGCCGAACCAAAAATCGAGCGCGGTCATGGGGCAAGAATTTGATATGGTCGATGGTAATGTGGCGATTGCGGCGATTACTTCTTGTACAAATACATCAAACCCCGATGTGATGGTGGCGGCTGGACTGGTGGCGCGTAATGCGCTTGCCAAAGGTTTAAGCGTGAAGCCGTGGGTGAAAACATCGCTCGCCCCTGGGTCACAAGTGGTGACGGAGTATCTTGAACGCGCAAACTTGCAAGATGATTTGGATGCGCTGGGTTTTAATCTGGTCGGTTATGGTTGTACGACCTGTATCGGAAATTCTGGCCCACTATCACCTGAGATTACCAAAGCAATTGAGGATAATGACTTAACGGTTTGTGGTGTGTTGTCAGGAAACAGAAATTTTGAAGGGCGTATCAGCCCACATGTCACGGCGAACTATTTGGCATCACCGCCATTGGTTGTGGCGTATGCGCTAGCAGGGTCGCTAAACATTGATCTCTATAAAGACCCAATTGGTCAGGATACGGAAGGCAATGATGTTTACATGAAAGATATCTGGCCGAGCAATGAGGAAATTCGCAAAACTGTTGAAGAATGTTTGACACCTGCCATGTTTACCGAACGTTATGGTGATGTGTTCAAGGGCACGAAAGAATGGCAAGCCATTGGCGCGGATGATGCAGGGCAAACTTATGATTGGGCGCCTGGTTCAACTTACGTGAAAAATCCGCCATTTTTTGATGGGATGGAAAAAACAACCGATGACACCGCGGACATTAAAGGCGCACGTGCGCTGGCTTTGTTAGGGCATAGTGTGACGACAGATCATATTTCACCAGCTGGCGCGATTAAGAAGGCTGGTCCTGCGGGGGAATATTTAAGTTCTCATCAAATTGGTCCGAAAGATTTTAACTCATTCGGTTCTCGTCGTGGAAATCATGAAGTGATGATGCGCGGAACATTCGGTAATATCCGTATTAAAAATCTTATGCTCGATAATGTTGAAGGGGGGTACACAAAATATATTCCTGATGATGAGCAGATGAGTATCTATGATGCGTCAATGAAATATCAAGAGGCTGGCACGCCGTTGGTTGTGATTGCGGGTAAAGAATATGGTACGGGCTCTTCGCGTGATTGGGCGGCGAAGGGAACAAGGTTGTTGGGTGTGAAAGCTGTGGTTGCTGAAAGTTTTGAGCGTATTCATAGATCAAATTTAGTGGGGATGGGCGTTCTACCGCTCGTCTTTAAAGATGGCGTAACCCGTGAGAGTTTAAACCTTGATGGCTCTGAAACTTTTGATATCTCTGGCATCGCTGGTGATATGAAGCCACAACAAGATGTCAGTATGACAATCACACGTGCCGATGGTTCAAGCGAAGAAGTCGCACTGATGTCTCGTATTGATACATTGGACGAGGTGGATTATTACCGCCACGGCGGTATTTTACATTATGTTCTGCGCGACTTGGCTGCTTAAAAATGAATTATAAAATTCAGTTGTTGGATCAATCAAAGCTTCAAGAAACAATTGATGTTTGTATCGGTTGTTTTGGAGAAAAATGGCGACATATTGCTGATAAAGATTTTCCTGCTAGTTTGAGCGACTATGTTTATAAGCCTAACACATTTATTGGGCTGAATGATCAAGATCAAGTTGTTGGTATGTCTGTCGTAACACCAGTGTTCTTGACGCCTGATACTTATAGTATTAGCTGGTTAGGCACAAAAGAAGAGTATCGTCGGCAGGGTATAGCGGCTTCTTTAGTGAGGGCATGTGAGCAGTATATTTTAGATGAGCTTATGATGTTTGATAAAGCGATGGTGATGCTAGCTGCTGAATATCATAAAGAATATTATGAAGCACTGGGCTATGCAGAAAAATTTACAACACAGCATGGTGCGCCATTTATGGCGAAGTATTTGAATAAGTAGATTATTCAACCCAACTGCTTGATGATTTTGCCCCACCAGAGATTTTATCGCTTACCTCATCTTTGAGGATACGAATAGCCGCTTTTTCCGCCCTTTCGACCATTTCTTTGAATATGGGACGATCAGGACGATAGGTGACTGTAAATTGCTGTTCATATATACCAATGGCGCGGTCTAAATTAAGAAGGCGTGCGGTAGCCCTTTTATGTTGTCGTTCTTCATCAGAAAATCGATCCATTAATCCATACTCTAACCTTTTATTGAGCAAGCCTACCTGAAAAGCCAGTTGCACGCCTTCTAAAAAAGCGGCGGCAACGGTTAGCGTTGTGTGCGCGTGAATGGGTTTAGGTGTTTTTAAATTTGGTGTCGCCGTGTAGTTGAATGTTGTTGTACTTCCCGCCGCACGAATAATAATTCCTGCTTTTGCTTGTTCATCTGTGCAGGCTGTAATCAGCGCAACATTTGATTCATGACGAATATCAACGTCTTTTCCCGCTTTTGTAAAAGCATCTTCAGCCACTGAAATACTTTTACTATATTCTTCTTTATTGGTGGCATCACATTGTTCAATGATATCGAGGAAAGGATGGTGCTCACCTTTTTGATAAATGATGCGCCCTTTGTGATAGATGGCACACCAAATGTCTTTGTTCCAATCACGCTCATACCCTTTGATAACATCTAACCATATTTCATTCCATTGTAGAGGAATGGCACGGTTGGCGATTGTCCCGCGTTCAAAAAATTCTTTTGTAATGGCGGCGGCAAATCGCGCGCAGCTATGCATATTTTGTGTTCGGATAACAAAAGTTTCATTGTCAATTTTATCCGCACTGATTAACGGAACGACAACACGATTACTGAGGGCAACAAGGGGGTCAGCCTTTTTGTCCAGTTTTTCGGTAATTGTAAATTTTTCACGTAATAAGGATGTCGTAAAATCAACCATGATTAGAGCATTTTAACACAGAGCATGATGGTGCTGAAAGACTTTATCGCCTTATTTGTTTAATGCTGCCAATTTTTCAATATGTTGCGGGCCAATACCGCAGCAACCGCCAATGATGGTCGCGCCTAAACCGACCCATTCTTGCGCATAACGCAGATATTCTTCGGGGGTTATGTCATCACGCATTTTAACATCATTTTCGGGATCATTGGCAAAATATTCCGCGGGTTTGGGCGGAAATGTGTTGGCATAGACCCCATAAGGGATGGTGATATTGCTTTTTTGAACCGCTTCTAATGCCGCGGCCATGACTTCGGGTTGGGAGCAGTTAAACAGCAAAGCATCAGCATTGATTTCAAGCGCGGTTTCAATGGCTTGTTCGATTGTTTCGCCAGAGCGCAATGTCGCCGGCTGGTCAGGTGTGACATCATCGGTTAGGCTGTAAGCTAGCCAAAAATCTTTATCTGTGTCTTTGGTCATATCAGCGAGAAGCTTTGCTTCGGCGGTAGAGGACATGGTTTCTGCGAGCCAAAAATCAACGGAATTTTTTTGCCACTTTATTAAAGGTGTATAGATGTCTCTGGCTTTATCAGCATCAAATAAATCAGGACGGTACGA